>NZ_JABKKK010000001.1:0-395237 GCF_013166535.1 Prevotella sp. PTAC
GGGGTGACACACTACACACACTGGTTCCAGCCACTGACAGAGGGCACGGCCGAGAAGCACGACGCCTTCACGGAGCACGACGGAAAGGGTGGCATGGTGGAAAACTTCAGCGGGAAACTGCTCGTGCAGCAGGAACCGGACGCAAGCTCGTTCCCCAACGGAGGAATAAGAAACACATTCGAGGCGCGCGGATACTCGGCATGGGACCCCACTTCGCCGGTATTCATAATGGATGACACGCTCTGCATACCAACGATATTCATATCATACACAGGAGAGGCGCTCGACTACAAGGCGCCGTTGCTCAGAGCGCTGCACGCGGTGGACAAGGCGGCAACAGACGTATGCAAATACTTCTATCCGGAAGTGGCAAAGGTCAGATGCAACCTGGGATGGGAACAGGAGTACTTTCTCGTGGACGAGGGACTGTACTCGGCACGCCCGGACCTTATGCTTACAGGCAGGACGCTGATGGGGCACGAGAGCGCGAAGAACCAGCAGATGGACGACCACTACTTCGGAACGATACCGGACAGGGTGCAGGCGTTCATGAAAGACCTCGAGATACGTGCCCTCGAACTGGGAATACCATGCAAGACGAGACACAACGAGGTGGCGCCAAACCAGTTTGAGCTGGCTCCGATATACGAGGAATGCAACCTTGCGATAGACCACAACATGCTCCTCATGTCGATGATGAAGCGGGTGGCGCGCAAACACGGATTCAGGGTGCTGCTGCACGAGAAACCTTTCGACGGAATAAACGGATCGGGAAAGCACAACAACTGGAGCCTGTGCGCAGACAACGGAGTGCTGCTGCACGCCCCGGGAAAGTCGCCGGAGGAAAACTTAAGGTTTGTGACGTTCATCGTCGAGACGCTCGTGGCCGTCCATCGGCACAACGGCCTGCTCAAAGCGAGCATCATGAGCGCCACGAACGCGCACCGGCTCGGAGGAAACGAGGCACCGCCGGCAATCATCTCGTCATTCCTCGGCAAGCAGCTCAGCGAGCTGCTCGACCACATCGAGCTGGCGGACAAGGAAGACCTGTTCAACCTGAAAGCCAAGCAGGGTATGGAACTCGACATACCGCAGATACCGCAACTGATAATAGACAATACAGACCGCAACCGCACAAGCCCGTTCGCGTTCACCGGAAACCGCTTTGAATTCAGGGCGATAGGCAGCGAGGCCAACTGCGCGTCGGCCATGATAGCCCTCAACTCGGCAGTGGCCGAAGCGCTTACGGACTTCAAACGCCGTGTAGACACACTGATAGAGAAGGGGGAAAGCAAGATTAGCGCGATACTGGACGTGCTCAGGGAAGACATAAAGGCATGCAAACCGATACGGTTTGACGGCAACGGATACAGCGACGAGTGGGTGAAAGAGGCTGAGAGAAGAGGCCTCGACTGCGAGAAGAGTTGTCCGATAGTATTCGAACGCTATCTCGACGAGACAAGCATAGACATGTTTGAGAGCACAAACGTGATGACAAGGAAAGAGCTCGAAGCACGCAACGAGGTGAAATGGGAGACATACGTGAAGCGTGTACAGATAGAAGCGCGCGTGATGGGCGACATGTCAATGAACCACATCATACCGGTAGCAACCCACTACCAGAGCACCCTTATACGCAACGTGCAGAGCATGAAAGCCGTTTTTCCGGAGAACAAGGCACTGAAACTGAGCACCCGCAACCTGAAACTCATTGAAGAGATTGCCCAACGGACCGAGACAATAGAACAACTCGTGGAGGAACTGACCGAAGCACGCCGCGTGGCAAACCGCATCGACAACATACACAGCCGTGCGATAGCATATCACGACACAGTGGAACCGAAGATGCAAGCCATACGCAAGGAGATTGACAGCCTCGAAATGATTGTAGAAGACGGCCTGTGGACACTACCGAAATACCGAGAACTGCTGTTCATCAGATAATACACACCAAAGGAAAAGAAATGAAAAGACTGGTAATAGCTGGATGCGGAAAATTGGGCACGATAGTGGCGGATGCCGTTCTGAACGGAATTTTACCCGAATATGAACTTATAGGGGTATTCTCTCGAACAGCGAAAAAAGCTGAAGCCATAGCAAACAAGGCTCATGAAAAAGGAATTGAATGCCGCATTGCGGAGAGTTTCGATAACCTGATTGACCTGAACCCCGACATAATGGTCGAGGCCGCCTCACCGGCCGCAATGAGACAATGGGCTGTCACGGCACTGAAACACGGAATATCAATCGTAACTCTGTCAATCGGTGCTTTCGCGGACGATGAATTCTATGATGAGGTGAGACACACGGCAAAAGACCATAACGCGCAGGTTTACATCGCATCGGGAGCAACGGGAGGGTTTGACGTGCTCCAAACAGCAACACTTATGGGCAATGCCAAAGCTGAATTTTTCAATGAAAAAGGACCGGATGCACTGAAAGGCACACCTGTATACGACGACTCCCTGCAAAAAGAAGAACGCACTGTATTCAGCGGCACGGCATCTGAAGCCATCATGCAATTCCCAACCAAGGTTAATGTGACCGTCGCCGCTGCCCGCGCATCGGTCGGACCGGATAGCATGAAAGTAACCATGCGCTCCACGCCCGGTTTCAAAGGCGATACACAACGTGTGGAAATACGCAACGAGCAAGTACATGCCGTAATAGATGTATACAGCGCTACGGCCGAGATTGCCGCATGGTCTGTGATAAACACGTTACGCAATATCACATCACCGATAGTATTCTGCTAAGCAGGCAAATCCTGTCGGCACGGCAATAAATAAGTCTGCCCTAAGACATTAAACATAGTTCTCAATGTCTTAGGGCAGACTCATTCATAGACATCCGGCCTCACGCCTCGTTCAGATAGTTTTCGATATTATCCAAAACTTTATTACTTAACCTTACAAAGGCCTGTCGAGTGCGGCCTGTCGAAACACACATGCAACGTACATTAGGATGATAAAGGAAACGCCGGCCACCCAATGCTCCTTCCGTATCGCAGAAACAAATATTGTCTCCGTCTATCCATCTGGCAAAAGCATCCTCGTCCCATGCGGGAGACAAACCGGTGTTGAATAGAATCTTATGTTGTCCTAACCTGGCAAACTCGGCCTCATGCAGCAAAACGGTATTCTTGTTAAGACAACAGAACACCACATCACTCCGTTCCAAAAGGTCGCCAAGCGGCATAAAACGGTATCCCTTGGCTCCGGCATCGGCTTTTTCGCTACGGGCAAAATAAGCTATATCAGCACCAAAGAAATGCATGGCATCCGCTATCATACCGCCTGATTTACCCAGACCTACGATTCCAACTTTCAATCCCGTCATCTCACTTGGCTCACCGAACCATGCTTTCCCGCCAAATCCATGCATACAACGCACAAGTTCACTGACCGCATATTCCACCACTCCCTCATCGCCATAGTCACGTATACCGGTTACCGTTATTCCATGCTCACCGGCATACATAATATCCACATTGGCACTCTCAGGGGAGTAGAGCGAACAGCACATGCCTATATATCTCACATTGCCGCATCTGGCAATCACTTCCTTCGTCATGGCTGAGGTATAGCTGAGTAAGACGGCATCGGCATCCCCTATACGCCTTACTATCTCATCGGCATCAACAGGTATATCGCCATACATCTCCACTTCATCCGCATAGTCGTGCAATCGCTTTTCGGCAGAAGGAACCATGCTCACAGGCTCTATCGCAACTATCTTTTTAAATCGTTTCATTTCAAATATAATAATATTATAGGAAAAAATATCTGTTTGCCTTCAAAGATAGTCTCTTTTGCGCTAAACACCAAACAAAAAAGACCCTTACTTTATATTTACACTATAATAAACATCAATAAAAACAGTATAATCAAACAAAAGCCTGAGATCAACAGTCTCTGGCAAACCAGATGTTTGCATAACGGAATAGATCCCTGTTGTAATTTACTGAAAATGAATTTTCAACCAAATAACAATAAATTGCCAACCCGGAATGCTATGTCTAAAGACACGATTGCCAATGTCATGTTGAAAACAATTACGTCAGAATTGTGTTCTCCAAAGATATTGATCATGGACTAAAATACAAATTACCGATAATTTTGAAATCTGGGCCGGTTATACACGTCAGCATTGATGACGAATGAAATAAAAAGACAATTCGGTACATCACATAATACAAATACCACAAAAAGAACTTTTAATAATTATATGTCTGGAATATTTTCATCTGTGGAGTGACGGAATAAACAAAAAAAAAGAGTAATTTCGCAAACAGATTACCGATAAACAGACATCTGTATGACGAAGGATTTTATTACCATAATAATTGTGGCAACGGCTTCTGTATTGTGGCTTACAGGGTGTGGAAATGGAGTAAGACGTAGTGAGGTGTCACATGAAGTGGTCGATGTTCCTGCTGTGATGTATGCCGAACAAATTACGATTAACGAGCTGCCGATTGTGTTGGAGAGATTGAAAAACAGGCAAACCGAATATGACTTCGTCGGAATTTGTTCCAGCCCCGTGGCATGTATCTATTTCATGCAGGAGAACGGTAAGTTTTATATCGACTATGAGGCAATCACTAAAAGTCAGCTCCCGTATCTTACAAAAATCAAACTGTTTGCCTCAGAACACGGCTACCCGACTGTGGAAAATACTTACGGAAACACTCCTATTGATTATCACGATATGACACATGCTCCTGTCCTCAGCCTCCGAATAGATACGGATACAGACAGCATAGCAAAAGTGGGCATACAGCTAATGCAAACCATATTCCAAGACAATGACAGTACGCTCTATGATATTGTTCCGTAAAATAGATGTTTTATCGGCTCTCATTTTCTCTTTTTTAATTGTTGTCTTGAATGTTGCCATGACATCTTTATTATTGGGGAAAAATATCTTATTACTTGTAGCTTTTTATGTCACTTGTATAATACTTATTGCGCTTTTCCAATTATAAAGAACAAGCGGAAATCCCATAAATAAAGGGTTTCCGCTTATTTACTACCGGGTGGTAGTGGAATCTTTTTGTGATCCCGGAGGGATTCAAACCCTCGACCTTCAGAACCGGAAGCGGAGACTCTCAATGCTTTAATTTGTTGATTGTTAATTATTTATGATTTAAAAAGCTCTTTAGAGGGGAAAATATAGGGAATATATTGCACCTATTTCAAACTTCTATTATCTACAACGTTACAGATGTGAGCCAATTCGTCTTTATACAGATAATCGTTAAACACTACATCTCTGTTTCCGGTACCGAGGCAAAAGATTGCATTATTGGCAAACTCAATCAATTCATCATCACTGGAACAGTCTTCTATTAATTGACGTAAATATATCATTGCCTCGCTTCGGTTCATATATTCGCACTCATGAATGCAAGTGTCTATATTGTAATTTGTGTGATTTTTGGTATTAAGTTCCATTATTTTTGCGATATATTAAATGTTTAATTCTTTTTTACCTTACGAACAGAAAGAGCCAAATACTACGTGTCGCTTTGGTTTAATTAAAATAATCATATTGTTCAATAAAGAAACTTTCAATGTCCTCTATGAGCTTAGGATTATTCGCCAATGTTTTATTGTTTATAAGCATATATGCACTTTTATTCTTATTTTCCTTATGGTAGAAATTCTCATCGCTGAAATATGTTGCAACAATTTTAGAATAAACCCTGTACCGTTTAGTACAATATGTACTATCTTCATTAATACTGCTTGCTCCTATAAATCCAAATGAGGCCATTTTGTCATTTTTATATATGGATAACATAATGTTTATGCAAGTATGTATTATAAACCTTGGCTCATTTGTATTAGTCATAAGACTGTATTTGTTTTTTGAATGTCTTGAATTTTTTGTATAGAATTTTACTGCATAAACATGGTTTTGGTAAATTTCCACACGAACAATATATGTAATTTTCGATTTTGTTGATTTAAACCGATACAACTTGACGGTGAGTATGCCATTATCGGCATCTCCTTTTTCATTCATGACAAAATAAAAGGGATAGGAGCTATCAAGCATTTATAATAGGTAAGAATATACTGGTATTCTTCTTTTGTTCAATTCATCCTTAGACACATCAGTGAGTACAAATCTTTCATTCAAAGTCGTTTTGTTATTCACATTACTTTGGATGTTCTTATTTTTATGTATTTTTTTTTGTCCCATGATGATAAATTATGGCTCTTTGGCACTCGGTTTATGTATAGGATTTATGTTTGCTTGTTTGTATAAAGCAAAGGTAATTATTAAATTATAAACCAACAAATAAATTTGTGATATTTTATAAACTATTTACAATTATTTGTGAATTATTTGACAGATGTAGCCGTGTCCGTTGGCATAATATCTTCGAGCCTTACCTCCTCATCCAACACAATGCCATTGTACTGCTTAGTCTTATATACATAGGGTACTTCATGACCTCGCCATATACGCCAAATGTCATTTTGCTTTATGTTATACAGAAAGATTATTTTATACTCATTTAGAACTGAAAATGTAAAATTTGAAACAAGATAGTATTTATAGCCTTCGGATATGGTTTCATTTATCTTTTGAATTTCAACGTACTTTTTTTTCCATTCATAAGTGGGATCATCGATTGGGGGCAACAAGCGGCCTGGCAACCTACCAATATCATAATTAGAATATACTAAACGATTATCCAAGGACATAATGTAAAGCAACCCCACATTAGCAATTCTATCAGTCAACTCAAAATCAAAATATAAGGGCTGAGTATATTCCCCATCCGCATATTCTGTCTTGAATATCTTTGTGCTGTCATCTGTTATTTCTTCTTCATCTGTCGTGGGCGTATCAACAAAAGTTTCATCACTACTGCAACCACATAGGATAAGTAGCAAAAATGCAAATATTACTTTAGTTTTTTTCATCTTATTATTTTCTTTTAAATACCAACATTATTTATCTCCATATTTAGTTTATACATCTTCTTCTTGTATTCCTGTATAAGATAATCACACCTATCTAATATTTCAGTGTTCTTGATTTTCCACGAGGCCGTAAGGTCTTTTTTTGTCACATACATGGTGGTCGGTATATATCTGCTTTCACCGGAATGCGAAAATCGTATAAGAACAAGCCATGTTTTATCGGCTCTCATTTTCTCTTTTTTTATCGTTGCCTTGAATGTTGCCATGACATCTTTATTATTAGGGAAAAAAAATGGGGAAAAATATCTTATTACTTGTAGCTTTTTATGTCACTTGTATAATACTTATTGCGCTTTTCCAATTATAAAGAACAAGCGGAAACCCTTTATTTATGGGATTTCCGCTTATTTACTACCGGGTGGGTGGTGGGGCTCGAACCCACGACATTCAGAACCACAATCTGACGCTCTAACCAACTGAACTACATCCACCGTGTTGTTGATTGCTCTTTTAAAGCGAGTGCAAAAGTACATGATTTATTTGAATTAACCAAATAAATCATGTACTTTTTTATCTTTTTATTACTGAGCGGGCTGTGCGGGAGCATCTTGTGATGCTGCGGGAGCCACATTCTGAGTTGTTCCTTCAGCCGGAGTCGCTGTTTCTTTGGCCGGGGCAGTCTCCTGCGTCTGGCTTGCACCGAAACCAGGCAAATTATTAGGATTTGCCGTCGGATTCTCTATATTCTCCATTACAGAACTGTTTGTTGTAGCCTGCGGAGCCACATAAGCACAAAAAATACTGATGACAACCATTGCGGCTGCCAATCCCCATGTGGTCTTCTCCACTACGTCAGTTGTTTTGCGGACACCGCCAATTTGATTGTAAGAGGCAAAATTGGAAGCAAGTCCTCCTCCTTTTGATTCCTGAATCAGCACAATGCCAATCATCAGAATGGCTGCCAATACAATAAGAATTACTAATAATGTGTACATCTTTACTTTATTTTATTATTATTTATTATTATCAATTTCTCCAAGAAACGTATTTGGTCTGCAAAGTAAGCATTTTTTTTTGGATAATTCAAACTTAATCGCTTAATAATTTCCAAAGCCTTTGAATATCTGCCTTGTTTTATGTAAATTCTGGCCAGTGTCTCTGTAAAATAGCTTTCATCTCCGTCTTTTTCCTCATTGATACCATTCGCTTCCGTCTCAGGCGTGAATTGCGGTGTTTCGCTCAGCACAATCTTACCTTTATCGTTTTCGATAAAAGTATCTATCAGGCTTTGCCCTTTCAACAGTGGAACGTTTTCACCGTCTTTATCGCTGTCTTCCTCGCTTTCAAGAAGATACGCGACATAGTCTACCGCAGCATCAGCCGGTGTGGGACGACGTTTCTTTTTCCCTTCCTTTACCTCTTCTTTCGGTATGGAATCAAGAAAGTTGTCAATAAGATTTATGGTTCTGTTAATATCCTCTTCCGACTTTTCTTTTTCCGCTTCGTTATCTCTATGTCTCTGTGGCAACCGATAGTGCGCCGCCTCGACAAGCCGGAAGATGACTTTTCTGTCTGTGATATATATTGCCGCACGGCGCAATTCCTCATCAAACGATGGATCATGCAACAGGTATAGGTTTTGCAGCATCAGCAATCTTGCCGTCTGAAAGTATGGATACAGCGCAAGTGTGGAGCGTAGTTCGTACAGTGTCTCCCTGTCAAGTTGTTCCGGATGTTTTATAAGCTCTGTTATGTCCATTTCTTCTTACCAGTTAGCTACCGTAGCGTTGAATATCTGATCTGTTATTTCTTTTACCATTTGTGTCACAAGCTCTTCCTGGACAGAGTTCAACGACTGTGTCGTTTCGTATGTTGAAGTCGCCGTAAACTGCCTTTCAAAGTCTTCCGAGTGGTTTGCGTTATTGGTAAATCTGACATTCACGGTCATTGACAGTTCCGTCTGTGCCGAGTAGCCTTCACTCGACACGGCCTTGTTTCGCTGTTCATATCTCGTTATTTCACCTTCCACCTTCATGTCCCCGTTACGTTTAACCTGTATCAGTCGCGTATGGTTGGCATATATATCCTTTAGTTGATTATTGAAAATGCTCGCCATCGGACCCCATACATAATTCGACCGTATAGGAAAGTCGGCTATCTGTATGGTCTTTGTCTTGCTGTAATCAATGCTCGCTCCATTGAATTTATATGATATTGAACATGAGGTTACGGTAATAATAGCGATACATACCAGTAAAGACAAAAGTGCCGAGCCGGACTTTTGTCCGGTTCGGGACATCTGTTTTATGTATGATAAAATATTTGTCATCAGCTTGTCTGATATATTCTTTTGGCTTGTTTGTATTGTATTATCATATATCCTTTATTCCAGTCCGTATTGTTTGATACGCCGATACAGTGTCCTGTCCGATATACCGAGTTCCAATGCGGCTTTTTTACGGTTGCCTCCGTTCCTCTCCAATGCCTTTTCGAGCATTTGTCGCTCCACGTCACTCAGGTTGAGACTTTCAGGCTCTCTTTCCGGCTCTATATATTCTTCCGCTATTGCATCTTCCGCCACCGGCTTTTGGGGCTGTTGTATATATATTTGCGGAGTGGTGATTGTTGGTGTAGCATTATTTACGGCGATCTTCTTGTCTTCCTTTGATACTATTGCTCCGCCCTGTTTGTCATCGAGTTGTTTTTTCAACATTCCCACCTCACGTCTCAGGTCATTCACGTTTCCGCGCAGTTCGAACAGTATCTTATAGAGAATTTCCCTCTCGTTCTCAAAACTGTGATCGCTTCCTTTATTTATGGCTATGAGCTGTGTGCTCTCCTGATCCTGTGGAATAAACCTTTTCAGTATATCCGCCGTTATGGAACGCTCTGTGCTCAGGATTGAGATTTGTTCTGTGATGTTCTTCAACTGCCTCACATTTCCCGGCCATTTATATTTCATCAACATCTGTTTGGCATCTTCCGTGAGCGTCACTTTCTCCATTCTGTACTTCTCCGCCATCTGCATCGCGAACAGTCGGAAAAGCAACGCGATGTCTTCACCGCGATCACGGAGCGGAGGCATCTGTATCGGTATTGAGTTAAGGCGGTAATACAAATCTTCACGGAAACGCCCCTCGCTGATAGCTTTGCGTATGTTCACGTTCGTGGCGGCCACTATACGCACATCGGTCTTCCGCACTTCCGTGGCTCCCACGGGAATATATTCACCCGTTTCGAGCACTCTCAGCAGCCTGGCCTGTGTCGCCAAAGGCAGCTCCCCCACCTCATCAAGAAATAATGTTCCTTTGTTTGCCACTCCGAAATATCCCAGACTGTCGTTTATGGCACCAGTAAAAGAACCTTTCACATGTCCGAACAACTCGCTGTCAATAGTTCCTTCTGGTATGGATCCGCAGTTGATGGCAAAATATTTCTCGCGTTTCCTTGGCGAGTTGTCGTGTATCACCCGCGGAATTATCTCCTTTCCGACACCGCTTTCTCCCACTATAAGCACACTTAAATCTGTTGGCGAGACTTGCAGAGCCACGTCAAGCGCATGATTCAACGCTTCGCAGTTTCCCACGATGTTGTATCTTTGTTTGATATTTTGCAGTTCGGAGACTTTCATTCAGCCTACAAAATTACGAAATTTATTTGACTTCAAACCTATACTTATCGCTTTTTTACAATTTCACACATTTACGACAGTGTGCGGCAATATGCTCACCTCTTGTCGAACTTGATGAGAAGAAGCCCAATCGCGGTCCATATCAATTCCCTGATCCTTACAATCAGCGCCACGAATATACCTGCGTTTGCAGTCATTGCCAGTCCGTTTGCCGACATAAGGAACCCTCCTTCCCGTCCGCCGAGTTGCAGAGGCATGAAAAAAAGCATGTTCGCAAACAGCGATGTGAAAGCCAACGTAAGTATGCTGCTTACGTAACTTGCGTCAGGCATGATAACCAACAGAATAAAATATATCTCCAATGCCGACAACACACGACAGGCAAGTTCGAGAAAAACGGCAGTCACAAATGTCCTCCTGTTTTGATTGTGCAGTGCCGCGATCTGCATGTCTATCGTCGAGAGCTGTTCTCTATGCCGTTCGAAAAAGCCTTGCGCCTTGTTCCTGATCATCGGGAAGCGTCTCAGCACGTTCATGCACCTCACGGCTATGCCTTTCTTATAGCCTTTTAGGAAAAACCAAATAGCCAGCAGGCAGAATGCCCCAACAGCCGAAAGCATTATCCACATGAAAAAGTTTACCCGTTGAGTAAGTATATAAAGAAATATGGATAACAGCCAAAACCAGAAATGCGAGAATATATGCGTCATGGCATACAGTATCACCGATGATGACGCTCTCTCTGTCCCTATCTTCGGCGAAAGCGACATTATACGGTAAGGCTCGCCTCCCATCAGTCCGCCCGGCGTGGCATAGTTGAGCGCAAATCCAGATACTGTGATTTTATAAAGCCACCAAAAAGCGACCTTGCTACCGCCACCATCCGCTTTTGCCTCTTCACTTCCTGCGTCATCTTTCCCATATCCGTTCTTCGCTTTATCCCTTCCATCTGACGAATTGATGATTATATACCATGCCGATGTATTGAAGATATACAGAAAAAACCACAGTGCTATCACTGCCGGAAACCAATAGCCAGCCCTCTGCAACCCGGCCCAAACCTGAGCGATGTCGAGTTGCGTGACCATTATTACAAGGACAGCGAGTCCGAAGATGAAAAATCCGTTTTGGTATTTCTTCTTCATTCCTCTTTTTGCTGTTTCTCCTCGCGTTTAAACTGTTCTCTTGCCTTAGGAATTGCAAAGCGTGTCTTCTCGCTGTCATCCCTTTTTTCGTGATATAGCTTTGGCAGTGGATTAGCCATCGGCTCATCATGGTTCTTGCGGTTGCGGAAAATATCTATCGCTGTATATACTGCCTGACGGAAAGAGTTCTCATCGGCTACACCTTTTCCGGCTATATCGTATGCCGTACCATGATCCGGAGATGTGCGGATCACCGGCAGTCCGGCCGTATAGTTCACACCGTCTTCCACCGCGAGAGCTTTAAACGGAGCCAGTCCCTGATCGTGATACATTGCCACCACGCCATCAAATCTGTTGTAAGCGCCACTACCGAAAAAGCCGTCTGCCGGATAAGGACCGAACGCCTGTATTCCCTCGGCTTCAAGCTCTTCTATTGCCGGCGCTATCACTTCCTGCTCTTCCGTGCCCAGCAGTCCATTGTCTCCGGCATGCGGATTCAGCGCAAGTACGGCGATACGCGGATTATCAATACGCAAATCGCGCTTCAGCGTCTCGTGAAATATTCTTGTTTTCTCTATTACGGCTTCCTTGGTAACAGCCTTTGCCACATCTTTTATCGGCAGATGGGTCGTCACGAGAGCCACCCTCAGATTACCGTTCATCAGTATCATCAGAGCTTTCTTGCCATCGCCGATACAATGTTCGATATATTCCGTATGCCCCGGAAAACTGAACATCTCATTCTGTATCGTATTTTTATTTATCGGAGCCGTCACAAGCACGTCGTACAGTCCTGCCCGGTAGTCGGTCATTGCCCTGTCGAGAGCTTTCAGAGCGGCTTCTCCCGCCTCTGTCGAAGGTTGCCCCATGTCTATTTTCACCTCTTCATCAAATGTGGTCAGCATATTTACACGCCCGTCCTGAGCCTCTTCCGCATTGCTGATGATACTGAAATTCGATTCAATGTTAAGTGCCTTGCGATGATATGCCGCCGCTTTCGGCGAACCATATATAATAGGTGTACACAATTCGAGCATGCCCGGCTCTTCAAATGTTTTAAGTATTACCTCATATCCGACGCCGTTAGTGTCGCCGTGCGTGATAGCCACGCGTATCAGTCTGTCTTCCATAAAAACGTGTTATTTTAGTGTATATAGTGCAGCTTCGAGCTGCTTTATAATGTTTCTCTTTTTCTTTCCGGGTGCATATACGAATCCTTCCGCCACGATTACCCGCCCGTTCACGCTGTCTGCCACGGCGTGCGCCACAAACGGTCCTCCCATTGCGTCTCCTTCCATCTGCCACAACCCTTTGACCACGGTCCTCACCTGTCCGTTTTCGACAATCCCGGCCGCTTGCGCTACCGCTTTCCGTTCCGTCCTCATATACATGCTATCGGTCTCTCCCGGCATGTTTACCCGCAATATGCTGTCCCGCTTTACGATTACGGTTTCCGGCGACATGTCTGTTCCTACGTAAGTATATATACAGATGTTGCGCATCGATGTGGCCGAATTGTCAGATAACCACATAAAATGCCGGCTCCGTCTCACAGGTTTCAACCCCATCGGAATATAAATGTCCACTCCGAATGACTTAGCCACCTCTTTCCCGACTTTCCTGTCGCTTGTTTTTTTAAGTTCCGATATTGCCGTCGCCGTCTCGAAACGCTCTATAAGACCGCTTACCGTCCTGCCCGTTCTTTCCAAATCGGCTTTCAGTCGCTCTACCGAGGGTGCCCCCACATATATTGTAATCTGCGGTTCGGCAAAAACGTTTCTCTCGTATCTTACACTCGTTGCCGTATATTCGTTACCGTCTATTACAACGACTACCATGTTACGGGCGTATTTAATGACTTGCCCTATTTCACCGTTTACCGTCGAAACGTCAAATTTCGGTTCGCTCTGCGGCAGTCCAGGTACCGCATCTTTTTCTATAATGCTTTTCAGCAAAGCCACGGCCGCAGGATCATCTCCTGTGACAAGAACCTCGTATGGGTGTCCTCCGCTTTTGGGTCGAATAGATATTCCGCCATCACACCCCGCAAGCGACAGGACAAGCACCAGCGATACGCTCCCCCAAAAAAATCTCATCATCCCTAATTCTGGTTCTTATGAGCCGTGGATAGCAATCCGCAGGCCGCGAAAATATCCTGCCCCCGACTTGCCCTTATGGTAGTAAACACTCCGTGCGATGTCAGATAATCGCGCAACGCTTCCATCCTCCTGTCGTCCGTAGTGCGGAGCGCCACGTCAGGTATGGCGTGAAATCTGATTAGATTCATGCGGCATTCCAGACCATCGAGCAGTCTCACTATCTCACGTCCGTGTGCCTGAGTGTCGTTGACACCGTCGAAGACTATATATTCAAACGATACTCTCCGTTGCCCTGTGAAATCATATTGTCTCAGAAGTTCCACCACGTCGGCTATCGGCATCTGCCGTTCCGCAGGCATGAGAGACAACCGCTGCTCATGCAACGGCGAGTGCATGCTTATCGCCACATGGCAATCACTCTCGTCGAGAAAGCGGCGCAGTTTGTTTTTCACACCCACGCTGCTCACCGTGATACGCTTAGGGCTCCATGCATAGCCGTAGGCTGACGTGAGTATCCGTGTGGCTCTCAACACGTTGTCGAGGTTATCCATCGGCTCTCCCTGCCCCATAAACACCACGTTGGTAAGCCGTTCCCTCTCGGGCAGCGAGTATATTTGGTTTATTATGTCTCCGGCTGTGAGGTTACCTTCAAATCCCTGTTTGCCAGTCTGACAGAAAAGACAATTCATCTTGCATCCCACTTGCGACGATACGCACAGCGTTCCACGTTCTTTATCGGGTATGAAAACAGTCTCCACGAACTTGCCGGCCGCCGTCGGAAACAGGTATTTCACCGTTCCGTCAACAGACCGCTGACAGTCTGCCGGCTCCATAGCCCCCACGGTGTATTCTTCGGAAAGCCGTGCCCTGTTGGCTTTCGACAGGTTTGTCATCTCGTCGATGCTTTTCACGTGCGCCGTATATAGCCAACGTGCAATCTGCCCGGCCGTGAAACGAGGCATACCAAGAACGTCGACAACCGCTTTCAGCTCGCTGTCAGTCATTCCCATGAGTGTTTTCTTTCCGATTTTCATCGTATTTATGTCTTTCCTTTAACTTGCAAAGTTACTGCAAATCATCCGAATGACAAAATAAATCATTTGTTTTGTGTCTTTTTGCCTGTGCCTTACCATTGATGATGGTTAAGTATCGAAAATAAACCGTGTGTTTTGCCGTATCATTACTTTTGCAATCTACCTTCAGCGAATACGGAAGGAACAACCTGGTTATACACTGGTAAAGGCCGTTTACCGACATTATCTTCCAAACTTATAAAAAACAATCCATGGAGATGCTGTGATTAGGAACTTTCACGTTTGGGCTATTATATAGAAAATTTTCATTGGGAAATATTGTAACTGCTTCTATTTCAATATTGCGGAAGCCGCACCAGACTGTTCACCGACTTCGTTGCCACGCTGTACTTTTTTGCCGTAGCCGAAAGTATAGGTAACTGATATATTTATGCGTGGATGATAATTGTTGCCATAGTTAGTGCTCGCTTCCGAATATAATGTAGTTTTGAATTCCGATGTAGAGTTTTCCCACCCCTTGTTTAAGAAATTATAGACAGAAAGTCTGATATTCCAATCCAAATCTGACCAACCTGCGGTCAAGCTGTAATAGTTACTTTTGTGATAGATGGTGTTTGTGTTAAGACTCAAACTTTTTTGCGGCGTTTCATATAATCCTTGAAAATAGAATTGATTAATGTAGTATGCAACCCTAATGCTGAGTTGGAAAGGATTATAATCCAACGGACAAGTCCCTGTTATTTTATGAAAACCCATTTCGGGATTAGCGTAAAGTTGAAGTTTCCCATTTAGCGGTTTCCAACTGAAAGCCATTCCAACCACGCCTGATAGATAATCTCCGTCATTAACCCAATTTCTGAGCAAAGCCAAGCCATCATTGTAATGAGTATAAGTCTGGAACATTCGGTCATACAAGCCGAAAAAACGTCCATAGGCACTCATGCCGAAAGAATTTGACGGCAACCATGTATAGGCAAGGTTCACCGTCATATGCCGGCTGTTTTTCAAATCAGGATTCCCAGAGATATACATCAGTTCATTTTCCTGTAATATGTCTGTCGTTTTTTCTGTTATGCCAGCGGTGTTGCTCGCATATTGAAAATAGGCCGAGAACATATTCTTGTTGTTCAAGGAATATCGCAAATTTATATGGGCAAACGGATATCTGTCATCTTTCTTTTGTCCATTGATGTAACTGTTCTCCCAGGCAAATCCGGCATCACAATTTACCGCTATTTTCGGTATCTGAAAATTATACCCAACCAGACATGCAGCAAAACCATTACTGAATTTATCGTTGTAAACATTGGTTCCGGTATAATGAAGATTATTACTCCATTGTCCTCCATTTGCTCCCAACATAAGGGAGTGTTTTTGCCCGATACTCTTTCTCAGATACCCGTCTATTCTGAAATTATAGGCATCTTCCCTTGCCTGCCGTAAAATAGGAGTGGAGTTTCTTGCCGAGTACTCTGTAAAATCATCAGTATGTGTATAGTTGAATACCGGTGATACATCGAAAGAAAAGTTTTTAGGGAGAACAAAGAAATAAGAGCCGGTATATGAACATGAATTTTTCCGTTGCGGATTATTTCGTTCAAAAGTATTATCCCCTCCACCTACCGTTTCTGGAATATAATCAAGCGTGCCCTTTCGGTAAATACAGGGATTGGCAAGGTGCTGAAAACCTAAAGTGTTGCGGATCTGTATTTTATCCGAACTATATGTTGCCCGGAAAGTTATGGGATATTGATTTTGTTTGAACTTGGAACCTTCAAGGGTTTCTATCCTGTTTACAATAAACGGTTTTCCGTCTTTAAGTAATGAATAAATACCTTTGGTGGAACTCCCATCATGACTGTCGCTCCTGTTGCTCGCTCCTAAATATAAATCGTATGTCATCCGTTTGTATGTGAACTTGGAAAAGACATTAACATGACTTGACAAACCAAGCAAAAAATTCTCGTTAGCGGCCAGTTTGGTATATCCTCCGTAAACATATTCCCTGACAACGATGTTGATCACTTTATATTGCCCACGAAAACGAGGATCTGTCGGGAATTCAAGGTATTCTACTTTCCTGACATCGGCTGTACGAAGACCATCCATTTCTTCTTTTGACGCTTGGAGATAATTGATGTATATCCCAACATCACCACCAAAGTTATCTGTCACTTTTTCGTCTATCGGATTAACTCTAATTTGAGGAATACCCATCACTTTAAGAAGATCCATGGCACTCTGTGCCGAATTTTTCTGTCTGGAAGTTGGTATATAAGTTGTGCCGGTGGCAGATGTATGTTGAAGTTGTGCCTTAACCACAACTTCTTCTAATTCATGTGCTTGGATAGAATCCGTACCCTCTTTCTGCGCATTACATCCAATAAAAAAGCAAAACATCGCTGTAAAAATACATATAGTTCTGTTCATACCTGATTGATTTTTTCGGCAAAGTTATGTTTAAAAACTCACATAAGGCTTCACATTTGTTAATCCGGATATTTTTCTTTAATTTCTTTACGCAATCGACTAAGGTGCCCCGGCGTAATTCTCAGGAAAGAAGCAATGTCTTTGAGTTGGAACATTTCAAATAATCCCGGATATTTGGCGACAAGTTGCTCATACCGCTCCCTCGGCGCAATTGTATATGATTCAATCAGTCTTTCGTAAACTTGCCTGAAAAGTTTTTCGCTTGTCCTGGATACTATAAATTGAAATTCACTGTCAGCATACATGCGGTTGCGCAACATACCGGTCGAAACACAATAAATCTCACACGGAGAAATTGCCTTGATTGAAACTTTTGATGGAATGCCATAAATAGAATCAGGGAAATCGGCCACAAACTCTCCTGCAAATTCCAGATTGATGATATGCTCATTACCATCGGAATCAGTTACAATGTATTTGAGAATACCGGTCTTGACAAAACCGATAAAACGTCCTGTCTTTCCCGCTTGCAAGAAAAAATCACCTGCCCGGTAATGGCGCAGTACTCCCTCCCTGACACATAGGCCACGCCAGTAATCAATATCAATTTCTGATATGTAAGGGTTGAACTTGTCCATTCTGCTATTTGATGTTGCAAAGTTAATTAAATATTCCGGCCCACCGATTAAGTGACTGTAATTATTTATCTTTTATTTAGACCAAACAGCTAACGGAATAAAATCCTTTCCTTATATATCGTTTTATGTCGCAAACGGCATGTTTCGCCACCCACGTTCCATTTTCGCCGACCGAATATTCGTTTATTACACCTATTTTAATTAATTTTGCGCTACTTAGAGATTTTACGAAAGATAAAAACATAAACAATCATACAAGCATCATGACAGGAAAGATAGATTGCTTCCTCGCCTGCGGCGATTTCGCCGCATTAAAGCCTATGACAGAGGCACTGCTTGGCAGCGGTGTCGTACGCCATATCAACATAATGGCCTGCAGGGCGGATGAGGAAGACACCATACTGCCGGAAGGCTGCACTCTTATGGAGACATGCGGCATGGCAGACACCGAGACGATAAAGAGGATGGCCGCAGCAGCCACAGCCGAATACACACTGTTGCTGACCAAGCCTGTATCCGTGACCTTGGGCATGAAAGCAGTGGAGCGCATGCTCCGCGTGGCGGCAGACTCAGGGGCGGCTCTGACATACAGCGACCATTACAAGACTGTCGGCGGGGAGCGTGTCGCACATCCGGTCACAGACTACCAGGAAGGCAGCGTAAGGGATGATTTCGACTTCGGCTCGGTGCTTCTCGTCAATACGGAGCTATTGCGCAAATACGCCGACCGGCTCTCATCGTCATACCGCTATGCCGGACTTTACGACCTGCGGCTGTTTCTCAGCCGTGAGGGAACGGTGTTCCATCTCAACGAATATCTGTATACCGAAGAGGAAACGGACACGAGAGCGAGCGGCATCAAGCAGTTTGACTATGTAGACCCCGCCAACCGAGAGGTACAGATAGAAATGGAACACGCAGTGACGGCACACCTCGATGCCATCGGAGCGAGAATAGACAGCGGCACATATCCATGCCCCGACTTCGCCGAGCAGGACTTCCCCGTGGAGGCATCGGTAGTCATACCGGTGAGAAACCGTGTGGGCACAATCGGCGACGCGATTAAAAGCGCGCTGTCGCAGAAAACGGATTTCGACTACAACGTTATCGTGGTAGACAACCACTCGACCGACGGCACGACGGAACTCATCGCCAATCATCAATCCGAACAGGCCGCCGGACGGCTCGTCGCATTACATCCGGAGCGTACGGACCTGGGCATCGGAGGGTGCTGGAACATGGCTATAAACGACTGTCGGTGCGGCCGCTTTGCCGTACAGCTCGACAGCGATGACCTTTACAGTTCCGAAAACACGCTTCAAACCATTGTCGATGCATTCCGAGAACAGAAGGCCGCCATGATAGTAGGCTCTTACAGGATGTGTGATTTCGAGCTGAACACCCTGCCTCCGGGGGTGATAGACCACCGTGAGTGGACGGACACAAACGGGCCAAACAATGCCCTGCGAATAAACGGGCTGGGTGCCCCAAGGGCGTTTTTCACCCCGTTACTACGCCAGGTGCAGTTCCCAAACACGAGCTATGGAGAGGATTACGCCCTCGGACTCATATTCTCAAGGCATTATAGGATAGGCCGCATATACAGCGAACTGTATCTATGCCGGCGATGGTCTGGCAACAGCGACGCGGCTCTCGGCATAGAGAAGATTAACGCCAACAACACTTACAAAGACCGGCTGCGCACCATAGAGATAGCGGCCCGCCGCAGGATGAACAGCGAGCGGGAACACGGTAAGGAAGACTTTGCGGTGAGGCGTTTCTTCGCACGGCAGATGGAGACATGGCCGGAAGCCCGCAGACGCTACAGGGAACTCAGGGGGGCGCAGACGCGCGAACTGCCGTGCGGTGCATTCACGCTCGTGGCTCAGTATAATCCGGCCCGCATCGTGTCTACCGGAGCAAGCATCGCCAAAAACGACATTGCCGCCCGCCCCTGTTTCCTGTGCGAGGCAAACCGCCCCGGTCTACAAATAAAACGCACCATAGACGATGATTTCGAGTTGCTTGTAAACCCGTTCCCTATATTGCCGATGCACTTCACCATACCTGCACGCACGCATCGCCCGCAACTCATAGGCTGTTGCTACGGCGAGATATATGCCATTCTCGACAAATATCCCGACATGATGGTATTCTATAACGGACCCAAGTGCGGGGCGTCGGCTCCCGACCATGCGCACTTTCAGGCCGGAACGAGCGGCGTGCTGCCTTTGCAGCGCGACTGGCAGCGGCTCTGCCGCAACCTTTCGCCTGTGATAGCGGAAGACGATACCACAGGCATTTATATGGTTACTGACTACCCCTGCACGGCATTTCTCGTGCGCAGCGGCACGGCCGAGGCCGGAACAAGGCTTTTCAACAAACTATACTCCGCACTGCCTATGGGCGCTGACGACACCGAACCGATGATGAACATCGTGAGCTGGCGGTCGGACGACGAATATATATCGGTGGTGTTCCCACGCCGCAAGCACCGTCCTGAATGCTACTCTGCGGAGGGTGACGCACGGTTTATGGTCAGCCCGGGTGCGCTCGACATGGCCGGACTCATAATAACGCCGCAAGCCGATGATTTCGACAGGCTTACCCCTGACATCGCCATAGGCATACTCAGGGAGGTGGCTATGACCGGTGAAGACGCGAAGGGCATGGCTGAACGAATGAAAGAGACTGAGAGGGCACTGCAAACGGACGACAACACCGTGTCGATATCGTTCAACGTACCAGAAGTGAACGTGGGCATAGTAAGCGGACGGAAAATATCTTTCTCGTTGAACGCCCCGTATACAGCCAAGGGCGAGACGATAGAAGGTGAGCAAACGGTAGAGTTTCTTGAAGGTACCATACTATGGAACGGAAACCAATACCACGAACTGACCTTTACGCCGCAGGCCGACGGTGCCTCATTCTCGCTGCACGACGTGACTATTGGCGTAAACTTCCACTGGGAACGAAAAGAGACACAGGTTTTCTGCGGCACCCTGCGTCTCGTGGTGGATGCCGACAATATAACGGCAATCAACATATTGCCTGTGGAAGATTACCTTGCCAGCGTGATATCAAGCGAGATGAAAGCCACGTCATCGCCCGAGTTGCTCAAAGCCCACGCCGTTATATCACGCAGCTGGCTGCTGGCTCAGATGGAGAAGCGCGGCCGATTGCAAGACGGCCATAACGGCTTTTTCTCATTCACCAAGAAAGAAGATGAGCTGATAAGGTGGTACGACCGTGAAGACCACACCATTTTCGATGTATGTGCCGACGATCACTGCCAGAGATACCAAGGCATTACGAGAGCCAACAACCGTGCGGTTGAAGAGGCGGTGAAGGCCACTCGCGGACGGATACTCACATACGGCAACGAGATTTGCGACGCAAGGTTCAGCAAGTGTTGCGGCGGAATAACGGAAGAGTTCCAGTATTGCTGGGAAGACACTCCGAAACCGTATCTCGTGGCGGTGCGTGACATTTCTCACGAAGCAAGCAAACGTGGAATGAAAGATTGCGGATGTCAAGTGAATAACGGCGACATGACGAATGCCAACGGAACATCACTATCCTCAACGCCCGATCAACAATACGCTGATATATCATCATGGCTGCGCAGTTCGCCCGACGCCTTCTGCAACACGGCGGACAAGAGCATATTGTCGCAGGTGCTGAACGACTACGACTGCGAGACACCCGACTTCTATCGCTGGCGCGTAGAGTACACGCAGGAAGAACTTTCCAAACTGATAAGCGACAAACTGAAAGACGATTTCGGAGACATTGCCGACCTCGTGCCGTTGGAACGAGGCAAGAGCGGACGCATATCAAAGTTGAAGATAGTCGGCACTAACAAGACGTTCACCATCGGTAAAGAGCTGGAAATACGCCGTACACTCAGCGATACGCATCTTTACAGCAGCGCGTTTGTCGTGGATAAGTATGATATAGTAAACGGAATACCCGGCCGTTTCACGCTAATCGGAGCCGGTTGGGGACACGGTGTCGGCCTGTGCCAAATCGGAGCGGCCGTGATGGGTGCCCGGGGATATGGCTACGACAGTATCCTGCTGCATTATTACCGTGGCGCCGAGATAAAGAAGATATATTGATTACGAAAAGAAAAAATACGGATTCCATTACAAAGAAGCGTCGATTACATTACGAAAAAGCGCAGATCTCATTGCTAAAAAGCACAAAGTCCGTTTTTTATAAAACCAAAACACCTTACGGCGGGAAAACCAAATGTTTCCCGATTTAAAAAGAAAGATATAAAGATAAGCAAAGCAAATGAAGCAAACACGCAGTCCGTGGGCATGGGTTCCCACGCTATATTTCGCCGAGGGAATACCATACGTCACGGTGATGACAATATCGCTGATAATGTATAAGCGTCTCGGTATGTCAAATACCGATATCACCCTATACACATCATGGCTCTACCTGCCGTGGGTCATAAAGCCGTTTTGGAGTCCGTTCATAGACCTTGTCAAGACAAAGCGTTGGTGGATAACGGCCATGCAGCTACTCGTCGGAGCTGCGCTGGGCGGTGTGGCATTTACCGTTCCGGGACCGTGGTGGCTGCAAGGCACGCTGTTCTTCTTCTGGCTGATGGCTTTTGCGAGCGCCACTCACGACATCGCGGCCGACGGTTTCTATATGCTCGGGCTCGACCAGCACTGCCAGGCACTGTTTGTCGGTATCCGCTCCACGTTCTACCGCATAGCCACCATAGTGGGACAAGGCTTCCTCGTGATGCTGGCGGGCAACCTCGAAGTGCTCACCCGCAACGTACGCTACTCGTGGAGCCTTATGTTTTATTTCATGGCGGGAATGCTAATAGCCCTCTGGCTATATCACAACTGGGCTTTGCCGCGTCCCGACGAAGACAGCGACAGAGACGGTATGACGGGCAGCATGCTTGTCTCCGAATTGAAATACACTTTCGTCACTTTCTTCCGTAAGCCACAGGTATGGGCGGGTATATGCTTCATGCTATTCTATCGCATGCCCGAAGGCTTGCTCACAAAGGTGTCGGCCCTGTTTCTCATCGACCCCGGTCATAACGGAGGACTCGGCCTCTCGCCCGCCGAATATGGATTTGTGCAGGGCACTGTGGGCGTAGTTGGACTGACATTGGGCGGCATTCTCGGTGGGATAGCAGCCGGAAGCCACGGTCTTAAACACTGGCTCTGGCCAATGGTATGCGCCATCACGCTTCCCGATGCAGTTTATGTATATCTCAGTTATGCGATGCCTTCCGACCTGATAATAATCAATGCCTGCGTATTTGTGGAGCAGTTCGGATACGGTTTCGGCTTTTCCGCATACATGCTATACCTTATATATTATAGCAGGGGCGAGCACAAAACATCCCATTACGCGCTGTGCACCGCCCTCATGGCTCTCTCAATGATGATACCCGGACTTTTTGCCGGCGCATTGCAGGAGGCGGTGGGCTACAGAACGTTTTTCATCATAGTCATGCTTACGTGCTCACTCACGTTCATTGTGTCGTCATTCCTGAAAATAGACCCTGAGTTTGGCAAAAAAACGAATGGCAAATAACAAACGTTTTGTCTGTCGTAAAAGCGCTCGCATATTATCGGCAAAGAGAAATCCCCTGTCAAAAGTAGGAGAAACCCTATGCCGGAATAGGATAAAAACTTTGGCGGCATGGAAAATAATTATTACTTTTGCGACATGCAAATAAATAAACACTTAATTATATGAGAAAGGTTTACAACTACACATTGACGCTTGTGATGGCTGTGTTCACGGTCTTTTCGCTTGCAAGTTGCACTGACGATGACGTGGATCAGGCATACGACATGAACGGTATCTGGCAGGGAACGATACAAGGCGAGTACTATAACGACAGATACGGACGTGACGGACAGTGGGACACTGAGATACAGTTCGTGCAAGACGGAGATTTCTCCAACGGCGGATACGGCTATGAAGAGGATTATTCATACTACTGGAACCGTGTGTACCGCTCGAAATTCTATTGGGAAGTGAGAAACGGACGGATCCTTCTCGACTACGATGACGGCTATCGGATAATAATCCGTGACTACGAGTTATACTCTGTGGGCAGAGGCATGCGTTTCAGAGGATACCTCGACGATTGGGATACCGGCGAGACACTGGCGTCGTTCAATCTGGTGAAAGTCAGCGACTGGACCGACTGGGCGAAAAAGCACAACGCCGCTTTTGACGATGCCGACGAGTAATCAGTGCCTGCGGCACATAAAGAAAATCGGCTGAAGATGGCTTCCATCTTCAGCCGATTTTCTTATATTTTCATCTTACCACCTGATTATTCTTCAGCGGCAATCCCACCGAGTGTATCACGATACTCGCTCACCAGCCGTCCTATAACCTCACCGGCGGGTATCACTTCATCCACTGCCGACGCTATCTGGCCTATCTCAAGCTCACCGTTGTCTGTATCGCCCTCGAATATTCCACGTTTTGAAGCCGCCTTGCCTATAATCTCACGCAACTCATCCGCTTCTGCCCCGCGTGCTTCCGCCTCGGCCACCTTATCATACAGGCTGTTCTTAACCAGTCTGGTCGGTGAAATCTTTTTCAGGCACAGCATGGTATCGCCTTCCGAGAGCGAGACACACTTCCGCTTGAATGCCTCCGAGGCCGAGCTTTCTGCCGCAAGGGCAAACAATGTCCCTATCTGCACGCCCTCGGCACCGAGCATCCGTGCCGCCGCAAAGGCTCTGCCGCTGCCTATTCCTCCCGCCGCTATCAGCGGCAGGTCCACAGCCTGCCTCACCTGGGGTATGAGCACCATCGTCGTAGTCTCCTCGCGGCCGTTGTGTCCTCCGGCCTCAAATCCCTCTGCAACGACAGCATCCACACCGGCCTCCTCGCATTTACGTGCAAAAAGGCTGCTCGACACCACGTGAGCGACCTTTATTCCGACCTGGTGGAGCATCGGCGTAAACTTCTTCGGACTTCCCGCCGAAGTGAAAACTATTCTCACACCCTCCTCAACGATTATTCCCATCAGCCTGTCAATCTCAGGATACATCAGCGGAACGTTCACACCCCAAGGCTTGTCCGTGGCCGCTTTCATCTTTCTTATATGCTCCCGCAACGTTTCCGGATGCATAGACCCGGCGCCGAGCAGTCCCAGGCCGCCGGCATTGCTCACGGCAGCGGCCAGCCGCCATCCGCTGCACCACACCATACCGCCCTGTATAATAGGGTATTTGATGCCGAATAAATCACAAATTCTGTTCATAAGCTCCCTTTTTTCTTAATCTATCTTTATAATGGCAAAGATAAACTTTTTTTGTGAATACTTATCTATAAATATTTCGTTTCTCTGTCTTTCTTCCTTATTTTTGCACTGTGTCAAGACTTAAAGGCATGAACGCGAGGTCGAGCGCAACCATGATTAACACAACACTGCTTGCCCTCAGATGCCCGAAGCTGATGCATGAGATAAGTAAAAAGATTGTTTAACGCATTAAAATTTGAGAGTTATGACAGGATTAATTGGTTCGATTATTATCGGAATTTTAGCCGGTTTCTTAGCCGGTAAGATTATGAGAGGCGGCGGTTACGGCTGCTTGATCAATTTGCTTCTCGGTGTTGTCGGTGGAGCGTTTGGTGGTTGGATATTCAATGCTCTGGGGATCTATTGGGGCGGAACCATCGGTCAGCTTGCGACCGCGGTTATCGGAGCCGTTTCGTTATTGTTTATCGCATCATTATTCAAGAAAAGTTAAGGAGGTGTTCTAATACTATAATCATGGCGCGACAGGGCCGCAACCCGGTTGCGCCATGATTGTTTATCGGCGGTTTTATAAAAAAACGGGCATATCGGCCACCATACGCACACGCCATTTGGCACACTGCGGGCATGACGGCCGTTATTTGCGTAAAAATCACTATCTTTGCGGCATAGAAACCGACGCCGGCCACCGTGTGTAAAGCCTAACGATGCAGAGCGTCATCATACCAAAACGACAATGAAACAGATAAAAGAAAACACATCGTTGCTGTTCGTATGCCTCGGCAATATATGCCGGTCACCGGCCGCGGAGGGAATAATGAGACACATCGTGGAACGCAGGGGCCTGGAAGACAGGATTAAGATAGACTCGGCCGGTGTCAGCGGTTGGCATGAGGGAGAACTGCCCGACAGGCGGATGAGAAGCCACGGAGCCGACCACGGATATGATTTCAGCAGCCGTTCGAGACAGTTTTCGAGAGACGATTTCAAGCGTTTCGACCATATCGTGGTGATGGACGACGACAACTATTCCGACATTACAGCCATGGCACGCAACGAAGACGAGCGCAGCCGTGTGGTGATGATGACCGACTTTCTTCGCAATCACACCGGACACACATCCGTGCCAGACCCTTATTATGGCGGCGACAGAGGCTTCGAGCTTGTCATCGAGCTGCTCGAAGATGCATGCGAGGGGCTTCTCGAACAGGTAATAAAAGACCTTGACATCCGATGACACACGTGAACTGCACCCAAAAGTTTTTTGTCTAACTTTTGGGGTGCAGCTCACTTTTTGGGGTCACTTCACACGGCACACAGCACATGGCAGAGAAATATCTCTACGACCCAAACTCACCAATGCTCAACGAAGAACTGTATATCACTTTCCTCGAAGAAATCATGCGAAGCCCGTTGCTCGATGACACGGAAAAGACCAAACCGGCTTTCGCCCTTAAAGCGGCGAAGAAAAACCGTCTCGGAACCGTTGCGGCCGACTTCGAATACACAGACAGGCACGGCCGACGACGCTCGCTGCACGGCACAAAAGCCGAGACTACGGTACTCGTGTTCTACGACCCCGACTGCGGACACTGCACCGAAATAATGAAAGAGCTGAAAGATGATGCCGCACTGCGCAAAGCCACTCAAGAAAACAGGGTGACCGTGCTCGCTATATATTCCGACGGCGACCGCAAACTGTGGGACGAAACCAAGGACTCGCTACCGGCCGAATGGCTCGCAGGCTTCGACATTTCGGATATACAGCGGCGCGGAACTTACATTCTGAGGGCAATGCCCACCATATACATGCTCGACAGTTCGAAAACGGTGTTGGCGAAAGACGTGATGCCGACATTCATACATGCCGCACTGAGCGGAAACACCGCGCAACAATAAAAAACGCGCTATAATAAAAAGCAGGAATGCCGCCATAAGCAAGACTACAGCGCAAAGCGAACGATATAACAATACCGACACACAGTCTATATATATGAGAGCAAAAGCGCCCGACAGCCAGTAGACGGCTGTTCACAGAGGCTCCCGGAACACATTGCCGGGAGCCTCTGTGCGCTTTACATATATGACAGAAAGCACAAAAGAAGACCGTGCACACAAGGCAAAGTCAACCGCATACAAACAGAAAAACTCAATTGCCCCACTCCCAAAGAAAAGATACACGAAACTTATTGTCTACTCGGCAATTGCCGGTAGGCATAATTAAGGTAAGCTATAAAATAAAAAAACGGAATAAGCAATAAATAAAATGTATAAACACCCGACAAGACAATATCGAGTAAAAGAGCGTCATTTGCCTATATCCTCACCTTCACGAGGGAGTTTTTTTACGTATTTCATCTCGTGAAGTATCCTTGCTTTACGTTTTATGACATAAGGACTCGGACGAGAAGAATCAAAACGGATTGGATTCGGCAAAGTCGCGGCGATAAGCGCACATTGCCCGCTTGTAAGCTCATCGGCGCTACATCCGAAATTAGAGCGTGCCACAGCCTCAGCCCCATATATACCGTCGCCCATCTCAATGGAATTGAGGTACACTTCCATTATGCGCTGTTTACTCCACATCAATTCGATAAGAGCGGTGAAATATACCTCAAACGCCTTTCTTGTCCACGTGCGTCCGGGCCATAAAAAAACATTTTTTGCCGTCTGCTGTGATATAGTGCTGGCACCCAACCTACGCTTGCCGTTGCTTCTGAGATTACGTCGAGCGGCGCTCTCTATAGCCTTAAAGTCAAATCCATGATGTGAAAGAAAATGTGAATCCTCGCTTGCCATGACGGCCTTGGGCAAATCGGGAGATATTTTTTCAAGCGGAACCCACGTATGACGCAAACGTATTTCCTTGCCTTCCATAACCTGTTGCCCCACCCTTATGAACATGAGCGGAGTGAAATAAACCGGCAAGAAACGTAAAGCCACAACAGAAAGAATGGTGGAGCCTAAAAAGACTACCACCATCCATCTTAAAATCTTCTTGATTTTCTTCAACAACAGCATATTATTGAAGTGTTCCGTTCTCTGCGGCCTTAACCATCTGCTCGCTTGCATACATGTAAACCTCCACGCGGCGGTTTTGCTTGCGGCCTTCAACAGTCGAGTTGTCGGCAACAGGATTTGACGAACCCTGACCCTCAACAGACTTGATCTGTGAAGCGGAAACGCCACAGCTCTTCAAGTAATTGGACACGCTGTTGGCGCGGCTTACGGAAAGCGGCTGGTTGATTGCGTCAGAACCGGTATTGTCGGTATGGCCATATATAGCCACATCACAATCCTTGTACTCGTTAAGCACCTTGGCGAAACTTGCCAGGGAATTCTTTGCCGCAGTGTTAAGGTCAGCCTTGTTTGTGGCAAAAAGGATACCGGAATCAAACGTCACCTTCACGGCAGGAAGTCCGTTAGCGTCTTTAACCTCCTGAACCTGGGCATTCTGAACAGCCTCGGCTCTCTTCTTTGCCTTGTCCATACGATTACCGATTATAGCACCCGTACCGGCACCGACAGCGGCTCCGAGAGCGGCTCCCACTCCGGTATTACCGGCTATTTTACCTACTATCGCACCCAAAACGGCTCCACCACCCGTACCGATCGCGGCACCTTTCTGAGTGTTATTACATCCTGTCAATACAATACCAAGACAGAGAACAAAAGTAAAAATCTTAAACTTTTTCATATTGCTATTAAACTATTAATTAATACTCGAATTTGATGCAAAGATAGTCTATTTATCCCAATACTGAACAGTTTACAACTTTTTTTTGTACTTTTGCAATCAAATTATGATAAAATAAGTAAGAAACATGGCTAAGGAACTAAAAGAACTAACAAAAAGAGCCGACAATTACAGTCAGTGGTACAATGATCTTATCGTAAAGGCTGAACTTGCGGAACAGTCTGCCGTCAGAGGATGTATGGTTATCAAGCCATACGGATATGCTATATGGGAAAAAATGCAACGCCAGCTTGACAACATGTTCAAGGAGACAGGCGCACAGAACGCCTATTTCCCGCTTCTTATACCCAAGTCATTCCTTTCAAGAGAGGCCGAGCACGTCGAAGGATTTGCCAAAGAGTGCGCCGTTGTCACCCATTACCGTCTCCGTGCCAAGGAAGACAAGAGCGGTGTCGAGGTAGACCCGGCCGCACGTCTCGACGAGGAGCTTATCATCCGTCCCACATCGGAAACCATCATCTGGAACACATATAAGAACTGGATTCACTCATGGCGCGACCTGCCCTTGATGTGCAACCAATGGTGCAACGTGATGCGTTGGGAAATGCGCACCCGCCCGTTCCTCCGCACGAGCGAATTCCTTTGGCAGGAAGGACACACCGCCCACGCCACACGCGAGGAGGCGGAAGAGGAAGCAAAGAAAATGCTGCACGTCTATGCCGAGTTTGCCGAGCAATGGATGGCCGTGCCGGTACTGCAGGGCGTGAAAAGCGAGACCGAACGGTTTGCCGGAGCCCTCGACACATACACCATCGAGGCAATGATGCAGGACGGAAAAGCCCTTCAAAGCGGCACCAGCCACTTCCTCGGACAGAACTTCGCCAAGGCTTTTGACGTCACATACCTTAACAAAGACAACAAGCCCGAATATGTATGGGCCACATCATGGGGCGTATCGACCCGCCTTATCGGCGCCCTCATCATGACACACTCCGACGACAACGGTCTCGTACTGCCTCCGAAACTTGCTCCGATACAGGTTGTCATAGTTCCTATAACCAAGGGTGCGGAGCAATTACAAGCCATCACCGAGAAGCTCACTCCCGTGATAAGCGCCCTCAGGGCTGCCGGCATCAGTGTCAAGTATGATGATGCGGACAATAAACGCCCTGGATTTAAATTTGCCGACTATGAACTGAAAGGCGTTCCGGTACGTCTCGTCATGGGCGGACGCGACCTTGAAAACAACACCGTCGAGGTAATGCGCCGCGATACGCTTGAAAAAGAGACGGTATCATTGGACGGTATAGTGGAATATACCGGTAAGTTGCTCGATGACATACAGAAGAACATACTCGAAAAAGCGCGCAAGTATCGTGACGAGCGCGTGTATGAGTGCGACAACTACGAGGAATTCAAGGAGAAAGTGAAGAACGGCGGTTTCTTCCTTTGCCACTGGGACGGCACGGCCGAGACCGAGGCTAAAATCAAGGAAGACACCCAAGCCACGATACGCTGCGTGCCGTTTGCATACGAGCAGACTCCCGGTGTCGACATGGTAAGCGGCAAACCTGCCAAGTGCCGTGTGATAATAGCCAGAAGCTACTAATAGGACAAAATACGACAAACTTTCGGCCATCGGCCGCATGAATATACGGTGATGACAACCATCCCGTAAATAAAAGATATCCATGCGGCCGATGGCCGAAAATTTGTTTATGGCGTCGAGCCGTTTAGTACGGCAACGGAAAAAACTCAGAAATCGAGCAGTTCGCTGTATATACGCTGTACCGGCAAGCCCATTACATTAAAGTAACTGCCCTCAAGACCCGTAACACCTACATAACCTATCCACTCCTGGATACCGTATGCCCCTGCCTTATCAAACGGACGGTATTCCGATATGTAATAGTCTGTCTCCTCGTCTGTCAGAACCTTGAAGGTGACATCCGTACTGACAGAAAACGACGTTCTTCTGCCACACGTGACGATGCAGACTCCAGTGACAACCTGATGGGTTCTACCGCTGATTTTTCCCAACATCACCCTCGCCTCATCACCGTCAGCAGGCTTTCCGAGCACCTCATCGCCCACAATTACCACCGTGTCGGCCGTTATTATAAGCTCATCGCTCCCCATACGGTCAAGATAGGCTTCAGCTTTTTTCTCGGCTATATACCGGGGGATATCGGCCGTGGCGAGTTTTCCTTCGGGATAGCTCTCGTCTATATCCGGCAATACCCGCACTTCGAAATCTATTCCAAGTCCGGCAAGCAGCTCACGCCTGCGCGGCGAGTTGCTCGCCAGCACAATCCTGTATTTCTTTAAATTATCCAACATATCACCACCCGAATGCTTTGGCACCGCTGAGCCACAGCCCTTTCGCGCGCAACACCTGTTCTATTACATCACGGCCGCAACCGTTTCCACCGGTCTTGTCGCTTACATAAACCGAAATGTCCTTTATATCGGGACAAGCGTCTGCCGGACATACCGGACAGCCCACACGCCTCATTATCTCATAGTCTGGAATGTCGTCGCCCATATATATGACCTCGTCGTCGCCAAGCCCGTACTTGGCGAGGAACTCCTCGTATGTTTTCAACTTCACGGAGCATCCCATGTATATATCCTCGACGCCAAGTCCCTCGTAACGCTTGCGTATGCTCTCAGTCTTTCCTCCCGTGAGAATAACGATGCGCAAGCCCGATTTCTGTGCCAGCTGTATCGCATAACCGTCTTTTATGTTGACGGTGCGCATAGGCTCTCCGTTCGGATGCAGCGTCACTGTCTGCATGCTCAGCACTCCGTCAACATCGAATATCACGGCACGCACTTTCTTCAAATCATAGTTTATCATTGTCCAACTCTTTTCTGTGAATACTTTTACTCATCAGTTCATATATATCTTTCATCAGCGGCCTGTCGGCAAGCATGCCGCTCTGACGGCGGATGACATTCACATCGTACCTGACGGCAGGCCCCGTCTGCGCCGATGCCGGCGACATACCGTGCACCTTGCGCGCCGTCTCGTCTATCAGCGGCAGCATAACATCAAACGGTATTCCCTCAGAGGCAAGAATGTCGGCCGACAACGCGTAGCAATGGTTCACGAAGTTGCAAGCGAATACGGCCGCGAGATGAAGCGTGCGGCGGGAAGCCGACGACAGCTTTGTGACACTACCGCCAACCGTTCCGGCCAATCCCGCTATCTCACCTGCCGTAATCTCGTCAGACGCCTCAATGAAAAACGGTATCACGCTGAAATCAGCCGTTTTCTCTTTGGAGAACGTCTGCATAGGGTAAAGCACCCCGTAGCGCTCCGCCAAGCCCTTGAACACGTCGACAGGCATGCTACCCGCCGTATGGACAAAGAGCCTGTGCTCCCGCCCGCGACATACACTGGAAGCCACATCGCGCAACGCCGAGTCGCTGACACATATTATATATATGTCGGCATCACTTATCACGGCCTCGACATCGGTAACCGAAGAGGCTCCTACCTTCTCTGCCAGTGCTGCGGCAGACTCACGGGTGCGGCTGAACACCTGCACGATATCATGTCCGGCACATAGCAACGCCTGCCCCAGATTGTGAGCCAGCCGACCGGCACCGATTAAGACGACCCTCATTGTCAGAACTTGTTTATGTGCACATTCTCCCACTTCAACTTATCCTCGTTCTGCGGTTTGCGCTCATCAGCCTTCCTGCCTACCGCCAGCACGCACAGCACGCTGTAATTGTCGGGAATGCCGAGTATGCCACGTATTATGGAGTCGGCATCCATCCCGTCGCTCAGCCCCCTGCCTCGCATCTGTATCCAGCATGTGCCCAGTCCGAGTTCCTCTGCCTGATACTGCATGGATATGGCCGCTATCGAACCGTCTTCCACCCAGCAGTCGTTCCGCATGGCATCGCCAAGCACCACTATCGCCAACGGAGCGCCTTTGAGAAACTGCGACCCCATGTCCTTGGCATCGGCCAGCTTGTTTATGTCTTCCTTATCGTCGACCACTATGAAATGCCAGCCACGCTGTCCTTTTGAGGTTGGCGACATCAGTCCGGCACGGATTATTGTCTTCAAGTCATCCGCATCAATCTCGTTTCCGTCAAATTGTCTGTGACTGCGACGCAGTTTCACAAGTTCTTTAAAGTCTGTCATAACAATATATATGATTTATACACCTGTATGCAAAGATAATCGTTTTTTTTCTGTTACGTGTGTGTACCGCATTTTTTTAACGCCCGCATAATACGTCATGTAATAATATTATCATAAAAAAACGACTATGCTTTTTCTCAAACCGGAACGGCAACACGATATACATCCATATACCACACTGCGCCCAGAAACAAGTTTTTTCGCAACGAGCGGCTCGTTGCCTCACGTTTAGCACTCCGTTGCGCTGCGTTTAGCGTCCCGTCACAATACAACGGGATACCGAATGCGGGCCAACGGGACACCCGTTGCAAAATATAAATGAACAAGACAACAGAAAACCGGCATATTTCATAAGGAGAATCCGCGCCATCCACGTAACCGACTACATATCAATACTTTATAAAAACAGCTCAAAATCCGCTTATTTTCAATGCCCTGACTTTAATTTTAAAAAAAACGAAATATGAGAGGCTGTTTGTAAACATAATTCCGAATTTACGCAACCATACTCTATGTGAAGGAAAAACAATCCGAAACAGGCAGCAAACACACCGGCATAAAAACATTATCCCCACATCCGCAAACCCGCCAGGCACCCCACGACCGTTTACAGCGCCAATCCGCATTAAATGTCTGAATAATAGCGTTTTTATCAAAAGTTTTCGTATTTTTGCACTATGAAGGATGTCGCAGTCACCATATACCGACGCAGCGAAGATCTGCCAACAATGGAATACAAGAGTTTCTTTCACGGCAAATCACTGTTCGCGCTATACGAACAGACACCCCGCCATGTGCCATACATGGCCGTAGCGACAGATGCCGACGGCAAAGTGCTATGCAACATGCTTGCCGTTGTGCGGCATAGGTTTTCAGTATTTCCTCCATACATATACCGCCACTGCCGCATACACGGAGAGGGCGACTACCACCATAATGACAAGCGCACCGAAGAGGCCGGCTATCCGAAAGGTGAACTGTTCGGCCTGGTGCTAAGCAGGCTGACAAAAGAGTTGCAGGGAAAGGTTCTTTATTTCGAGTTCAGCCACATAAGTACAAAGATGTTCGGATATAAGCAGTTCAGGACGGCCGGCTATTTCCCCGTACACTGGATGAGCATACACAACTCACTGCACAGCAAAGCACCGGAAGAACGGCTCGGCCGTAAGACAAAGCGATACATAGAAGACGGATATAAAAAGGGAGTGGAGACAAAGGAGGTAGAAGGAGACGAAGAGTTTGCCGCGTTCTCGGAACTGATGCACAGGCACAACATCCTGAAACCCAAACGCTACATACCCGGCGATATATTTTTCAGAGGTCTTAAAGACAGCGGCTCCGGCAAGCTCTTCATCACCAAATACAAAGGCATGACCATCGGATGCTGCGCCTGCGTATACTCGGACGGCAATGCTTACCTGTGGTATGCGGCTTTCAGGAGAAAGAGCTTCATCAGACTACATCCCGACACGATGACGATATGGCACGCCATCAGACATGCGTACGACAACGGGTACGGCCATATATTTTTCATGGACGTGGGACTGCCGTTCAGCAAAAACCCGTTCAGGGAGTTCATCCTGCGTTTCGGCGGCAAACCGGCAAGCACGTTCAGATGGTTCCGCATATCGGTAAGGTGGCTGAACGCCATGGCCTGCTGGATGTACCGCTAATATCCGTACCACGCAATAATAAACGAAATTATGCGTTATTTAATTTGATGGAAAAGATTTATCCGAGATATGTCATAACGCTCATCATCCTCATGGCGGCATGCACGCAAACCCTTGCAGACAACTTCACTCTTACCGGCAAGGTAGTGGACGAGGAGCACAACCCGATAGAACTGGCAACAGTGTCCTGTCTTGAACAGGGCAAGGTGACGGCAACCAATCTGAAAGGAGAGTTCAGCATAACGCTGAGCTCGGCCGACAGCGTGGTAGTCAAGTTTTCCATGATCGGCTACAACGCCCGCAAAAGAGTGTTCCGCAGGCCGAAAGGAAAACTCAACATCGAGGTGACACTACCGTCGATGGCCGCTCTCGGGGAGGTGGTAATCAGCGAGAAACGCCGCCAGACGACCGGAACCGAACGGCTGGACATAAAAGACATCAAAGGAGTGCCAACGGCTACAGGCAACGCCGTGGAGGAACTGATACAGCAGCAGGCGGGAGTGTCGACCCACAATGAGATGTCGTCGCAGTATAATGTCAGGGGCGGAAGTTTCGACGAGAACTCCGTGTACATCAACAACGTGGAGATATACCGCCCGCTTCTGATACGAAGCGGACAGCAGGAGGGTCTCAGCGTCATCAATCCGGACATGGTAGAGTCGATAGCTTTCTCGTCGGGCGGATTTGAGGCGAAGTATGGCGACAAGATGTCGTCGGCTCTCGACATAACATACAGGCGTCCGAAGAAGTTCGAAGCGAGCGTCTCGGCATCGCTGCTCGGCGCCGGGGCATACATAGGTTTCGGCAATAAGAAGTTCTCCATGAGCCACAGTGTCAGATACAAGACAAACAGGTATCTGCTCGGCTCGCTCGACACCAAAGGAGAGTATGACCCGAACTTCCTCGATTATCAGACTTACATAAGTTACAGGCCAAACCAACGGTGGACGATCGACCTGATAGGCAACATATCGGAAAACCACTACAACTTCACTCCCACAGACCGTGAGACATCGTTCGGAACACTGGAAAACGTAAAATCGTTCCGCGTATATTTCGACGGACGCGAGAAAGACATATTCAGGACCCTGTTCGGCACGCTCAGCATATCGCGCCATTTCGGGTCGAACACATCCCTGTCGCTGCTTGCATCGGCATTTCACACAAAAGAGCAGGAAACTTATGACACGCAAGGCCAGTACTGGCTCGACGACACGCAGACGAGCACCAATCTCGGAGTGGGCACATATATGGAGCACGCGCGCAACTACCTGACAGCCGATGTACAGAACTTCAAACTGATGATGAAGCACAAGATGAAACGGCACGACCTCGAAGCAGGACTGACATACAAGATTGAAAAAGTAAAAGAGAACTCACGCGAATACGAGATGAGGGATTCCAGCGGATACTCCATCCCCCACTCTCCAGACCGGCTCGACATGATATATTCCATGAAATCACAAAACACGCTGAGCAGCAACCGTCTCGAAGGATATGTACAAGACACTTACAGATTCTCGACAGGCACGGAACGGCAGACACTGTACACACTCAACTTCGGCGTGAGGTTCAGCCACTGGTCGTTCAACAAGGAGACGGTGGTGTCGCCTCGAATGTCGCTCGCCATCATACCGGCATTCAACCAGGACATAACATTCAGGTTGGCTACCGGTATTTACTATCAGACACCGTTTTTCAAAGAACTGCGAGACACCACGATGGCAAACGGAGCCACGACGGTCACGCTCAACGAGAAAATCAAAAGCCAACGTTCGATACACTTCGTGGCGGCATTCGACTATAAATTCAAAATGAAGGAAAGACCGTACAAGTTCACGGCCGAGGCTTATTACAAGGCATTGGGAAACATAATCCCCTACAACGTGAACAACGTGAAAATAACATACTACAACGGCAACCAGTGCAGCGGATACTCGGCAGGCATAGATATCAAGCTATACGGTGAGTTTGTGCCGGGCACAGACTCATGGGTGACATTCTCACTGATGAGCACAAAACTGAAAATGAACGGTATGTGGGTTCCAATGCCTACCGACCAGAGATACGGCGTCAACCTGCACTTCACGGACTATTTCCCCGGAACGGAACGCTGGAAAATGACACTGAAACTGGCTTTCGCAGACGGTCTGCCGTTCGGAGCACCGCACAAAGGACTGGAATATCAGCATTTTCGCGCTCCGGCATACAAGCGTGCCGACGTGGGCATGAGCTACAAGGCATACGACAATGAAGACAAAAAGAAAAAAAGCGTATTCAAGAATATATGGCTCGGCATAGACTGCCTGAACCTTTTCGGCATAAGCAACGTCAACTCGTACTATTGGGTGACGGATGTCACCAACCAACAGTATGCCGTGCCCAACTATCTCACCGGCCGACAGATAAACGGAAAGGTACTGTTTGAGTTCTGACGGCTTAACAATATTTTCGTAAATACATACATAATTATTAATAATAATCATTAACTTTGCAGGAATTTAAAAGATAACATAATTAAAAATAAAGTTATGAAGATTTCACACATTGAGCACCTCGGTATCGCGGTGCAGAGCATAGAGGAGTCTCTTCCTTATTTCGAGAACGTACTTGGATTGAAGTGTTATAATATCGAAGAAGTGGCAGACCAGAAAGTGAAAACAGCCTTCCTGAAATGCGGCGAGGTCAAGCTCGAACTTCTCGAACCGACATCACCCGACAGTACTATACAGAAATGGCTTGACAAAGGCAACCACGGTGTACACCACGTGGCATTCTGCATCGAAGACGGTGTGGCAAACGCTTTGGCCGAGTGCGACGAGAAAGGAATTAAGCTGATAGACAAGGCTCCGCGCAAAGGTGCGGAAAACCTGAACATCGCGTTCCTGCATCCGAAATCTACTGTCGGCATTCTTACAGAACTTTGCGAACACTAAAAATAAAGAATAATGAGCAAACAATTAGAAAAAATCAAGCAACTCATCGAAAAGCGCGAACAGGCCCGTATCGGCGGTGGTGAGAAAGCAATAGAAAAACAGCACGCACGCGGCAAGTACACAGCACGCGAGCGTATAGACATGCTGCTCGACGAAGGCAGCTTCGAAGAGTATGACATGTTCAAACTGCACCGTTGCACCAACTTCGGAATGGAGAAGAAACTGTATCTCGGAGATGGCGTGGTGACTGGTTCGGGAACAATCGACGGTCGTCTTGTTTTCATTTTTGCCCAGGACTTTACCGTAAACGGAGGTTCGCTTTCGGAAACCATGTCGCAAAAGATCTGCAAGGTAATGGACATGGCCATGAAGATGGGCGCGCCGGTGATAGGCATCAACGACTCGGGCGGCGCACGTATCCAGGAAGGAATATGCGCCCTGGCCGGATATGGAGAGATCTTCGAGCGTAACATCCTCGCATCCGGTGTCATCCCACAGATAAGCGGTATTTTCGGCCCGTGTGCTGGCGGAGCGGTTTACTCTCCGGCACTCACAGACTTCACGCTTATGATGGAGAACACCTCATATATGTTCCTCACGGGTCCGAAAGTGGTGAAGACCGTGACAGGAGAGGATATCGACCAGGAACATCTCGGCGGCGCGAGCGTTCACGCAACCAAGAGCGGCGTGACCCATTTCACCGCGTCGACAGAGGAAGAGGGTATCCAGATGATTAAAACCCTGCTCAGCTACATACCTTCCAACAATATGGAGACGGCTCCGAGAAAGAACTGCGACGACCCGATCGACCGCCTGGAAGACACACTGAACGAGATCATTCCCGAGAGCCCCAACGAGGCATACGATATGTACAAGGTGATCGGCTCTATCGTTGACAACGGTGAGTTTTTCGAAGTACAACCCAAATTCGCCAAGAACATCATTGTCGGCTTCGCACGTTTCAACGGCCAGAGCGTCGGTATTGTCGCCAACCAGCCCTCATGCTATGCAGGTGTTCTCGATGTTAACGCAAGCCGTAAAGGCGCACGCTTCGTGAGATTCTGCGACGCATTCAATATTCCTATCGTGTCACTCGTAGACGTTCCCGGATTCCTGCCCGGCACGGGACAGGAGTACAACGCTGTCATACTGCACGGTGCGAAACTGCTTTACGCATACGGAGAAGCCACCGTTCCAAAGATTACGGTCACACTGCGCAAGAGCTATGGCGGAAGTCACATCGTGATGGGTTGCAAACAATTGCGTGCCGACCTCAACTATGCATGGCCCTCGGCCGAGATTGCCGTGATGGGAGCATCGGGAGCTGTTGCCGTCCTCTGCGCAAAAGAAGCAAAAGCAAAGAAAGACGCAGGCGAAGACGCCAACGCTTTCCTTGCGGAAAAAGAAGAAGAATACACAGAGATGTTCGCCAATCCTTATCAAGCGGCCAAGTATGGCTACATTGACGATGTGATAGAACCGCGCAACACACGTTTCCGCATCTGCCGCGCACTGGCTCAACTCGCCACAAAACGCGAGAGCCTGCCCGCCAAGAAGCACGGAAACATCCCTATGTAATTTCAGAGATTTCAGCAAGAACTGGGAGAATGCGTGTATATCGTTCTCTCAGTTCTTTTTAAAGAATAAAACAAATGAATCATGAAACAACAAAATGAAGTTTTCGCAGCCATTGCACTGGCCATTCATGAGTATCAAGGAAACAATGTGCACGATGACGAATCGGGCAAGATAACGATTTTGAAACATGATACCCAATGGAACGGACACGCCTTTTCAATGACCGAACATCCATAAAGATACATAGGAGAATGTAATATGAAAGAATATAAATATACGATAAACGGAAATAAATACGAAATAACAATAGACGAAATCGTTGACAACATAGCCAGCATAAAGGTTAACGGGGAAGACTATAAGGTAGAGATTGAACCGGAAGTGAAGCCGGAGAAGCCGAAAGTTGTCGTTCGTCCGGTTGTACAACAGCCGAGTCCGTCGGGCAACCGCAGGATAATCAACCAGGATGCCTTGAAAGCTCCGCTGCCGGGAGTGATAAAGGACGTGAAAGTGAACGTAGGGGATGAAATAAAGGAAGGAGATACCCTTGTTGTACTGGAAGCCATGAAAATGGCGAACAATCTCGATGCGGAAAAGTCCGGAAAGGTGAAAGCAATATGCGTGCAACCGGGACAAAGCGTTATGGAAGGGGATGATCTCGTGATAATGGAATAATCAATACAGCGTTATAATTATAAATGAAAATCCCGGTAAAAGGCTCTTTTACCGGGATTTTCATTTACAATTATGATTTATCGAACATTTATATTCCGACTATATCGAACATTAATCATGACTTATCGGCAAACTATCGGTTGCTATAAAAGCTATTTCCGACAATGGTTTTCAAATGGTTCCGATACTGTCTAATGACAAGGATGAAACCAATCCTTATCACAACATATTGCCCTCTTTCGGAAAGACAACTGTAGGCTTGAATGCCTTTGCCTCTTCAAAGTCCATGAGCGCATACGATATGATAATGCACACGTCACCTACCTGCACCTTACGTGCGGCGGCTCCGTTAAGGCAGATGCAGCCAGAGCCTCTCTCGCCTTTTATTATATATGTTTCAAAACGCTCACCATTATTATTGTTAACTATCTGCACTTTCTCACCAGCTATCATGCCTGCCGCATCCATCAAATCCTCATCAATGGTGATACTTCCCATATAATTAAGATTTGCCTCTGTCACAGTGACACAATGCAATTTTGACTTCAACACATTTATCATCATAGTCACTTATACTTTATATGATCTATAAGACGGATGGGAGTTTTACCGCAATATACAGTTATGCAGCCCACGACATGTTCCGATTCATCCCAAGAAAGAACATCCTGCAGAGTGTCTCCGTCAACGATTGAGAAATACTCCACCTCCAAACCATCAACGGAGTTTATCTTTTCTACCACAAAATCGTGCGTATCGGCAACAGTGTGGGTTGCCGAATATGATATGCTCCCGCTCAAAACCTTGTATATCTCAGGAGCGATCAGACGCTCATCCGGAGACAGCAACGTATTACGGCTTGAACGGGCAAGACCGTCCTCGTCACGTATTATAGGACACTCTACTATGTTCACTCTTAACCCGAGACTGGAAACCATCGCCTTTATCACGGCTATCTGCTGCCAATCTTTCTCTCCGAAATATGCATTATCAGGCCTCACGATATAAAAAAGGCGGCTCACGACCTGGCAAACACCATTAAAATGGCCGGGACGATGAGCACCTTCCATCACGGTAGATACGGGAGGGAACTCAAAATAACGGTTGTCGGGCTGCGGATACATCTCCTCCACTGATGGGGCGAAAACTATATCGGCGCCACACTCGGAAAGCAAAGCACAATCGGCATCAAGTGTCCGCGGATAATTACGCAAATCATTCTTGTCGTTAAACTGTGTCGGATTGACAAACACGGAAACCACAGTCACATCGTTTTCCGCCACACTACGCCTGACAAGCGAGGCGTGCCCCTCATGGAGGGCACCCATCGTAGGCACAAGTCCCACCGTCTTTGCTTGTTTGCGATAAGCAAAAAGCTCGTTCTGGACATCAACAATCCTACTAAATACTTTCATTGCAATAACAACGCTTTTACGCTTTTATTTAAATCGGGTGCAAAATAACAACTTTTTTGCCAAATAAAGGAAAGAATAGAGTAAAAATATGCCAAATAAAAAGCCTATTCGCTTAAAATCACATATTATATTTCGAAATTGCCAAATATTTTAGTAACTTTGCATTTGATTAAAAACAAAGTCATGACAAAGAAAGTATTATTCATTAACCAGGAGATTTCTCCTTACGTCCCGGAAAGCGGCCTTTCGACCATGGGACGTAATCTGCCCCAAGCAATACAGGAAAAAGGACACGAAATCCGCACGTTCATGCCTAAATGGGGAAACATAAACGAACGCCGCGGCCAACTGCATGAGGTCATAAGACTCTCCGGAATGAATCTTATCATCGACGACACTGATCATCCGCTGATTATAAAAGTAGCTTCGATACAGGCTTCCCGCATACAGGTTTACTTCATCGACAACGACGATTACTTCGCAAAGCGCCTCATGGCGGCCGATGAAAACGGAAATGACTATACCGACAACGGTGAAAGAGCCATATTTTTTGCACGCGGCGTATTGGAGACCGTGAAGAAACTACGCTGGGTTCCGGATATAATCCACTGCCAAGGGTGGATGAGCTCGGTAATTCCACTATACGTAAAGACGGCATACCACGACGAGCCGTCGTTTACCAACGCAAAGGTTGTTACCTCACTTTTCACAAACGAGCTGAAAAACGATTTGGGAAGCAACATCAAAAAATGTCTCGAATTCAGGGATGCAAAAGCTGATTTGTTTACCAAATACAACGACCCGTTTGATTTCAGGGAGCTTGGTAAACTTGCGATAGACTATTCAGACGGCGTGATAGAAGCTGACGGTAATGTTGACAGTGAACTGATAAAATATACGGAAAACAGCAATATACCGTTGCTCAAATACCCGGGAGAAGATTTCGCAGAGCAATATGAATCTTTCTATAACAGTATCTGCGGAGAATAAACGACAACAAAGAAAGAAATTTAAATCATTAAGAATCACAAGACTTCAATAATGATGAACATAAAACAATTATTCTGTATTGCCATTGCGGCAGTATGCTTTTCCGCATGCGATGACACTACCGATACATTAGGAAACTCACTTACGAACGACGTTGACAAATTCGACATCATCCCAGACACATTCAACGTCACAACAAAATCCATAATCATTGATTCCGTTTTGTCGAGTAGCCAATACAGTTATTTGGGACACATCAAAGACCCGGAGACAAAAACATACGTCACGAGCAATTATACTACCCAATTCGCCGTATTGGAATCGTTTGACGACAGCAAACTGCTTCCGGAACAGGACAGCATAGTAAGCCGTAATGAAAACAATGACATCATAGCCGACTCTTGCAAACTGAATATATATTTCTATTCGTCTATCGGCGACTCGCTGAACCCCATGCGTCTGACCGTACACGAAATGGCACAACCGATTAAAGAAGGCATCCCCTACTATACCAATTATAATCCGGAAACGGCAGGCCTTCTCAGAACCGATGCCAACGCCATAAAGAAAAGCAAGACATATACACCGGTAGATCTTAATCTCAGCGACAGCGTACGCTACAAAATCGTGGACAAGACAAACATGGAGTCTGTGAGCATACCGCTGAACGAGCCGTATATTGACGCGGCCGGAAACCAATATGAGAACTACGGAACGTACATCATGAGGAAATATTTCGATAATCCCGATGATTTCAAAAACTCATACAACTTCATTCACAACGTATGTCCTGGCTTTTACATCAAGTCTACAGACGGATTGGGCGTGATGTCGGAAGTATATCTCACAGAACTGGCGCTATATTACAAATACTTGAATGACAGTACATATAATGGTACATTGCTATTATCAGGCACAGAAGAAGTGATGCAGACAACAAACATAGTCAACGACAGGAAAACCATAGATCGGCTTGCGGCAGACAACACATGCACATATATCAAAGCGCCGGCAGGAATATTCACGGAAGTGACCATTCCCGTGGAAGAGATAAAGCTCAACCACGATAAAGACACCATCAGCTCGGCAAAAATTGTGTTCAACGCCATGAACGACGCCACGGATGAAGACTACGCCTTCGGAAAACCGCAGAACCTGCTTATGGTACACAAAGACAGCCTGTACGAATTTTTCGAGAGAAAAGAACTGCCGAACTACAAGACATCGTTCGTGGCCTCTTACAACAGTTCGTACAACACATACACTTTCAACAACATATCAACGCTTATTTCGGCAATGTATGAAGCCAGAATGAGTGGGAAAGCATCAGAAGACTGGAACAAGGTAGTACTTGTACCTATCTCGATAACACGCAATTCATCGTCAACGGCATCGTCTGTGACCAACGTATCGAACGAGATGTCGCTGAAAAGCACACGACTCGTAGGCGGAAAGGACAACCCGAGAAACCCAATAAAGATAAGCGTGATATACAACAGGTTTATAAAGGAATAATGGCAGACAACTATCTTGAAAAACATCGGGAAGAATACGAAGCCAGAAAGGCCGCATATCTGAAAAAGAAAAGATCACATCTGCCAAAGAGTAAAATATCATCTTCCGATAAATAAGGAAGATGATATTTTTTTGCATTCATCGGCCGATTATTGAGACTTTCTTATTTACACGTAAAGTTCTTAATCACGGCTTTCCATAAAATCCAGGCCATGCGGTTTCTCACACAAAACTCCCATGTCTTTATGAATTCCATACTGTGATTTACCGTTTATGTGTGTTGTTTTACTTGTTTTTAATATCGTGGACTATTATGTGTTGTTTTTATCGTTATGTGACATGTGGTTACCGTTTATGTACCGTGTGTGGTGGGGGGGGGGTACGGTCTATGCACCGTGGCTTCCGGACACTGGTATATTATTGACGAAACACTCCAATACACTTCGGCTGAAACATGTGAATACACTTAACAACCAAAACACATAAACCTAAAAAACAAAGTAATAGTCACTATATAATAAAGATTTAGGACAACTTTCATTCAATGATATTATATCTTGCGAATTTCAAAAGCAACTGTTTAGTTCCTGCATTTTTGAACTCAACCGTCGCCTTTGTGTTCTCACCGGTTCCTTCTATTTTCACAATACGTCCTACTCCAAAACGCTGATGCTCTATTACAGAACCTTCGCCTACCTGCCCGAAAGGCTTTGCCGTGACAGTAGAAGAAGTGGCTGTTATCGGTTTCAATCTCGAAGGCACCGGTCGCGTAGCTGCCGGTCGCGCTTGCGGTTGTGGACGTCGAACGTCATAATTATGCCTGTGACTGTATTGAGGTACGGTATACTCGGAGTCATCAAATTTATTTCCCGAGTCTATTCGTATCAGACCGGGAGCGAAATCACGTATGAAGCGTGACGGAGAACTGAACTCCATGTGCCCATATCTGAAACGACTTTTCGCACATGTCATAACACATCTTTTCTCTGCCCTTGTCACTGCCACATAAAGTAATCTACGCTCCTCTTCAAGCTCTCTCGGATTGTCACAACTGGCAGGAGAAGGAAATATATTCTCTTCCAATCCCACTATAAAGACATTCGGAAATTCAAGTCCCTTGGCACTATGAATAGTCATGAGCGATACCTTATCGTCATTATCCCCATCATCGCTGTCAAGGTCTGTAAGCAAAGCTATCTCCTGCAAGAAGTCACCAAGCGATACATGGTTTATCATACCCTCCTCCATTCTACTCTCCACAAAATCCTGCATACCGGACAAGAACTCGTCTACATTTTCCTGTCTTGACATGTCTTCCGGCTCACGTCCGCCATAAATATCCTTGCTTATTCCGCTGCCTTGGATTATATCGTGTCCTAAATGATATGCATCGTCTGTCGCTGACCGCTCCCTCCATTCGTCTACCAACGCACGAAAGTCCGCCAGCTTTCTCAATGTTCCATTGTTCAAACCTGTAGGATAGTTGTCCGGCTCACAGATAACCGCCCACGGACCTACTCCGGCCTCATTGGCGGCATTCATTATTTTCTTCACTGTAGTGTCGCCAATGCCACGGGTAGGATAATTGATTATCCTGCGCAACGCTTCCTCATCATCAGGATTGACAACCATACGGAAATATGCCACAATGTCTTTTATCTCTTTTCGCTGATAGAAACTTAATCCGCCGTATATCCTATACGGGATGTTCATCTTACGCATGCTCTCCTCAAAACTCCGGCTTTGGGCATTTGTGCGGTAAAGAATGACAAAAGACGAATATCCGCAGTGCGTCACCGATTTTATCCGCTGTATGTCATTGCATACAATGATAGCCTCTTCCTTGTCGCTATATGCCTGCTTGAAAACCAAACGGTCACCCTGAGCATTCTCACTGAATACATTTTTAGGTATCTGACGTGAGTTTTTCTTTATCAGACTATTGGCCGCTTCCACTATCGCCTGCGTAGAACGATAGTTTTGTTCGAGCTTAAATAATTTAGCTCCATCATAAGAGTCGGTAAAACCAAGAATATTATCAATATTTGCTCCGCGGAAACCATAGATACTTTGGGCATCGTCCCCAACAACGCATATACGGCGATGCTCTTTTGTCAACTGCATAACTATGGCCTGCTGGACATAGTTTGTATCCTGATACTCATCCACAAGAACATACATGAAAAGCCCGGAATACTTCCGACGCACATCCTCATTGGTATCGAAAAGTACATAAGTATTCACCAGTAAATCATCGAAATCCATAGCGTTGGCCTGCCTGCACCTCTCGGCATAACGTATATAAATATCTTTTATGGCCGGCTGCTTCCTTTCCCTGTCTGCCGCCACTTCCAAAGTATTATTGGCATACGCCATCGGCAGCAGCAAACGGTTCTTGGCCATGCTAATCCTGTCGGCCACGGTCGAGGCTTTATACACTTTATCATCAAGTGCCATCTCTTTGATTATGGTCTTTATCAAAGAGCGGGAATCATTCTGATCGTATATGGTGAAATTCCGGTTATAGCCGATTATGTCTGCCTCCGCACGCAGTATACGAGAAAAAACGGAGTGAAACGTTCCCATGTTCAGTCGACGTGCGTCGTCCGCACCTACAAGCTTACCTATGCGCTCTTTCATCTCGCGAGCCGCTTTGTTGGTAAAAGTAAGTGCCAGTATGTTCCACGGGTGCATACCTTTCTTCAAAAGATAAGCTATTTTATATGTCAACACACGTGTCTTGCCAGAACCTGCGCCGGCAATCACAAGGGAAGCGCCATCGCAATACTCAACCGCAGCACGCTGACCGTCGTTCAACCGCTCCAATAATGTCTCTTCTGTCATTTCAATATACGTTTGAAACTACAAAATTAGCACATTTATTTGGCAAACAAGAATGTCGAAAGCAAATTAAAAGGAGAGATTTGCTTTTTGGCAAACCCCTCCTCGTAAATATCTTTACCGCACCGGGCGGCCTTGATACACAATAGTATTTATACCGTGAATGTATCTTATTTATTGACTGACCCTCCGACGATGTCGAGAAGCTCGCTCGTAATGGCTTGCTGCCTGCTCTTGTTATACTGCAAATTCAACTCTCGGAGCAATTCATCGGCATTGTCTGTAGCCGTCTGCATTGCCACCATACGGGCCGCATGCTCACTTGCGTTACTGTCGAGCAGGGCCGTGTAGAGCATCAGATGCGCCAATTTGGGTATCAGCAGGCCGAGCACTGTATTCATGTCAGGCTCCACGATAAAATTGTCATTGAGCGGTTTGGCCCTCTCGGTATCGCGCACAGCCTCCTGCTGCTTCTTGCGAAGATACTCCTGAGTCTGTCGAGTAACAATATTGACAGACAGGTCACGCTCACGGTCACGAGCCAGCTCACTTGTCAAGTCTATCGGCAGGAAAGGTTTGCGGGTAAGTATCTGCGAACCGGCACTTTTGAAATGATGATATATCATCTCTACACGGTCAACCTCACCGCTCATGAATTTACGCCCAAGTTCCCTCGCCAACTCAATACATTGACCCACATTCGGACTGTCGGCCAGGCCAGTGAAATCACCTGCCGACTTCAACCCGAGCTTAGCCACCCTCTCTGCTACCTTACGCCCGATAGGATAGATTATGATGTTCTCTTTTCCCAAATCGGCATATTCATCAACAGCCTGCTGCATCATCTTCAATATATTTGCGTTAAATCCGCCACATAAACTGCTGTTCGAAGCATATACAATCAGTGCCACACGCTTGACGGGTCTCTCTATACTGAATACCGTCGTTGCATCGGCCTCTGATGCGAGGAATGTTTTAAGAATATGCTCGAGCATTGTCTCATAGGGAAGCATATTCTCTATCAGTATCTGGGCATGGTGCAACTTCGAGGACGCAACCATCTTCATCGCACTCGTAATCTTACGGGTACTGTTGACACTGGCTATACGGGTCTTTATTTCCTTCAATGACGGCATAGGCTGTTAGCTTTTATACTGACCGGCAATATCTGCCATCACAGACTTTATCACCGCAGTAATATCATCGTCTATCTTTCCTGATGCCAGAGCCTCTATTACCTCCGGATGGGTGGAACGCAACTTGTCGAGGAACGCATCCTGGCACTCACGAACATCCTCTATCGGCACATCATGCATAAGACCGTTCGTACCGCAGTAGATTATAGCGACTTGCTCCCCTACCGGCATAGGAGCGTACTGCTGCTGTATCAATAGCTGATTGTTCTTTCGGCCGCGGTCAAGCATCATCGCTGTCACAGAGTCCATATCGCTTGAGAACTTGGAGAAACTTTCAAGTTCACGGTATTGGGCCTGATCGATCTTCAATGTTCCCGCAACTTTCTTCATACTCTTTATCTGAGCCGAACCGCCCACACGGGATACTGATATACCAACATTGATGGCCGGTCGGAAACCTTGATTGAACAGGTCTGTCTCCAAATAAATCTGTCCGTCGGTGATTGAAATCACATTTGTAGGGATATAAGCCGATACATCTCCAGCCTGGGTTTCGATAATGGGTAGCGCCGTAAGCGAACCGCCTCCCCTTACATGACCTTTCATGCACTCGGGCAGATCGTTCATCTTCTCCGCCACTTCCTGCTGGTCATTAATACGCGCGGCACGCTCCAAAAGACGGCTGTGCAGATAGAACACATCACCGGGATATGCCTCACGGCCTGAAGGACGGCGCAAAATCAATGAGACCTCACGATAAGCGACAGCCTGTTTGGACAAGTCGTCATATACTACGAGCGCCGAATGGCCTCTATCGCGGAAATACTCACCGATTGCAGCTCCGGCAAACGGTGCATAATACTGCATGGCTGCCGGATCAGCAGCTGTCGCAGCCACGATTATTGTATATGGCATCGCACCATGCTCTTTAAGCGTAGATACAAGAGCCGCCACCGTACTGGCCTTCTGTCCTATTGCCACATAGATGCAATATACAGGCTTGCCCGCGTCATAAAAGCTCTTCTGGTTTATTATCGCGTCTACCGCAATGGCGGTTTTACCTGTCTGACGGTCGCCGATGATAAGCTCGCGCTGACCGCGCCCGATAGGTATCATGGAGTCAACGGCTTTCAATCCCGTTTGCAGCGGTTCCTTGACAGGCTGGCGATAGATAACACCCGGAGCCTTACGGTCAAGCGGCATTTCGAAAGACTCGGTCAGATCAATGTCACCTCTTCCGTCTATTGCCTCACCCAAAGGATTGATAACACGCCCAAGCATATTATCATTCACACGTATTGAGGCAATGCGCTTTGTACGCTTGACAACCATTCCTTCTTTAATGCCCGACGTAGTACCAAGAAGCACGCAACCGACATTGTCTTCTTCAAGGTTCATCACGATTGCCATCGTGCCATTTTCAAACTCAAGAAGCTCATTGGCCTCGGCATTGCGCAGTCCGTAAATACGAGCCACTCCGTCACTCACCTGAAGCACGGTACCTACCTCGTCAAACTTCTCGCTACTGCTGACACCATTAAGCTGCTCAAGCAACACCTGGGAAACTTCGCTTGGTTTAATTTTATCTGACATAAACTTAAAATCTTTATTACACTTCATGACGCATGCAGGCACACATCATGGTTTGGTTTTATTTCTTTAATGCTGTGAGAATGGCGTTAAGCTTTGATTTCACACTCGCATCCATTCTAAACGTGTCATATTCCAAGATAAATCCGCCGATTATATCCGGATCCACGTCTGTCTCAAACTCCACAGCTCCTTTAGCCTTACTTTCCACCATGGCGCGCATCTTATTCTCTGTTTCTGAGGATACCGGCACAGCGGTCGTAAGTTTTCCACGAATGATATTCTTCTGTCTCCTGTAAAGGGTTATATAAGAGTTCGCCATTAACTGCATCACATTCTCACGGTCATTCCTTAACACTAAACGTATGAACGACTTTGTCAATGCTGTAGGATTATCGCCTACGGCCGTAACCAGCAACGCCTCCTTGGTCTCTTGCGGAAGCATCGGATTCTCGATCGTAAGTCTCAATTCCGGTACCTTAACATAACTATCGGACAAAGTAAGCATTTCCGAATATACCTTATCCTCCTGTTTTGCGTCTGTGGCACTTTTGAGCAGTGCACGCGCATATCTTACCGATATTACTCCCATATCAATCAGTCTTTACTTAATTATCAGAATAGGAAGAAGATACACCATCCAACATGCGATCTATCAAATCCATCTGTGCCTTGTCGTTGCCAAGATTTTCACGCAACACCCTCTCGGCAATCTCTACACTGAGAGTAGCCACTTGATTACGAATGTCGTTGATTGCAACCTGTTTCTCATTCTCAATCTCGAGCCTTGCATCGTTAATAAGGCGCACACCCTCCTCGCGTGCTTTCTCCTGGGCTTTCTCCACGATAGCATCACGCGTCTCAGCAGCTTCTTTCAATATCTGCGCCTGCTTTTCACGGGCCTCGCGCAATATCGATTCGGCTTCTTTTTGAATATTAGCTAATTTCTCGTTCGCCTCATGTGCTTTCTGAAGACTTTCGTCTATATATCTCTTTCGATTTTCCACCATATTGACAATGGCCGGAAATCCAAACTTTGCAAGCACTATAAAGACCACTAAAAACGCTACGGACATCCAAAATAACAACCCGATGTCGGGTGTTAGTATTGATGGCAAATTAAGTGATCCCATTTATTTTTGTTATATTTATATTTATGGTTCTGCTATTATATAAGGAATGCGCAAGCCGCAATGGCAAAAAGAGCACAACCCTCGACAAAAGCAGATGTAAGAATCATGTTTGTCTGGATCTTACCGGTTGCCTCCGGCTGACGTGCAATAGCATCCATTGCGCTACCGCCAATCTTACCAATACCCAAACCTGCTCCAATTGTAGCGATACCTGCTCCGAGACCGCAGCCCAGCTGTGCCAGACCTTCCGCAGCCAATAATGTTGAAATAATCATAATCTAATCTTTTAATTTATTAATCTATACTGTTTATATTCTCTATCTGTCCTTTAATAATTAGAGTTCTGTACCCTGTCTTTTTTAACCGTTGACACCTTGCCTAACAGTCGGGTCCGCTTCGAATCCCCCATTGCCTCACCTTAAAACAGGCGGTGACACACCATTAACAAGCTATAACATTGCCCCGACAAGCCAAACCATGCGTTTACAAATCCTTTATTCTCGTCAATGACTATGCTCCTGGTGCGCCAATCCGATAAAGACGGCGCTCAGCAACGTGAAGACGTATGCCTGGACAAACGCCACCAGCAGTTCAAGACAGTTCATGAAAAGAAGCATCACGACACTGAACGTATTCAATCCGACACCATAACCAACTCCCATTGACCACCCGAGGAATATCACGCACGTGAAACTGAGTATCACAGCATGACCTGCCATCATATTGGCAAACAGACGTACCATCAGCGCAAAAGGCTTTGTAAACAAGCCGAAGAACTCTATCACAGGTATCAATGGTACGGGATACGCTTTCAAAAACAACGGCACTTCCGGCCAGAAAATCTCCTTCCAATACTCCTTATTGCCAAACAGGTTGACAACGAGCATAGTACATACTGCCAGAAACAACGTCACGTTTATATTTCCTGTAACGTTCGCACCTCCCGGGAATACAGGGATAAGCCCCACAAGATTGGATGTGAATATAAAAAAGAATACTGTCAGCAAGTAAGGAGCATAGGGCTTGTAATGCTTCTCTCCTATTGACGACTTTACCAAATCATCGTGAATGGTCATCACGAGCATTTCCATCATTCCGACAAAACCGGAAGGAGCCGCACTCTTCTCGTCATGCCTCTTATACCAACGGGCACATGACAAAAATACAATAACCAGCACGGCCACAACGATCCAGATCTGGGCAACAGCCTTGGTTATACTCAAATCTATCGGCCTGACAACACTTCCGTCCGCCAGCCTTTCATAAATCTTACCGTGATGCTCCTCGTTGAAGAAGAAACGCTCCGGCAAGTTATGAGCAGTACCGAAATACCACTCACCGGTATTATCGCTACGCACGATTACCGGAAGAGGTATGCCAATGTGCTTGCCCTCATAAGTGGCTATATGCCATTCGTAAGAATCCGAAAGGTGTTCAAGCACAATGTGAGGAATGTCTATCTTCCCGCCATCGCTCTTTGTTTCTTCCGCATTTGACAATACCGGAAAGAGCATTAACAGAACCAATAGTATAGTTACCTTTAACTGCTTCATTATTCTTTTTTATTTATTTTATCTTGTGCGTATTCCACTAAGACTTATTAGACACTTTAGCAAAGAAAACCGCATGATGTATCAATGATGCCAAATAAAATACCATGAAAGTCAAGAAGAAGACAAGCATCGCGCCACGTCCCGCTATAAGATAATAGACAAACATCGCCGCCAAGGCCAGCAACATCCTGAAAGCAGACACTGACGTGTAGAAAGTAGGAAGATACGATGGCGCTCTTTTGGCAATCAACCGCCATACCGCCACATCCGCCATGTCTACCACAAGCATGAATACGGCACTGACAATCAGAGGTGCCATCATTCCGGGAATGTCACAAATATTCATCAGCAACACTCCCACCGGAAACAACATACAAAAAATGGCCGCACTCCCAAACGCGTAATTTCTGCTTAACCTGTCTATATCACCCATACTTCAAGATAACATTGCGATACTATGATGCCTCTAACTTGCCGCGATCTCCACACAGATATTCACGTTGTTCTTCTGCACCTCTATAAATCCTCCGGATATATTCAGTTGATATGTACCGGAGAGGGTCTTGTATTCCACCATACCGTCCAAAAGTGAAGATATTATGGGAGCATGATTGGATAACACCTCAAACCGTCCCAACTGTCCGGGCACGGTAACACTCTCCACATCTCCGTCAAACTCCACTTTTTCCGGTGATACGATTTTCAGTCTCAAACTCATATCCTTGCGCTATTAAGATTATCCTTGTGCCGCTTCCAACAGAACCTTGGCCTTAGCCTTGGCGTCTTCTATCGTACCCACGTTAAGGAAAGCCTGCTCAGGCAGGTCGTCCACCTCACCGTCGAGGATTGCGTTGAAACCTTTGATTGTGTCTTCTATCGGTACCATCACGCCGGGAAGACCGGTAAACTGCTCGGCAACGGCAAACGGCTGGGAAAGGAAGCGCTGTACACGACGCGCGCGGTTTACGGTCAGCTTATCCTCATCCGAAAGTTCGTCCATGCCCAAAATAGCAATAATATCCTGCAATTCCTTGTACCGTTGCAATATCTCTTTCACTCGCTGTGCACACTCATAATGCTCCTTGCCCACAATCAGAGGGTCAAGAATACGCGAAGTACTGCCCAGTGGGTCTACCGCAGGATAGATACCCAGCTCGGCTATCTTACGGCTAAGCTCTGTCGTGGCGTCAAGGTGGGTGAATGTCGTCGCCGGAGCCGGGTCTGTCAGGTCATCGGCCGGCACATAGACTGCCTGCACGGACGTGATTGAACCGCGCTTCGTGGACGTTATTCGCTCCTGCATCGTTCCCATCTCACTGGCCAGAGTAGGCTGATAACCCACAGCCGAAGGCATACGGCCGAGCAGCGCCGACACTTCCGAACCGGCCTGCGTGAAACGGAATATATTGTCGATGAAGAACATGATGTCCGCCGCCTCACCGTCTTTTCCTCCATGGTCACGGAATTCCTCGGCCACGGTCAGCCCCGACAACGCCACCGACGCACGCGCTCCCGGCGGTTCGTTCATCTGTCCGTATACCAGTGTAGCCTGCGATTTCTTCAATTCTTCCGGGTCGATGAGAGACAAGTCCCATTTTCCTTCATCCATGGCCTTCCTGAACTTATCGCCATATCGGATAACGCCAGACTCTATCATATCTCGTATCAGGTCGTTACCTTCACGGGTGCGCTCTCCCACTCCCGCAAAAACCGAATATCCGTTATGTCCCTTGGCTATATTGTTTATAAGCTCCATGATAAGCACTGTCTTGCCCACGCCGGCACCTCCGAACAGTCCGATCTTGCCACCTTTCATGTAAGGCTCGAGCAGGTCGATAACCTTGATACCCGTAGCGAGCATCTCTTTCCTTGTCGAGAGTTCCTCAAACTTAGGCGGCTCACGGTGAATGGGGTATGCTCCGTCCATGCTTAGGGGAGCCATACCGTCTATCGGTTCTCCGATTACGTTCATCATGCGTCCCTTGATTTGCTCTCCAGCCGGCATCACGATAGGCGATCCGGTAGGCACGGCGTCAAGCCCGCGCTGCAAACCGTCCGTATTGTCCATTGCCACACAGCGCACGGTATCCTCACCTATATGCTGCTGTACCTCAACTATAAGGTCACGTCCGTCGGGACGCTTTACTTTCAATGCCTCGTGAATTTTAGGTAACACTTTCTCCGCGTCCAGACCTTTCGTATCGAAATAAACGTCGATAACCGGTCCTATTATCTGAGAAATATGTCCGATAATTTGTGACATAAGCTTAATTATATTTAGATATTTGTTTTCTCTCCAGTAATATTATGGCAAAGGTAGCTATTTTTTTTCACAACCAAGCACATTTTACTCTTTTTATAAATCGATAAATATATGCAAGGTAAATACGGCATTTTCCGCAAATCAGAACAAAACGGAAACAACCCTTTCCATAAGGCGGCACACACCATGTACGCCCTCTGTCAGATACTCAACTCGTCAAGAACTTTTATCAGTTTCATGTCGAGCGGCTTGTCTGTCCTGACAGCGTCGGCAAAAGGCACGTAAACCACCTCATTGTTGCGCACGCCTACCATAACATTGCGCTGTCCCTGCAATATGGCCTCTATCGCGCCCACACCGGTGCGACTGGCCAGTATACGGTCGTGGGCGGTTGGACGCCCGCCTCGTTGGAGGTGTCCGAGAATAGACACGCGCACATCATAATCGGGATATTCGTTTCGCACGCGATCGGCATAATACAAAGCACCGCACTTGGGACTTTCAGAAACAATCACTATGCAGCTTTTCTTTGACTTGCGTATGCCCCGCTCCATAAATCTTACCAACTGGTCCACGTCTGTCGAGTCTTCGGGAATGATGGCTGCCTCGGCCCCGCTGGCTATGGCACTGTTCTGCGCAAGAAAGCCCGCGTCCCGTCCCATGACCTCAACGAAGAATATCCGCTCATGGCTCTGCGCCGTGTCACGTATCCTGTCCACACAGTCCACGATGGTGTTCATCGTCGTGTCGTATCCTATTGTAGAATCCGTGCCGTAAAGGTCATTGTCTATCGTGCCTGGCAGGCCGACGCAACACACATCATACTCGGCCGCGAAAATTCTCGCTCCGGTGAGCGAGCCGTTTCCTCCGATTACCACAAGAGCGTCTATCTCCTCCCTTTTCATCGTCTCATAGGCCTTTGCCATGCCCTCCGGAGTCATGAACTCCTTGCTGCGGGCAGTCTTCAATATCGTGCCGCCGTGCATGATTATCCCGCTCACGTTTTCAGTCGTGAACGGCTTGATCTCTCCATGTATCAGCCCTTCATATCCGCGATATATTCCTTTGATGTTAAACCCGTTGCATATACCGGCACGTGTGACGGCTCTGATTGCGGCGTTCATTCCCGGAGCGTCGCCTCCCGAGGTGAGCACACCTATTGTCTTTATCTTTGCCATATACTTAATCTTTTTACTAAAAAAAACTCACATCTACCGCATAAAAGTGATCTCAGCCCATAATATGGCCAACCCGGCAAGCCATCCAACCATGATCTTGGCCGTGCAGTGCTTGACATACCATCCGATCCGCATACGCTCGATCTTCATAAGTGCCAGACCGCTCACATTGGCAAAGCATACAAGGCATCCTCCAACGGCTGTCGAGTAGGCAATGATCTTCCAGTAGGCACCGTTGACCACAAAGTCGGACATATAAGCGGCATCGCTCCACATGCCGATATTGCCGCCATCGAGCACCGGATACATCGATATGCCGGTCATGGCGATGGTAAACATGTCTACCATTCCGCTCAACAGACCGGCCACCACCCCATAGAACCACACATTATGCACATTGTAGTCTATCCATCCGGACAGAGTGCTGAACACTCCCGTCTCAGAGGCAGCTCCCATTCCGAGCATTATGCCGATGATAAAAAGTATGGACTGTATATTGTCGTACCGCAATGCCTGCGGCATGCGGCGCTGTATCATCCTGTCGGCATCAAGAAGCTTACGGTTGATAACCTCGTCTACGACCCACAACACAGACAGGACGCAAAGCGCCCCGAGAAAAGGACTGAGCTTGGTGATGTTATGGAATGTTGGAATAAACCACAGTCCGCCTATGCCCACCACCAGCATCACAAGCCGCTGCCACCGCGTGAGGTTGGTGTCATCGCCCCGGTACCGGGCCGCCGGCCACTCCACATCGAGACGTTCGGGAAGACCGCGGCTAAGCAGATACGTGGGCAACCCCCAGGCCGCCATTGCCGGCAACACAAGATATGCCGAGAAGTTGGTCGCCGTGACGGCTCCGTTTGTCCAAAGGGCAACACCGGCGGGGTCGCCGATTACCGTGAAACACCCTCCCGTATTCGCCGCAAGCACAATGGCGCAGCCTATTATGAGGCGCTGACGCCTGCCCTGCACGATGTTGTGCATGATGGTAAGCATCATGGTCGATGTGGTCAGATTGTCGAGATTGGCGGAAATCACGAATGTGAACAATGTTATCGTCCATATGAAACGCCTGGAGTTTCTCGTGCGCACCCATTCGCTTATGAAATCGAAACAGCCGTTGTTGTTCAATATCTCTATTATGGACATCGTGGCAAGCAGAAACAATACGATAGACGCAGTCTTGCCAAGATACATCAAAAATATATGGTCATAGATATAATACTTGACGGTCTCGCTTGATGGCGACCTACCCGCCAGAAACTCCATATATTCATGCGGATGACGCTCCATGACAAAATCCGTGCCATAGGAGATGTAGAGTATCCACCCGACCGTGCCGACAAACATGGCTATTGCCGCCTTGTTTATATTTGTCAGGTGCCCCGTGGCTATCAGGAAGTAGCCCAACAACAGTATTATTACTATCACCAACGTCATACACCGTACATTTTTATCGACAAAGATACTAATCTTTGGCCGAAAGACAATATTATTTTAACAACCTTTAATCTGTTTGCCGGTTTTTATCCGAACGGCAATGTTTGTTGTGAAATAATATTACAAAAGTGTTTCCATATTCCGATTATTCCGGAAATTAAAGTCACAAGACCGAAAATATCGTCGTATTTCACTGTTTTCGTAAAGACCTGCCTGCCAGCCAAATACATCGGTGTGCCTTGAAGCACGCAGCATCCACAATTCCATAAGCGTCTCTTTTCTCACAATAAGATACTCGTTGGGACGCGTTTAGATGCCCGTTGGGACGCAACGGGTGTCTAAACGCAGACCAATTAGCTGCCGAACGCACTCCAACGAGCGTCCCGTTGCAAGAAAAATGTAAAAATTCCATGTCACGACAGTCCTGCCGCCGCATTGCATATAGCGATGTATATCGTGTAGCCGACGTGGAACGAGAAAAAACAAAGTGTTAAATTCATGACTTTATTATTACTTTCCGCACAATAGATGGGCTGTAATCCCAAAACAGCATACCATTACCGCCCGAACGGGACAAAGCCGCTGAAATTCAGCGGCTTTGTCCCGTTCGGGCGGTATGTATGGCGGTCAGCCGTTATCCTCCGAAATTATCATACATTATGGCCTCGCCATCCACTCCGAGACTGTCGAGCATCCCGACAACGGCATTTGACATCGGACACGGACCGCACATGTAGTACTCGATATCTTCCGGGGCATCATGATTTTTCAAATACGTATCATACATCACCTGATGCACAAATCCGGCCGTATACTTCACTCCGGCCTCGTCGGCCACAGGGTCGGGACGGTCAAGAGCAAGGTGGAAATGGAAATTGGAATACTCTTTTTCCAGTTCAAGGAAATCATTGAGATAGAACACTTCACACAGCGAACGGGCGCCATAGAAATAATGCATCTCCCGGTCGCGCACATGCAGCGTCTTGGTCATGTGCATTATCTGGGCACGCAACGGAGCCATTCCAGCTCCTCCGCCGACCCAGACCATCTCTTTCTTCGAGTCGAATATCGGGTGGAAATCACCGTAAGGACCGCTCATTATAACCTTGTCTCCCGGTTTGCGACTGAAAATATATGACGACGCTATACCCGTGGGCACATCCTGAAAGCCTACCTGCGGGCGTGGCTTGAATGGAGTTGTGGCGATGCGGACGGTAAGCATTATACGATCACCCTCTGCCGGATAGTTGGCCATTGAATATGCCCGCACGGTATCTTCGGGGTTATGAGCCTTCAATGAGAATATATTGAAATTCTCCCATGCCGGCAGATATTGGTCTCCGATATCGGCTTTGTCAAAATCCTTGTCATAATCGATACAGTCGTAAGCCGGAATTTTAATCTGGGCATACGAACCGGGCACAAAATCCATGTGCTCTCCCGGAGGAAGCGCCACGATAAACTCCTTGATGAAACTGGACACATTCTTATTCGATATAACGGTACACTCCCACTCTTTGACACCCATCACGCTCTCCGGTACCTTAATCTTCAAGTCTCCCTTGACCTTGCACTGGCATCCAAGCCTCCAGTGGTCTTTAATCTCCTTTCTTGTGAAATGGGATTTCTCCGAGTCGAGTATCTCTCCGCCGCCTTCAAGAACCTGTACCTTGCACTGTCCGCAAGACGCCTTGCCTCCACAGGCCGACGAAAGGAATATCCCGTTGTTGTTCAATACGGACATCAGACTGTCGCCCTGCCCGGTCGTTATTGTCTTGTCTCCATTCACAGTAATCGTCACATTACCGCCCGGTGACAGATATTTTTTTGCAATAAGGAGCAGAGCCACCAAAAGGAGAGTGGTGACGAGAAGAGCTCCAATGCTTAATAATATGAATTGTATCATTTAGAATTATCTTTTATTAAATGTTCAGACCCGAGAAACACATCATTGCCATAGCCATAAGGCCTACTGTTATAAAAGTAATGCCAAGGCCTTGCAACGGCTTAGGCACATCGCTATACTGCATCTTCTCACGTATGGCACCCATAGACACGATGGCAATCGTCCAGCCAATTCCGCTACCTACGGCGTAAACGACCGAATCGAGCACACTGCCTATATACTGTGAAGAGGCCGGATCGAGATTGATGCGCTGCTGCATGAACAGCGACGCTCCCATTATGGCACAGTTTACGGCTATCAAGGGCAGGAAAATTCCAAGCGAGGCATAAAGCGACGGAGAAAAACGCTCTACCATCATCTCCACCAACTGCACGATACCCGCTATGACCGCTATATACAGAATGAACCCGAGATAAGATAAATCCACACCCGGCAAAAGACAGTCGGGGCCGAGAACACGTGTCTGCAAGAGATAGTTTACAGGGACGGTGATGAGCAGCACGAACGTAACCGCACAACCAAGCCCCAACGATGTCTTCACATTCTTTGACACGGCAAGGTAAGAACACATGCCGAGGAAAAACGCGAATATCATATTGTCCACGAAAATGGACCTGAAAAACAAACTTACCAAATGTTCCATATTCATTTCTCCTTATAAAAATAAGCCCTGTGTATCCATATCACGCATCCCACAAGTATGAGCGCCATGGCAGGCATTGTCATCATACCGTTGTTTATATAGCCGGCATCATACGCGCATTGTGGTATAATCTGAATGCCCCCGAGGCTGCCTCGGCCGAAAAACTCCCTGCATGCACCCACTATAATCAGAATCATGGCATATCCGAGACCATTTCCTATGCCGTCGAGAAAACTGGGCCAAGGCTTGTTCATCATCGCAAAGGCCTCAAGACGCCCCATCAGAATACAGTTTGTTATTATAAGACCTACATATACGGACAACTGCACGCTGATATCATACGAATATGCTTTGAGAACCTGACTGACAACAGTGACAAGTGTCGCCACCACGACAAGCTGCACTATGATGCGTATCCGTGTGGGAATAGTATTGCGTATCAGTGATATTATGACATTGGAAAAAGCCGTAATCACAGTAACGGCAAGTCCCATGACTATCGAAGGCTTCAACTGTGCGGTCACGGCCAACGCGGAACATATGCCCAACACCTGCACCAGCACGGGATTATCCGGATTTAAGGGGTTTGCGAGAACTTCTCTGTTCTTCTTTGAAAACAACTTGCTCATATTTCTTTCTGCTTCGTTTTACCTTTCATTCAAAAACTTCATATATTTTCCAAGACAATCGGCAAACATGTTGCTGACACCGTCTGAGGTGAGGGTGGCACCGGTAATGGCATCCACTTCCGACTCCGCGTTCTTTAAATCCGACGGTTTTCTCACCGCAAGCGCAATCCTCTGCCTGTCATTTTCCGCGTCAGCGAAGAGCTTCTTACCACGGAACTTATCACGCCACGCCTTATTGTCCTTTATCTCGGCACCAAGTCCCGCTGTCTCACTCTCATGATTGAAATAAGCTCCGTACACGGTCGACTTGTCACTGTCTATGGCGATATATCCCCATATAGGCCCCCACAGTCCCATACCGTATACGGGAATGACATATTTCGTCTTGCCATTCACGTCGCAAACAAAAAGTCCGAGACGCCCGGCCTTATAGTCGGAACTGTTCAACATGAAAGCGGCTTGCTCTCCACCTCTACTGCCTTCATCGGTCGTATGCCCTTCCTTGTCTATTATCTTGTCGGCAAGTACTATGCGGGAATATTCAGAAGACACGTCATCATTGCTTATGTTGTCGATGTTAAGAGCCGCGAGTATCTGCCTTTTCTTATCAAGAGCCACATTGACATCCTGTACCGGCTTCAATGTCTGAAAGACAAAAGCCAGCAGAAAAGCCACCATGACAACCATCACGGTACTGTATAATATAATGTATATGTTGGATTCTTTATTGAATCCCTTTCTATTCTGTTCTGCCATCGTGCGTTATTTTTTAGTCTTTAAACGTTTCATTCTCTTCGATATGTTTCTCTCAACGACGCAATAATCTATCAACGGAGCAAACATATTGGCAAAAAGAACGGCCAGCATCATTCCCTCCGGATAACCGGGATTCATCACGCGGATAATGACAGCCAGCGTGCCGATAATGAATCCGAATACCCATTTGCCGGCCTCGGTACGCGCACCAGTCACCGGATCCGTCGCCATGAACACCGCTCCGAAAGCAAAACCGCCAAGCACAAGATGCTCATACCATGGCAACGGCGTCATTCCTGACGCGCTGAACAAAAATGCGGTAAGACCGCCGCCAACAAACACACTCAGCATCGTTTTCCAGCTGGCAATACCTGTCCATAGCAACACAACCGCTCCCGCCGCTATTGCTATAACGCTCGTCTCGCCTATGCTGCCGGGAATAAATCCCAAAACCATATCGCACAGTGAATATTGAGCGGCGCTGCCACTGCCTATCGCACCAAGCGGTGTGGCACAAGTGAAAGCATCGGGCAACTGATTGCCGAAACCGAAGATGCTGTCTTTAGCCACCCACACGGTATCGCCACTCATCTCCGTAGGATAAGAGAAGAAGAGAAAGGCCCTGGCAACCAACGCCACATTAAAGATATTCATGCCGGTACCGCCAAAAATCTCTTTGGCAAACACCACGGCAAAAGCAACCGCAACGGCAAGTGCCCACAAAGGACAGTTCACCGGAACGATAAGCGGTATCAGTATTCCCGATACGAGAAAGCCCTCCTGTATCTCTTCACCCTTCCACTGCGCCCAAGCGAACTCTATGCCAAGACCTACCGCATAGCTTACGATTATCTTAGGCAATACGGCAAGAAAACCGAACAAAAACACCTCGGCGAAAGTTGCCGAAGATAATGTGCCTGCCGCGAGGTAGTTCTGATAGCCAACATTATACATTCCGAAAAGCATCGCCGGAACAAGGGCGATGACAACCATGCTCATTATACGCTTTGAATCGATGGAGTCATGAATATTGGTCCCGCTCTTTGACGTGGCATTGGGCACATACAGGAACGTGTCCATACCGTCATATATGCTTTTGAAAGCGTGTAACCTGCCGCTTTCTTCAAAGTTTGGTCTTATCTTATCAAGATAATTTCTCAATATACTCATAGTAACATTTATTTTATTCATTCTCCTTACGCAACATATCCAAGCCACTACGGACTATTCGCTGCAATTCCAACTTAGAACTGTCGACAAACTCCGCCAAGGCAAAATCTTCGGGAGAAACCTCGTAAATGCCGAGTTGTTCCATTTTATCTATATCTCCGGCTATTATGGCCTTTATCAAATACTCGGCGTAAATATCCATAGGCAGCACACGGTCGTACTCCCCACTCATTATGATATGACGCTCACCGCCCTTGATACGGGCATCGGGCGCATATTTCCTTTCACGAAAAAGCCATGAGAAATAGCTTCTACTGGACGAGTACTGGTTTAGCCGCGGCATTATCCATCCGGCAAACTCATCGGCATCATCCCCCTCCGGTATCACGGTTATTTCCGAACTATGAGCACCGAGAAAGCCGTCTTTGGATGTCTGCTTACCGGTAAGGACGTTGCCGTCTATTATCCTTACTTTCTTTTCCGTCTTAATGCTGTTGCTGAGCAGTGTAGACAGTTCTTCACCAACAAGCATATCCACATAAGCCGGCTTCTCTACCTCGCTTCCCACAAAAGCTATGGTGCGACGCAAATCCACTTTTCCCGTATTGAACAGACGCCCGAAAAACAATACGGCGGAAGGTTCTACCGTCCAAACGGTCTCTCCTTTGTTCACCGGATCCACATGATTGACATGTACACCCACATTACCGGCCGGACAAGGACCGTCAAAAACATTGATCTCGACATTCCGCGCTTTTGTCAACGCATCGGCAGATTGGCCGACTCCTATTCCGAGGTAAGTCTTGGCCATTTTGGAAAGGGCAGTCAAACCTGTTTGAAAATCATCTTCCTGCCCTTGCAACTCAAACTCAAAATCGGCCGCCAAAGGCATATCCCTAAGCGCAGATACGAAAATTGCCTTAGGCATTGTATCAGGATCAGCCGATACCGCATAAGGCAACATGTTGATATAACCGAACAGTCCAGCCTCAAGCAAGGCATCCTTCACATCCCGGCCGCTGAGATTTGCCACATCTTTCTTTCCGAAACAAACATACTCCTGAGCATCATCAGCATCTACACGAATGCCAAGCACCTTACGCCGGTCTCCACGGACAACTTGCCTGACAATCCCGCTTACCGGCGAGGAGAACTTCACTGATGGATGGTTCTTATCAAAGAACAAAGCCTCACCGGCCTTAATCCTGTCACCTTCTTTAACAATAACTTTGGGAATCACGCCTGTAAAACTATCCGGCTGTAACGAATATTTACCATTAGAGCGTAAACGGATTTTCGTCCTCTCCGCCTTGCCCGCAAGGTTAATATTCAAGCCTTTGCGTAATTTAATTACATTTGTCATATTCTGGTTTCAAATGGTTTTGTTGCAAAATTATACAAAAAAGCATATTGAATAAAAGAAAAAAACTATTAAAATTCCATGAAGACAAGTTTTTAGTGTAATTTTGTACCTGAAAATACGATTTTAGAATGAATTGTAATCTCAATTTTACGATTTAACAGGTATAAACGTACAATATTTTCATAAGAATTGAAAGTGTTAAAGCATATAATCAGCATCTTTATATGGACCGCAATCGGCCTGTATCTGCTTTTGGTCATATTGCTCCACATACCTTACATACAAAAAAATCTCGGCTCACAGGTCGCCTCTGCCATATCGCACAAACTTGACGCAAAAGTGAGCATCGGCAGAGTGGATTTTGGATTTTTGAACAGATTTATCATCGATGATGTCATAATATACGACAGAAAAGGCAAAGAGATGATAAAAGCCGCAAGAATTTCCGCAAGGATAGAACTTATACCGCTAACGGAGGGAAAAGTATTAATATCGTCGGCACAGATATTCAGCTCGCATTTTTCCCTATACCGTGAAACGGAAAATGCGAAACCAAACTTTCAATTCGTATTAGACGCACTCGCATCGAAAGACACCACATCGCACACCCCTTTGGATTTAAGGATAAACACTTTCATAATACAAAGAGGCAACATAAAGTATGACAGATATGACAAGCCACATACGAGTGGCATGATAAACCCGAACCATCTTGACATAAGGAATATCAGCGCACATATATCCTTGAAAGCATTGAAAGAAGACTCTGTAAACATCGCTATAAAGAAACTTGCCTTCAATGAACAGTCCGGATTTAAACTCAACAAGCTGTCCCTTAAAATGGAAGGCAACAGAAAAAAATGCAAACTTAAAGAGTTTAACCTCAAATTACCCGGTACCGAGTTCACAATCGACAGCATTAAAGCGAGCTATGAGTTCAAGGGAGACAGCATCTGGCTGCCTACAATCAAATTTGCCGGAGAAATTAAAAAATCAACCGTTTCCCCATCAGACTTCGCATGCTTCCTGCCCGCATTAAAATCATTTAACCACAAGCTACACATATCATCCCTATTTAATGGAAGAGATTGCGGCATTGACATTCCCAGACTTACCATAAACTCCGACGACAACAGCCTGGCCCTATCCGCCGGAGGATATATAAAAAAGAACACGGAAGGAGTCGCATGGTATGCAGATATAAAGGAGTCTCGCTGCTCACAGGAAGCCCTGCAGTCATTATTAAACTCCACACGAAACACAAATGAGGATATAAATAGAATTATCTCCAAACTCGGTGATATAAGTTTGTCCGGACGCATAAAGTCCCAAAACAAACAGAACGGAAAAGCACAATGCCAAATCGGAACCGGGGCCGGCAGCTTGAATATTTCAGCCAGTCTGGCAAACGGCCGTTTATTCAACGGAGACGTCAAGGCAAACGGCATTGACCTCAAAGAGATATTTGAAAACGACGAGTTCGGAATAATAACTGCCGACGCGGTATTCGACGGAATAATGAATGACAACAAACCAACTCTTGTAAACACAAAAGGCAACATTTCCGAACTCGACTACAAAGGATACAGATACAGCAACATCACGATTGACGGGCAATATGCCGATAACGGAATACAAGGAGTGTTAAATATAAACGACCCTAACATTGCACTGAACATAGAGGGGGCTGTCAACAACATATCCCAAACACCGGATGTCAACTTAAATGCATCTGTCAGAAACTTTTCTCCACAAGCCGTCAGACTGACAAGGAAATGGGGAGACGCATCTTTTTCTGCCGACATCACCGCACAACTCAAGGGAATAGACATAAAAGATGCGGTAGGAAAAATCAGTATTGATGATTTTATCATGTCCAAGCCTGACGAACAATTCACGATTGGCAGCATCCGTTTGCAATATGGCTACGACAATAGCAACCGCTTTCTTACTGTCAACAGCGATTTCGGAACAGCAGAGATCATCGGCAGATTCGATTACAATACATTGGGAGACAGTTTCAAGCATTTCATAAAAAGCAAACTACCATCCATTCCAGGCATAAGAAATACTAATAAAAAGGCAAGCAATGACTTTCTGTTAAGAGCCGACATAAAAAACACAGACTGGCTCGAGAAACTGTTTTACATACCTTTCAGGCTCTTGGCACCCATGAGTCTGGATGGCGACATAAACGACTTGTCACACGATATTTTCCTTAACTGCCGTATTCCGCATTTTACATACAACGGAAAAGAATACAAAAACGCTTCCGTTTCCATTTCTTCTCCGGATGAAGCACTGCACGGAAATATCAGAATAGCTAAAATAATGGATAATGGCGATGTTTTTGACCTTGATGTTACGGCCGATGCCATCGACGACAGACTTGCCACCTCACTGACATGGAGCAACAACGCAAGAAGAAAGCAAAGCGGAACAATAAATGCCATAACCATGTTTGCACTCGATGATGAGAACAAACCGACGGCCAATATTGCCGTGAAACCGTCACATGCGAATATCAATGATACGATATGGAATATCCCATCTTCAAACATAACATACAGAAACAACAAAATAGAAGTTGACCGTTTCTCTATACAAAACAACAAACAACACATCATCATAGACGGTACGGCATCACGATCGGCGACAGACTCGATTAAAGTAGAACTGAACGATATAGACATTGAGTATATACTCGATCTTGTAAACTTCCACTCTGTCGATTTCAGCGGACGGGCAACAGGCCATGCTTACATATCATCCGCACTGAACGACATGTCCGCAAACGCAAAAATCACAGTGGACAATTTCCTTTTTGAGCATGGCAGAATGGGTATATTGAATGCCTATGTGGACTGGAACAAGAAAGAAAAGCAGATAGACATAAAAGCCGTTGCCAATGACGGACCGACAAAAAGTACTCTGATAAACGGATACGTATCGCCGGAACGAAATTATATAGACCTTGAAATACAGGCAATAGGCACCCGCATAGAGTTCATAAAATCTTTCACAAGCAGTTTTATCAGCGACATCAACGGAGAAGCGAGAGGTGCCGTAAGACTTTACGGGCCGTTAAGCACGATTAATCTTACAGGCATGCTCGTGCTGAACGGAGACGCGACCATCAGCCCGCTAAACTGTAAATACCACCTCAAAGAAGACACGGTCACGCTCATACCCGATGAGATAGAGTTGCGAAATATACCAATATTCGACAAGTATGGCAACAGGGGGGAAATATCCGGAGGCATCCATCACAAACATCTCACACGCTTGTCATACGATCTGTCCGTAAAAGCCGACAATCTGTTGGCTTACGACTTCCAGGATTTCGGCAATGAAACTTTTTACGGGACTGTTTTCGGTACCGGCGAAGTGGACATACACGGAAGAAGCGGCGAGGTACTCATCAACATCAACATAACACCTCAAAAGAACTCACAATTCGTATACAACGTATCGAATCCCGATGCAATTGTCAATCAGGAGTTTATTCAATGGGGCAGCGCAACAGCCGGCAACGACACGATTGCAGCCGAAAGAAAACAGGACGAGGAAAAGGACATACGAAAATTAAGTTCGGACATGCACATAAACTTCCTTATAAACTGTACGCCGGACGCGACAATAAAACTGCTGATGGACAGCAAGACCAATGACTATATAACACTGAACGGCAACGGAGTACTCAGAGCATCGTATTATAACAAGGGTGCTTTCAATATGTTCGGAACATACCGTGTGACAAACGGCACATATGGTATAACGATACAAGACATTATCAAAAAAAGTTTTGTTTTTAACGACGGCGGTACAATACAGTTTGGAGGAAACCCGTTCGATGCCGGCCTCAATCTACAAGCGATACACACAGTCAACGGAGTATCCTTATCCGATCTAAATATAGGAAACAGCTTCTCAAACAACACTGTACGTGTGAACTGCCTTATGAATATAAGCGGAACGCCTGGCGAGCCCCAAATCAGTTTCGACCTTGACGTTCCGACAGTAAGCACAGATGAGAAACAGATGATACGAAGCGTTATCAACAGCGAAGACGAAATGAGCCAGCAAGTACTTTATCTTCTCGGAGTAGGACGGTTCTATCCAAAGGAGAACAATAATGCCGGCTCACAAAAAGAGAACCAAAAAAGCAACACGTCACTGGCTATGCAGGGGTTGTTATCGGGAACGATATCGAGCCATATCAACAGTGTTTTAAACACAGTGATAAACAGCAAGAACTGGAATTTCGGAGCAAACATTTCCACCGGAAACGACGGTTGGGACAACGCCGAATACGAAGGGCTACTCAGCGGAAGACTGCTGAATAACCGCCTGCTCATCAACGGACAGTTCGGTTACAGGGATAACGCAAGCACCGCAAACACCAGTTTCATCGGTGATTTCGATATCCGATACCTTCTTTTCCCCAACGGCAACCTTTCCGTAAATGTATACAACAAGACCAACGACAGATATTTCACCAAGTCAAGCCTCAACACACAAGGTATAGGCATTATCATGAAAAAAGATTTCAGTAACCTGAAAGACCTTTTCGGCATTAACAAGAAGAAAAAGAAGAAAAGTAAACGTCAAAAGGATAAACCATTGATTGATAAAGAATAAAATGTGAGCGACCGTGCCGATGTTAAATATTCATAAAAAGCAAAATAATTGAGTATCCGACAAGCACTACTATAATTAAAATAAGTACCTTTGCAGCCGATTTTTAATTATTAACATAAAGTCAAACTTTATTAATTAAACAAACATTTATTAATTATTATGTCAGATTTAACCAAAAACATTCAGCCGTTATCAGACTTCAACTGGGACGAGTTTGAGAATGGCTCACATGTAAATGTCAGCAAAGAAGAGCTTGACAAGGCTTACAACGAGACCTTGAACAAGGTAAGTGAGCATCAGGTTGTCGAGGGAACAGTTATTTCCGCAGACAAAAAAGAAGTTATCGTAAACATCGGTTACAAGAGTGACGGTATCATTCCGGCAAGCGAGTTCCGCTACAATCCCGATTTGAAAATCGGCGACAAGGTAGAAGTTTACGTTGAGAACCAGGAAGACAAGAAAGGTCAACTGATCCTTTCTCACAAGAAAGCCCGCCTCAGCAAGAGCTGGGAGCGTGTCAACGCCGCGCTTGACAATCAGGATATTATCCAAGGTTACATCAAGTGCCGTACCAAAGGTGGCATGATTGTAGACGTATTCGGCATCGAGGCATTCTTGCCCGGCAGCCAGATTGACGTCCATCCTATACGCGACTACGACCAGTTCGTAGGCAAGACAATGGAATTCAAGGTTGTTAAAATCAATCAGGAGTTCCGCAATGTTGTCGTTTCCCACAAAGCTCTCATCGAGGCTGAGTTGGAAGCACAGAAGAAAGAAATCATCTCTAAGCTCGAAAAAGGCCAGATCCTTGAAGGAACAGTCAAGAACATCACTTCTTACGGTGTATTCGTTGACCTCGGAGGTGTTGACGGACTCATCCACATCACTGACCTGTCTTGGGGCCGCGTAGACGATCCTCACAAGGTTGTAGAGCTTGACCAGAAGATCAACGTCGTTATTCTCGACTTCGATGACGAGAAGAAACGCATCGCTCTCGGTCTGAAACAACTTACTCCGCACCCATGGGATGCTCTCGACGCAGAACTGAAAGTCGGTGACCACGTCAACGGTAAGGTTGTGGTAATCGCCGATTACGGTGCATTCGTTGAAATACAGCCCGGTGTTGAGGGTCTGATCCACGTTTCTGAAATGTCTTGGAGCCAGCACCTGCGCTCTGCACAGGAGTTCCTCAAAGTAGGAGACGAGGTTGAGGCTGTAATCCTTACACTCGACCGCGACGAGCGCAAGATGAGCCTTGGCATCAAACAGCTTAAAGAAGATCCGTGGGAAGCAATCGAGGTTAAATATCCTGTTGAAAGCAAGCATACAGCAAAAGTTCGCAATTTCACAAACTTTGGTGTATTCGTTGAGCTTGAAGAGGGTGTTGACGGCCTTATCCACATCAGCGACCTGTCTTGGACCAAGAAGGTTAAGCATCCGTCAGAGTTCACACAGGTTGGTACAACAATAGATGTTGTCGTTCTTGACATTGACAAGGACAACCGCCGTCTGAGCCTCGGCCACAAGCAGCTCGAAGAGAATCCATGGAACGTATTTGAGGCTGAATATACAGTAGGTAGCATACATCAGGGCAAAATAACCGAACTCCTTGAGAAAGGTGCCGTTATCTCTCTCGAAAAAGGCGTTGAAGGATTTGCCACTCCGAAGCATCTCGTTAAGGAAGACGGCACACAGGCAGCTCTGAACGAGGAACTTCCGTTCAAGGTTATCGAGTTCAATAAGGACAGCAAGCGCATCATCCTTTCTCACAGCCGCACATTCGAGGATGTACAGCGTGAGGAGCGCAAGGCAGCCAAGAAGCCGCGCGCAAAGAAAGAAGACTCAGTGAAGATTGACAATCAGCCTGCAGCTACAACACTCGGCGATATTGATATCCTCGCACAGTTGAAAGAGAAAATGGAAAAAGGTGAATAATCACCATTCTATAGATGATAAATAAAAAAATCGGATCCGGTAGTTATTCCTACCGGATCCGATTTTTTTATTATGCACTCGACATCAAATATATCATTACCGAAAAAAGTGGCAGTCCCCAAAAAATATAGGCACTATTCTTTTGTCTACAAAAAAACAGTGCCTGATATACCTGAATGCCGCTTATTTGTTGCAGCCAAATATCATATAAATACCGATATTGCCATATTATGATTGATGATAATGTCCCGGACAAATCAACGCAAGATGTTACGATGCTTTGAGATCTTACGCAAAGCCTTGTCACGGATCTGACGCACACGCTCCCGCTTAAGCCCCATCTCCATTCCAATCTCGGCAAATGTAAGTTTCTCACGGCCTATTCCGAAAAACATCATTACGACCATCCGTTCACGATCACTAAGTTCTTTCATCGCCTCACTCACGGCCTCATTGAAAGATTGATCGCCGAGCATTCCGTCTGCCGACGGTGAGTCTGGATTTTCAAGAACACTGAGCAGGCTCACATTGGCTCTTCCGCCAAGCGGGGCATCGGCAGACAAGGCCCTGCTACGTTTCCGTTCCAAAGGCGTACGCTCATCCGATGGAACATTATACAGGCCAGTCTGCAAAGCAATGGCCTGCTCCATAGCCTTTCTCACAAATGGAGAGGCATAAGAAACGAATCTGCTTCCACGCCCGGCCTCGAACCTCTTGGCAGCACGCATAAGGGCTATGTTTCCCTCTGCCACGAGATCTGACAGGTCGATTCCCCTTCCCTGATATTTCGATGCCATGGACACGACAAAACGCAAATTGGCCGTCACCAATTTCTCAACAGCCTTGCTGTCACCGGCACATATCCTTTCTGCCAAAGCGGCCTCTTGTTCCTCTGTCAATACAGAGGTCTTTTTTATTTCTTCCAAATACTTATCCAACATAGCTTTCCTTATTTACACGTTATTTTATATATCCGCAAAAATACAAATAATAATCCGATTACACAACACTTTCAAATTTATTAAGGTACAGGAAAAAAAATCTGGCACACAACACAGACATACCACATAAACAGCTGTCCATACAGTATTAATACATCTCAAGATATTGTTTCAACTTCATATAAACAACATCAATATAAAATACAACTTACACTGATCGCCATATAACTGAAAATTATCCGGCCAGAGGTTTTTTATTTCCAAAACAATCGGAAAACGGAAAGATACTTGCTGTATATCAGCTACCGACACTCAAAACCAAGCTGTCATTCCAATCGACTTTTAATGTTCCCAAACCAAATGCCCTAACAATTTTCTTTGCCAATTCATCAAAACTGAGTATATTTGCATTTAGATTTGTTCTTTTACAAAAAATATAAACATTATCCATGCTCAATATTTGTATTTTCGCGGGTGCACGCCCGAACTTCATAAAGGTGGCTCCCATAATCAGAGCCATAAAAAAAGCGGAAAGTGAAAAAGCCGGAATAGCCCATACACTCGTATATGCCGGAACAGAGAGCGACGCCACACTCGAACAATCTCTTTTTGAAGATTTGCAGATAGCCCGTCCTGATGTCTATTTAGGTGTAGACAGCATTAACCTGAACGAGATTACCGGACGTGTCATGGGTGAATTCGAGCGTTATCTCGATTCAAACACCACCGATGCGGTTATCGTTGTCGACGACCTCGCCTCTACTATGGCTGCCGCCATCGTAACCAAAAAACGCGGAATAAGACTTGCTCACCTTGTGGCCGGCACACGCTCTTTTGACATAAACATGCCGAAAGAAATAAATCGTCTGGTAATAGACTCCCTGAGCGATCTACTGTTCACGGCAGGCGAAGGAGCAAACACTATTGCGGCACGCGAAGGAGCAGACATATCGAATATATATATGGTTGGCAACATACTTATGGACACCCTCAAGGCAAGTCGCGACAGACTGCGCAGACCGGCCATATTCGATGATTTTAGACTGGAAGACAAGCGCTATATAGTGTTCACTCTCAACCGCAGAGCATTGCTTGCCGACACAGAAAATATGCGTGCCATGGTCGACGCAATGCTCGTTGCCGCCAATGGAGTGCCCGTGGTGGCTCCTCTTAGAGGTGCCGCACGGGATGCAGTGTCAGCTATATATTCAGACACAGACGGCCTGCTGATAACAGAACCGTTGCCATATCTTGAATTCGGCTATCTGGCAGCACACTCCATGGGAGTCATCACCGACTCAGGAAATGTTGCGGAAGAAGCCACCTTCAACGGCGTGCCATGCGCTACACTGAACAGCTACACGGAGCATATCGAGACAGTAAAATACGGTTCGAGCGTGCTCGTGGGAGAGGATGCCCATAAGTTGGGAAACGCCGTGACAGACATGGTTGCCGGTAAATGGAAAAAATGCTCGCTCCCCGACAGGTGGGACGGACGAACGGCAGAGCGAATCGTAAGAATCATAGCAGCATTATAGTATATACCCGGCATTACGGCAATAAGAATTATAACTACCCTGTTTACAAAATAACTAACTACTGAATATGAAAAGAATAGCATCGTTACTTTTGGTCGTACTGGCAATCATTCCTGCCGCGGCCCAAGAAAAAGCACGTATAGTGCAAAGTCTTAATTTCGGATGGCGATTCCATTCAGGAGACGTGACAAACGGTGAAAACGTGAAGTTTGACGACAGCGCATGGCAGACAGTGAACGTTCCTCACGATTTCCAGATATCACAACCGTGGATAGCTCCTGAAAAAGGCGAGAAAGCCGACAACAGCGATGCGGCAAGCAACGTCAAGAGCCGACTGAGTTCACGCGGATTCAAGGAAATGGGCATCGGATGGTATCGCAAGACCGTCACTCCCGACGCGTCATGGCGCGGAAAACGTGTAGTGATAGACTTCGAGGGCATTATGCTTGTTGGAGACGTATATTTGAACGGACGACGCATAGGTGGCACGGAATACGGTTATCTCGGATTTGAAGCCGACATATCAAAACTGTTGAAATACGGTGAGGAGAATGTGATCGCCGTGAAGGCAGACACACGCAAGCCGGAAAACTCCCGCTGGTATACCGGAGGAGGACTGTATCGCGATGTAACACTCGTGATTACCGACCCGCAGCAGTATTTCACACGCCACTCCCTATATATCACCACACCGGAAGTAAGCTCAGCGGAAGCTTCGGTAAACATACAGGCGGAGATTGCCTGCTATCTGAAAACAAAGGATTTGCGGATAAACACCCAAATCATTGACCAGGACAATAACATAGTGTATAATGAGACAAAAGACATACCGTTCAACCGCGGCCAGAAAATCAACGAGCACAGGATAGACAGTGTCACACTCGAAAACCCGAAACTATGGAGTTGCGAGACGCCGCACCTATACAAAGCCATACTCACATTATACAGACCTGACGGCACTGTAGCTGACAGAACATCGGAAACTTTCGGTATACGCAAAATCGAGTATTCACCGGCATTCGGTTTTAAACTGAACGGAAAGAAAGTGGTTTTCAAGGGAATAGCCAATCACCACACTCTCGGAGCACTTGGTGCCGCCGCATACCCGAAAGCCATGGAGAAAAGAATACGGCTGTTAAAGCAGTTCGGCTTCAACCATGTGCGCACATCCCACAATCCATACAGCAAGTCGTTCCTAGACCTTTGCGATAAATATGGAATGCTTGTGGTAGACGAACTATACGACAAGTGGCTGACACAGTTTGCAGGCGGCCGCACGGAGTGGCTCAACCTGTGGCAACACGACATTCCTGAATTTATCCGCCGCGACCGGAACCATCCGTCGGTGGTGATGTGGAGTCTCGGAAACGAATTGCAGACATACTGGTCGCTGCCGTTTGCCGACTGGGGAGTGACACCCTTCCGCATGCAGCGCGAACTGTTACGACGCTACGACAAGACACGCCCAGTCACTGTAGCCATGCACCCACGCGGACGCAACCAGAAGACCGACTCGCTGCCGGCACCGCTTGTGCACGAGACGGATATCGCATCATACAATTACAGATACATGTATTTCCCTGGCGACGGGCGACGTTTTCCAAACCTGATTTTCTACCAAAGCGAAGCCAACACCGCCATGATGGGTCCGAACTACTATGAGATGGATCTCGACAAAGTGGTGGGTCTGGCATACTGGGGCATGATAGACTATCTCGGTGAGTCCAACGGATGGCCGGCAAAAGGCTGGTCGCAGGGAATATTTGACATATCGCTCGAACCTAAACCAATAGCCTACTTCCTCAAGAGTATCTTTGTTCCGGAAGAACCTGTGGTACATATCGGCATAATAGACAGTGACGACAATACAGTGTGGAACGATGTGAAGGTTGGTACGCAACGCATGTCAGACCACTGGAACAGGAAAGCCGGCAGCTCGATGTCACTTTATACATACACCAATGCCGACGAGGTGGAACTGTTGGTAAACGGCAAGAGTATCGGAACAAAGCAGAACACAAAGAATCCAAAGAACAGGAACAAAATAAAATGGGATAACGTAAAATACGAAGCCGGCAACATAGAAGCTGTAGCCAAAACGGGAGGTAAGGTTGTTGCACGCCATAAAATAGAGACAACCTCAGAGGCCGTAACGCTGAAAGCAGCATCGGACAATCCCGAATGGAAAGCCGACGGAATGGACCTCCAACACATCCGCATTGAAGCGGTAGACAAAAAAGGCCGCCGAGTGAAAGGAGCCTCAAGCAAGGTGACATTCACTGTTGACGGCCCGGCCGAGCTCGCAGGAGTAATCAACGGAGACATAACAAGCGAGGAACTGACCGTAGGCAACACAAGAAGACTGTACAACGGAACCGCGACCGCCATATTACGCTCGACCGGAGCTGCAGGCAAAGTGACACTGACGGCTACAGCCGACGGACTGAGACCGGTAAAATTGATATTGAAAACCAACTGACACCGACAGTAATCCACAAAAGCGGAGTGTGAATATATCAATAATATCATACTCCGCTTTTTTGTTGAATATAATTCCAACATATTTTAAGTCAGCATATTTGGTTATTTCATGTTTAAATAATAACTTTGCAAACGACACAATTAAATCCTTAAAATGGGCCGAAATACGAAAACAAACAAGTTTATAAAGAATATTGTAATATTGGGTGACTTTATCATTCTCAATATTCTATTCCTGATTTGCCATTATGTGTATGGCGGATGTATATACAACAACGACATTGACCCTATAAGATCGTTATTCATTGTCAACATGGCAATGGCTGTGGCCCAGTATTTCTTCTCAACCATTGTGCATTTAAGACGCTCTGCTCCCGAACAGGTTCTCCGTCAGGTCACATTATTGGTGCTTGCACAAGGTATCGTTGAGTACTTCATTGCTGAAGTTGTATATCTCTATAACGGATATACGTTACCTAACATCATGCTCATCATACGTTTCACGTTCATACTGTACTGCGGAATAATATTGTCCCGTTATGTCGAGAGGTGGGTGATAAAGCATTACAGACGCTCGGGGCGCAATATTCGTAAAGTGCTGTTCATCGGATCCGACGAATCCGTATTGTCTATATATTCCTATCTCGTGGATGACCCGTCGATGGGTTACCGCATAGTTGGATATTATTCGGACAAAACAATAGAGAATTGTCCTGACAGGCTAAATCATATAGGAACCACAAAAGATCTGGACACCATCATAACATCAAAAACCTCCAAACCCATCGCAGACGACATTTATTGCTGCCTGCCTGTCGAAGACAATGAAAAGATAAGAAAAGTGATGCGCTATTGCAATAGCAACGTGGCACATTTCTATTATATTCCGGTCATTTCGCAAGTGTTTGGAGGTACATTCAGATTAGAATCTGTAGGTGAGACGATGGTTTTCGCAAATCATCTCGAGCCACTTATGAAGCCTATGAACAAGTTTATAAAACGGCTTTTCGACATTGTAATGTCGTTGATTGTCCTGTTCTTTGTGGCTCTTTTGATTCCATTTGTTGCACTGATAATAAAAATCCAAAGTCCCGGACCTGTATTTTTCAGCCAGGTACGCACAGGATTAAACGGCCATAACTTCAATTGTTACAAGTTCCGCTCCATGCATGTCAACAAAGACGCGGATCTTGTCCAGGCTACTGAAAATGATCCAAGAAAGTTTGCTTTCGGAAATTTCATGCGTAAATCCAACATCGACGAGCTGCCGCAGTTTTTCAATGTGCTTATCGGTAATATGAGCATAGTAGGCCCCCGCCCCCACATGCTTCATCACACAAAGGTATACAGAGAGCTTATAGACACATACATGATACGCCATTTCGTAAAGCCCGGCATCACAGGATGGGCACAAGTAACAGGTTTCAGAGGCGAAACAAAGGAACTTTGGCAGATGAAAGGTCGCGTAAAGCGTGATATATGGTACATTGAGAATTGGACTATATGGCTTGATTTGCGAATAATATGGAAGACAGCAAAACAAATGATCGTGCATGACAAAAAGGCATATTAAGTACGTATCTCGGTGAAAAGCGTGTGCATATATCTATACAGTCTCCATAAACACACGGATTCAGATGGCCGTCATTAAATATGTAATCAAATCCAACTATTTATTTCATCGGATGTTGCCAGGTTGAAACTTCATTTATTTCATGGGATAGTGATTAATGCAAAATAACAATGAATATATTTTGATATCTCATAAATATTTTATACCTTTGCACCCGATTTAAGGGTTCCGTAGCTCAGTTGGATTAGAGCAACGCCCTTCTAAGGCGTGGGTCTAGGGTTCGAATCCCTACGGAATCACGGAAAGAGACACAGTTTTTGTGTCTCTTTTTCTTTTGGCTATCAAATAGTTATAGAATTATTAATTATATGGTATCACCTAAACATTCTGACTGCTGACTGATATTTTAAACCCCGTTTTGCACTGTTTTACATCATTATATGATACTTTTGTGATACCAATTTGTGATACTAAAAGAAACGTCATACTTAATATTCGATGACAGAATTGTGTTTGACAGAAAGAAAAGAGACCAAAGCACGCATATCACCATGCCGACATCACCGTATCGGACAGACCACAACGAACGATTATCAAGGCCATAAATTGTTTTTAACGCACAAACAGCCTGTTTCTCATTATTTATATGTAAATTTGTGGCAAACATTTGTTTATAATTAATATGGACATTACCGAAAGATTCTTAAACTACACTAAGTTCGACACGCAGTCGGCAGAAGACAGCACGAGCGTGCCAAGTACATCGAAACAACTTGTTTTTGCCGAGTATCTAAAAAAAGAACTCGAAAACGAAGGGCTTGACGATGTCGAACTCGACGACAAAGGCTATATATATGCCACCCTTAAATCAAACATAAAGGGCAAAGTGCCTACAATAGGATTTATCAGCCACTACGACACAAGCCCCGATTGCAGCGGCGCAGACATAAAACCAAGAATAGTCAAAGACTACGACGGAGGCGACATCATGCTCTCGGAAGGCATAATCTCATCGCCGAATAAATTTCCCGAACTGCTCGCACACGTTGGAGAAGACCTTATCGTGACCGACGGGCACACATTGCTCGGCGCTGACGACAAGGCCGGTATGGCTGAGATTATACAGGCCATGTGCTATCTCAGAGACCACAAGGAAATAAAGCACGGCGACATCCGGGTCGCATTCAATCCTGATGAGGAGATTGGCATGGGTGCCCACCATTTCGATGTGGAGAAGTTCGGCTGTGAATGGGCATATACCATGGACGGTGGAGACATTGGAGACCTCGAATTCGAAAATTTCAATGCCGCATCGGCAAAAGTGAGCATAAAGGGCGTAAGCGTGCATCCCGGCTACGCCAAGGGCAAAATGATAAACGCCAACATGCTCGCCGCAGAGTTTGCGGCCATGCTTCCGGCCGACGAGACCCCTGAAACAACCGAGGGCTACCAGGGATTCTATCATCTGCTGGGCATCAAGAGCAACATTGAGAGTGCCACGATGTCATATATCATACGTGACCACGACCGCCGGAAATTCGAGGCCCGCAAGGATTTCATAATGGAATGCGTGGAGAAAATCAACGGAAAATACGGCGAAGGCACGGCAACGGCTGAGGTGAAAGACCAGTATTACAACATGAAGGAGAAGATAGATCCCAGCATGCACGTGATAGATCTTGTACTGAAAGCCATGCAGGAATGCGGAGTGGCTCCGAAAGTAGAACCGATAAGGGGCGGAACAGACGGTGCCCAGCTGTCATTCAAAGGTCTGCCATGCCCCAACATCTTTGCCGGAGGTGTCAACTTCCACGGTCCTTACGAGTTCGTGAGCATACAGTCCATGGAAAAAGCCATGGAGGTAATAGTCAAAATATGCGAGCTTACGGCCGGATATAACGACTGATTATGTACACGAGCATGTGAGTTCTGACTTAATATAACGACAGATTACGCATCAGGCTTAATATCACCGAACTAAAACGAGCGTGCGGAAAACCATTTCCACACGCCCGTTGTTTTTTATCTTGACTTGAACTGAAAAAAGTTGACACTTTTGAGAGCAAAACTCAGAAGAGCCAATGAAAACCAATGTAAAGAAGAAGTTAGTCTCCTATAGAAGCCCCCCAGACGGGACACTGGGGACGACAAGAGATAGAGCAGACTACATATCGCCACGATGATCAGGAAAAGATTTCCATCGTAAATGACTTTCTCCATGAGTGCCGTGATGCACAGGCGATTGTTGATAAATATCACATCAGTAGCGTCATGACCTTATATTCGTGGATGGGAAGGGTAATGACTCAGACAGAAACGTTATCGTTGCAAGAACAAACCGAGGAAGATATGGCCGGGAAAAGCAAAGATGACCAGATCCGGGAACTCAAGGCACAGCTCAAGCAGGCACATAAGGAAGCCGAACTTGAGAAACTTCGTGCCCATGCCTACGACACGATGATCAATCTTGCCGAGGAGACTTTCAACATTACCATAAGAAAATAAAAAATCTGGAGCCAAACAGCAAGTCTGCTCCGTGAAGAGTCTCCGGAGCCTGCGCTGAAGACTCTACGCGGACTGTTTCGTTACAGCAGACAGTCATTCTATAACAGAATGGATGACAACGAATTTGTGGAAAACGCCATAGAGCCGTTGATTGTAGAGAAGGCTGAGGATTACCGCCAAGACAATCCCGGACTTGGATGCGCAAAGCTGTATCTGATTATCCGACGGATGTTTGGGTCGACGGGGTGTATGCCAGGACGTGACGCATTCATCGAACCGCTTCGTAAGAAAGGTCTCATGGTGCAGATAAAACGTCGTCGTCATTATAAAGCCACGGACACAAACCATCACTACCGCAAGTATGACAATCCCATAAAGGAGATAGTACCTGTACGTCCCAACGAGATATGGGGCAGTGATATAACATACGTCGAGACCGATGAGAGTGTATGTTACATGTCGTTGATTACAGATGCGTACTCACATAAGATCGTAGGCTGGGCAATCGGCCCGACACTCGAGACAATATATCCGTTGCAGGCACCGGGAGTGAGCACAAGACTTCCGACATGCGCAGCCGATGACATGCGTACACGCCACTCGGCAAGCACAAGTGCGGCGTCTGACGGTGAATAGGCACATGCAGAGAATGACGTGCCGAGAACGGACACGGAATAGTAATCGGTAGTGACGATGAACGGATGACAGCTGTCTTTCGCCACATCGAAATAGGCCTCACAGCTGAGCCGCACCTCGCGCCGTGCGCCGATAAAGCGGTTTGGAAATTCAAGGACACTCTCACCATTGAGCCACACACGGGTGCCGTCGGCCAGAGTAACATCCGCACACTCACCACGCGGGGTCTTCATAGCCATCATCATATAGTCTGCAGAAGACGGCAAGGCTTTCATGAACGACACGCTGTTGCCTTTCACCTCGTACTTATCGCCGTCGGCATCTGTCAGCTCCATGCTTCCGGTATTCTCTTCGTGCCTGATGACCTCAGCATACCTATGCCCATCGTTGCGGTTTCCGAGCACCAACACAAAGGCAAGGACACACGCCGCCACGGCCACCGCCGACCATATAAAGTATGAGGACAGCCCCGTACGCCGCTTTTTCGCCCGTACCGCTCATCACGGCATGCATACTGCCCCACTCCTCACCGTCATCAGACTCCAAGGTGTCGAGGACTCCGGCGGCCACCGTGTTGCCGACTGTTTTAATGCGCCTGAGTTCTGACAAGGCCTTGTTACGCACGCAAGTATATAGATAGCAGCGGGCTTTCAATGCGTCTATACATCTGCGGTTGCTCCATACGGAAGCGAATCCATCGCTCACCGTGTCGCGGCATAAATCGTCTTCATCGAGCATCCGGCGCGCAAAGAAATAGCACCGCAAATACTCTTCACGGAACATCGTCTCAAATTCCTTTGCCCCAGTGTGTCCATCGCCTATGCTTCAGTCAACTCATTGAGCGATATCTCCTCACCGACAACCCATATTATGTCGCCCTTTCCAAACCTATATCCCGGCTCTATCTGCGAGAGAGTCTCCTCGCCTTCCTCCAATCCGACTACCATACAGTTATACTTGTCGCGTATGCCGCTTTCCCCGAGGGTCTTGCCTACAAACGGGCTTTTCCCGGTTATCACCATCTGGCGCAGCTTCATCTCACGTTTCTCAAATTCAAGGTCATCTCCATATACCTCGTCTTGAAGCGCACGGTTCATGCTCGTGAGCTGGTCGTCACTACCTACGACACGTATCCTGTCGGCAGGAAAAATGACAGCATCTCCCGCCGGGATGTTCAAACGTCTGTTGGCCCGCAGTATGCTGCTGACATGGACACCATATTTGTTTCTCAATCCCAGTTCACTCAGGGTCTTGCCTGCCCACAGCGAGTCGGCCGGCACGTCAAGGTCTACCATGTGGATATCTCTGTCGAGCAGATGACCTTCGTACAAAGGACGCTTACGGCCGTGCACCTGAGCCTCTATGTCGCGCGAACGCAGGTTATTCACAAACATGCGTTCCAGCTTAATGCTGCTGTGCTTCAACCGTCTCGACAGTACCATCACGATGACAAGCGCCACCGCTATGCTCACAATCAATGCCCCGGTGAAACGGCTCAGGTAGTTTATCACATAGAAAATAAAAGAGCACGCTATCACAATTCGCACGATGACAGTGAATATGAGCGGCAGGTGATTAAGCCTGCTGTCGCTCCACAGAGCCTTGAACTCACCGCTCCTGTTCTTCTTCATTATCATGGCACGCAGAAACGGTGATATGACAAGGATGGTGAGAGCGCCGCAAACGAAATCAACCGTATGGTGCCAGTCGGTAAACATGTGTCGGACGAACGGCAGGAACAACGTGAGCATGATGAATATCATCGCAAAAGACAATATAGAATATATCACGGTGTTCACCGTCAGTTGAGTCAACAGCGACTTCCACTTGTTCTTTGATGCCGAGGCCGACGGGTGACTGAGCGTTATGTGGTTCAGCGCCACTATGACCTTTGACGGCAACCGCCTCTCCATGACCGAATACCACGGACCGGCGGCACGCATCATATATGGCGTAAGGAAAGTGGTAATCACCGATACGGCCACAACCACAGGATAAAGGAAGTCGCTGATCACTCCGAGCGACAGACCGAGAGAGGCTATTATGAAAGCGAACTCACCAATCTGAGCCATCGAGAAACCGCACTTGATTGCCGTTTTTAGCGGCTGTCCTCCGAGAAGATAACCGAACGATCCGAAAACGGCCTGACCTATAAGTATCGTCATCACGATAGCAACCACCGGCAGGGCGTAATCCACAAGTATTCTCGGTTCCACAAGCATTCCCACCGACACGAAAAAGACTGCTCCGAAGAGATTTTTCACCGGCTCGACAAGTTTTATTATCTTGTCTGCCTCAACAGTCTCGGCAAGTATGCTGCCCATGACAAACGCTCCGAAAGCGCTGCTGAAACCCACCTGAGTGGAGACAACTGCCATCAAACAGCACAAGCCGAGAGCCACGATGAGCAGCGTTTCATCATTTATAAGCTTACGGACACGACGCAGGAATATAGGAATAAGGAAAATCCCGACCACAAACCAGAGTATAAGGAAGAAACCGATACTTATCACACTGCGTAGCATCTGACCTCCGTCGGGACTGCTTCCGCCTGCAACAGCCGCCAGCATGACCATCATTACGATTGCAAGCACGTCTTCAAGTATGAGAACACTCATCACAAGACCGGCAAAATGCTGCTGTCTCAGACCGAGGTCATCGAACGCTTTGTATATAATGGTGGTTGAACTCATGGCCAGCATACCGCCAAGAAAGATGCAATCCATCTGCCGCCATCCGAAAAGATTGCCCACGGTGATACCCATCATCATCATACAGAAGATGATGGTGCAGGCCGCTATCACGGGAGCTGCACCCATTTTAAGTATCTTCTTGAAGGAAAAATCAAGCCCGAGCGAGAATAAAAGAAAGATGACACCTATGTCGGCCCAGGTCTTTACATCCGCACTATCCACCACAGACATGATATACGGCATGTGAGGACTTACCAGAAAGCCTGCCACAATGTAGCCAAGCACCAACGGTTGCCGTAATTTCTTGAAAATAAGTGTCACTGTTCCCGCCACTATGAGAATAAGAGCGAGATCTTTTACTAACGCTGGTAACTCTGCCATGGAATGTATTATATTATTTTATGGATCACCCGACAGGGAAAACAAGTATGCTTGGATGCCCGGAACGCATACGGATACAGTCTTTAATACCACCGCACGGAATTACTGTAACTGCTGCGTTTGTCGTATTTCAAGGCATCAGTAAGCGTGGCGGCATTGCAGCGGAACGAGAAGTTGTAACTCGTATATGGCGCAAGCACCACCGAACACGACATGTTGAAACAGTGTAAATCACGGTTCAGTGACGCCGTTGTCATCGAAATCTTCTTGTTCTCAAAGTCATAACCCGACGAGAAACTGATGTTCCACCCGTCACTTATCCGCACATTACCGCTGAAGTTGAGCGTCTGCATGAACGAATAGGGATACCGCATCCTGTCATAGTCGAACTTTCCGCCCGTATCTTCGCGCATGGATATTCCGTAACCGAAACTCAACGACCAGGGCATGCTGAAATCCATATATCCGTCTTCGTCTGTCTCGGCCTTTCCGGCGTTCTCCTTCCGTGCGCCGTTACGAGCCTTTTGCAGTGTCTTGTCCTCGTTGGTCTCACGGTCGAAATAGTCATCCTCATCATCGGTGTCATAATCGCTGCCCGCATCATTCTTGTCCACACGCTCACCACGCAACCATTTGAAGAAGTTTGCCACCTTCTTATTATCCAACGTGTACGATATATTCTGAGACATGCCCTGAAACCGTCCGAACTTTCCCTGACTATACCTCGTGGTACGGTTGCTGACGCGGGGCCGCCCCTTATCGTCCAGTTCATAAGCGTATGTGGCGAAGACGGCATTCATATTGAAAGTATAGCTCTTTGTCAGTTTAAGCCGCAGACGGGTACTCAGATCGCTCCACGGTCTTATGTCGGTAGCCATATTATATGACATGCTTGCTCCTAGCTCATCGATGATGCTGATCTTCTTCACTCCGGTGGAATCCTTGTCGCTTCTTATCTTCATCTCTATGTTGTTGGAGATGTCCATCGATATGCTTCCGGTCTTTCCTCTGCCGGGAACACCATAGAGTCCGTTTGAATATGGCGAATATTCGACTATGGACACATTTCCCTCGGAATCCGTTTTCTGGTATGTGTCGTAATATCCGTAACGTTTGGTGCTGAAATCGGGAGAATAGTTGAAACTCACTTGCGGCGTGAAGACGTGACGGATGGCTATTACTTTGTCACCGAACAACTTTTTCCACGGCACAAACATACCATAGAGCTTTGTCGATGCGCTCACACTCATGCGCCAATCGTAGATATTGTAGAAACCGTCTATGGTGTCGGTCACCTCCCGTTGCCTCGTCTCGTCCCACGAACGCATTATCTTGTTGGTATACATTCGGTCGGTGAAGTTTATCGACGGGTTGATGTTCAGATAGTTGAAGAGCGTGAAGTTACCACTGATCGGTATGTTGTGCTGCATTCCGTTACGCCAGTCGCGTGTCAGTTTCGAGTGTAGCAGCTTGTCTTCTTTCGTTGTTATCGAGTTGCTCAGATGTCCGGTATAGCTCAACGAAATCTTCTCATACCACCGCTGCTTGCCCGCCATCTTCTTCCTTTTAAATGGATAGAAACGGCTTATGGATATGTTTACATCTGGAAGAGTCAGCGCAATGGTGGAGTCTATCATGTTCTGGTTGAGGTTCATCGTCGTACTGAGCGTCATGCCGATACTCGAAAAAGTGTTGGTCATGCTCACGGATGACGTTCGTGTGCTCTGAGTGTAACTCTGAGGGTTGTACATGCTCGTGAGGTTGTTGCGCTCATAACTGCTCGTGGCGAAGTTCACGCTTGCCGAAAGCGTGCGGAACGGATTGGCTTTCGTGTCCTGACGGTGGCTCCACTGTATCTTGAAACTCGTCTGCTTGGAATAGTCGGGCATGTTCTTCTCACCGTTTATCGTGTTCTGATAGCTGGCAAAGAAACTTCCGCTATACCTGTAACGTTTCCTGTAATTAGACGCTGCCGACAATCCCCACGAGCCCTTGGTGTATATCTCACCTATCAGTTTTAAATCCACCATGTCGTTGATGGCAAAGTAATAACCGCCGTCGCGCAGATAAAAACCACGCTCGGTCTCATCACCGTAAGTCGGCATGATAAGTCCGCTCGAATAACTCTTGGTAAACGGGAAGAATCCATAAGGTATGGCGAGGGGCAACGGCACATCGGCCACAACAAGATATGCAGGCCCGAAAGTGGCATCCTTGCCCGGCCGCACCTTTGCTCTCGACATGGCTATGTAAAAATCCGGATGCGGCTTGTCGCATGTGGTATACCGGCCATGCTGCAAGAACAGTTCGCCGTCAGAGTTACGCTTCGACAGCTCACTTGTCAGATATCCGTCTTCCTGCTGAGTATACACATCGCTTATCAATCCTTTCTTTGTCTTGAAGTTGAAAGCCATGGTATCGCTCTCATACTTGTCACTGCCCATCGAGAACACCGGGGTACCGAACACCGCTCCCGTAGAGTCTTTAGCTCCCGTGGCATGCACCAAGCTGCTGTCCATGTTCATGTATATCCGGTCGCTCTTTAAATCCATGTCCTGATAAAGCACGTGAGAGTCGCCGAACAGGTAGGCTATTCCTGTACCTGCCTCGTATACGACAGAGTCTTCCGCAGAGTACGTCACGGGAGAGTCTATACCGTTCTTTCTCGCCCTGTTAGCGCTGTCAAGCGCCAGCGAATCGTCTATAGCCCTATTGTGATGATATATCGCAAGTTGCAGCGAGTCCATCGTGGTAGTATCCGGTCCGTCATGCAAAGGTGTCACAACGGTGTCCGCCGTCAGCGTGTCCAAGCCCGTACTGTCAACGGCCGCCACTGCCATCACGCTGTCTTTCACGGCTTTTCCGGCTTCCACAATCATGGAATCAGACACGGCCGTGCTCTTCACCTCGTCATTGAAAAGCACTAAAGGTGCCTCCGCCATCACAAATATGAAAGCGAAAAACATCAAAAAAGTCAACGTCTTTTTTCTCACGGGTGCAAAAGTACGTATAAAATAGTTAAAAACGCTCGGCTTTCAAATATTTAACGTTAGGTCCGCTCAATTTAATACGATGCCGAAGCTTTCACTTATTGGCGGATCCGGACACCTTGATGCAAACCGGCCCGCCACCGGGGTTGAAGTCTATCAAACTGCTGTCACCCCTAACAATAACATCGAGATTCCGGCCATCCTGCCGGGCCGATACCACAACCCTGCCGACTATCATCGTCAAAGGCTCGCTGAATATCTCACGGTCTAACGGAAGCGACGGCCGAACAGTGATCTCATCACCCCTCTCCCTCACTTTCAGCCTGACGGCGTCACGCTCTTTTACGTATGCTGAAACATCGTGAAACGTACCTACCCAAACGCTGTCCCGCAGTGAGCCCACATACGCCAGGTGGTTCCACAATATCCGCGGATCGCTGAAATGGTCATAGCCATAACTTATACCATGCGTCATTCCCACGCCCCACTTGCGGTCTCTGATCAGCAGTGCGACCCAGTTTCGAAGCCAGGCCTCGTCCCGTTTAGAACCGATGCTCACCTGTTCAACACGCGAACCGACACGCCCGAACTCGCAATACTTCACTTTCTCCGGACTTTTTGCGTTGCCCGGATAGAAATATGTTCTCGGAAAACGGCCGGTATGCTTCCATATCACTGTGTCGTTGTGCTGCCCCTCATAGCGCAGTGCCTCGCCTTCCAGTCTGTTCACATTCACATGCGCCCACCCGTGCGATGTTATCTCATGCCCGGCATCGCTCATCTCACGCAACATTTTCCACGTCATGCGGGGCTTTTCCCTGACGAGGACATCCGACGTGTCGCCGGCGGCAATCAACTGTTCGTAACGGTCTGTTATCTTTCCGTTGACACAGAACGTCCCCTTAATACCGTATTCATTCAATCGTGGATACAGTTCGGTGTAGTGTTCGAGCAGTCCGTCATCAAACGTATAGCTTACAGCAGCCGGCCTGTCTCCCTTAAACTTTGCTACCGCCACCTCTGTCTGCGCCTGCAAGCATGCGGCACATGGAAACATTATATTTACAAGTAGATATCTTGGTTTCATAAAACACGTTGTAACATCATCAAACAACAACATCCGGCGCAACTCCGCACGTACCGAACGGCAATGGCACGGCAGACCCACATACATGATATATAACGACCTTTACACATGATATATTATGCAACGTGAGAGCTAATTATCCTGTAAAAAGCAAATAACGGGTGTCATGGCATAGAAACAAACATATCCCGGCAGTTTGTTATTTGTAAGAATTATATCATAAAAAAAGCACTTTGCTTTTTCTCATTCTACATCGACGAACACGATACATACCGCGATACACAAGATGACGGGATGATTGCATGATGATAAAAAAATGCTTTTTCCCTGCAACGGGACGCTCGTTGTAACGTGTTTGGCAAGTAAATGCAAGACGTTTGGATACCCGTTGGATCGCAACGGGTATCCAAACGCAGAGCAACGGGACGCTAAACGGCCGACAAACCTCCACAGAAAGTTATCGTTTGAAGCGAAAGCAAACTTCTTTTTCGCATATCATATTTATATTCAAACAGTTACACAAAAGCCAAAAATACGGAGATATTTACGGCCACTTGATTTAAATTTTGAAACAATCGATTTATGGAAGACTTTTTGTAAATATTATTCAAACAAAATAACATTATCAGTCAACGTGTTTCATACTTTGCAAAACAGAAACATTAACACCGGCAGGCTGAAATCTTTCGAAACAAAAAAGCTCAGCCTGCCGGTATCTTTCTCTTATTTTTTTCGTAATTTTGGAAGTCTTTTGCAACCTCCTTTGTATTAAGAGGTTTGAAAGAAGAACTGAAAAGAGGGTAACGAATTGGCAACCGTGTCTGTTTCTGCGCTTTGCTGTGAATTGCTATCAATGTCACTCGTCTTGATGCAAAAGTAGCAATAAAAATCGAAAACGGATCAAACACACCTGTAATATTTTTCTAAATCTGCGAATGCGTTTTGTTGCTTACATTTTTTATCCGTAAATAAGTCTTCGATTTGCGATTCCTTTGTCTTCGGACTCATAAAAAACAAGTTTAGTCCGTATAGCCAATAGGATAAACTAAACCTTAGAATTCGCCATCATTTACATTTCAAGTACAACAAAATATAAAGTAATGTCTTTACGATTTCTTATTTGCTCACCACATCAAAAGTTTTCCTATATTATTCTTTTTGAGAAATCCAAATAGAAACGAGGTGTTCTCTAATTAATTTCTTAACTTTGCAAACAAATTAGGAATTCTATGGATATTAAGAAACATATTACAGCATTAGGATTTGTCCCCCAAAACGGAACGAATGGCATTTATCATAAAATATATGTTGATTATGCTATAGAAATTGACTTTGAAAAACAAAGCATTAACTATGGCAGTGATATTATTGCCGAAAGCAAGACTACACAAAATTTCTCACAGCCCGAAAATTTTGTAGTGCTTGAGTGTGTTGACAGATTACTCTGTAAAGGATATAAACCTCAGAATATAATTTTAGAAAAGACTTGGCCATCTGGACATGGTACATCAGGACGATTGGATATTTGTGTTAATCGCGAAGATGGTACACCATATATGCTTATCGAATGTAAGACATTTGGCAAGGAGCACAATAAGGAGTTAGTGAGAATCCGTAAGGATGGTGGACAATTATTCACGTATTTCCAATTATCTGGAGGCAAGGCTGATGTGCTAATGTTATATGCATCAGAGTTGAAAGGCAATAAGTTTGTATATGTGAATGAGATTATCAAGATTGAAGATGATTATCGCAATGGTGATGTTAAGGATATTTACGAAAAATGGAATAAGCTTACCAAAGATAACGGTGTCTTCGATTCTTGGGTGCAACCATATAATTTCCAAAGCAGGGCTTTAACAAAGGAACAATTAAAGGAGATTAAAGCAGAAGATTCAAGCTTTATCTTCAACCGTTTCCTTGAAATACTGCGCCACAATGTGGTATCTGATAAGGGAAATGCTTTCAATAAGATATTTACGCTCTTCTTGTGTAAGGTTTATGATGAAACAACTACAGGTAAGGGTGAAGAATTAAAGTTCCAATGGCTTGAAGGACGAGACAATCACGTTGATTTCCAACTTCGCTTGACAGACCTTTATAGCAAAGGAATGAAAAAATTTTTAAACAGGACTGTTAGCGATTTCAACAATGAGGACTTTGATAAGCGTTGTGCTAACCTGAATGAAGATACTAAACGGTATCTTTTAAGAGAGGTAAACAAACTCCGTCTTGAAAAGAATAATGAGTTTGCAATCAAGGAGGTGTATGACAATTCTTCATTTGAAGAAAATGCAAAGGTTGTAAAAGAGGTTGTAGAGTTGATTCAGGGATATAGAATCCGATACAACAAGAGACAGCAATATTTGTCTGACTTCTTCGAACTACTACTTACTACTGGTCTCAAACAAGAGGCTGGACAGTATTTCACACCTGTACCTATCGCACAATTTATCATAAAGAGTCTTCCTCTAGATTCTATTATGACAGAAAAGCTATCTCGTAAGGATGGTGAAATTTTGCCATATATGATTGACTATGCTGCTGGTAGCGGACATTTTATCACAGAGTTTATGCACGAAATACAAGACATCATAAACGGGTGTGATACTTCCAAATATATCGAAGAAACAAGAAAACATCTTATTAATTGGCAGAATTGCCATTTCGATTGGGCTACAGATTATGTATATGGCATAGAAAAGGATTATCGACTTGTGAAAGTTGGTAAGGTGGGTTGTTATTTGCACGGTGACGGTTTGGCAAATGTTATCCTAAGTGATGGACTTGCCAATTTCTGCAACAACAAAGAGTATAAAGGTAAACTACGTAAGCAAGCAAATGATGAACAAAAGGATAACCAACAGTTTGACATTGTTTTGAGTAACCCTCCATACTCTGTATCTTCATTTCGACAGACTACTCGTGATTACTATACAGAGCAAGATTTTGAATTGTATAATTCTCTAACAGACAACAGTTCTGAAATAGAGTGCCTGTTTGTAGAGCGTACGAAGCAGTTACTTAAAGATGGCGGTATAGCAGGAGTTATTCTCCCAAGTTCAATATTGAACAACTCTGGCATCTATACGAAGGCTCGTGAGATTATATTGCAATACTTTGATATTGTCGCAATAGCAGAATTGGGTAGCAATACCTTTATGGCTACCAACACAAATACTGTTGTTCTATTCCTTCGTCGTAGAGATAATTATTTTGCGGCCAACACAAAGAATGCTGTTGATACATTCTTCCGTACATTGAATGATGTAACTATTAATGGCATAGAAACTCCTGTCTCAAAATATGTATCTCATGTTTGGGAGGGACTTGATTATACAGATTATGTTACATTGTTACAGAAATCACCAAATGATAAAGTAAAGGCACACGAAATATATGCAGAGTATAAAAAGAAAATCTCTGCCAAAAGTGATGCAAAGTTACATGAAACAGTATTAAGTATAGAAGCTGAAAAACTTTTGTATTTTATTTTGGCTTATCCTCAAAAGGTTGTTATTGTTAGGAGCGGAGAGAAAGATGTAGAAAAACGTTTTTTAGGCTACGAGTTCTCAAACCGTAGAGGTAATGAGGGTATTCATGCAATTCAAAAAGGCAAAAACATTGATGAGTGTACACAGCTCTTCGATATCAGTAGCTGGGATAATCCTGATAAGGCAAGTACTTATGTATATCGAGCTTTCAAGGGCGACTGTGTTTCACCGATTGCAGAGAATATGCAATCACATATTAGTCGTATGTCTTTAGTAGATATGCTATCTTTTGAGAGAGATACTTTTGAAAAGTTCCTTTCAACTACGGCAAAAAAAAAAGTAAAATTCAGCGATAAATGGGAACATGTGCGCATTCCGAACTCTATTGATAAAATCAATGGTTCAATGACCAAAATTCCAGAATCTGAAATTTTGATTGCTGGTAAATATCCTGTTTATACTCAAGATATTCAGAATGATTCTGCTGGATTTTCAAATAACACCAATCCTATAACTGATGTGCCTATGGTTTTATTTGGAGACCACTCTTGTGCTGTAAAGTTCATCGACCAGCCTTTTTTTAGAGGTGCAGATGGTACGGTTTTATTGAAACCCAAGAAGGAATATAATCCTAAATACTACTTTTATGCTATTGAATATATTGTAAACAGATTTTTAGATAAGACAAAATATGAACGGCATAATAAGTATTTGCAAGCATTATATATTCCGAACCCTCCTACTGATATACAGCAACAAATTGTAACAGAAATAGAACAAGTAGTTAATGCCAAAGCACTATTAACACAACAGATAAAACAGAAAGAAAATGAGATAGAAAATTTCTTATCTTCTATCCAATATGAGGATGATAGTCTAAAAACTATTGCCCCTTTTGCGACTAAATCTATTAAGTACTTTGAAATAGAGTCTGAAACATATATCACAACCGACAATATGCTTCAGAACAAATTAGGAATTGTGTCATTTGAAGGAGAGGCGAATATTTCATCAATTACGGAGTATAAGAAAGATGATATACTGATTTCTAATATTCGCCCATATCTAAAGAAAATTTGGTTTGCGGATAAAGACGGTGGGTGTTCGAAAGATGTTCTTGTATTAAGGTCAGCCGATACAAATAAATATCTTCCAAAGTACATTTTCTATATGCTTCGTAGAGATGTATTCTTTGAATATGTAATGGAAGGTAAAAAGGGTATCAAGATGCCACGAGGCAATAAGGAAGATATAATGAAATATAAAATTCCGATGCCTTGTATCGATGAACAGAAACGCATTGTAGCCCAGATAGAAGTGTTAGAATTAGAGATTGCTAAAGCTCGCACTTTGACAGAAAATGCAGCGAGTGAGAAACAAGCTATACTTGATAAATATTTGTGATTATGGAAACAGTTGGTGCTATACAGGAAACATATGATATATGGAGTTGGTTGTTACCACTCATCAGTGGAGCTATAGGTGCTTTAATCGGCACTTATGGAGGCTCTTATTTTTTACATTGGAAGCAAGAAAAGAAGATCAAGAATGTGCGTTCAATGGCCGTTAAAGCATTAGATATTTTCAAAGAATATGCTCAGCATAAGAAGAGTTATGCTGATTCAGCTAATGAATTTAATACAAGACTTAATGTCTCTGAAAAGAGAGCGGTTGTTGTAGCATTGCACAAACTTGGAGTTCCGTTTGAGGCTCCAACTAGAGACACTTTTGATATCAAAAGTATAAGATTTCAAAATATTACAATAGATAAGGATGAAATTGTAGCAATGATCGTACAAATAGATAAAGGTAATTGCGATACACTATTCTTTACTGATATAGAATCATATTTCACTACAAATCTTAGACTTAATGCTGTTAGAAATGTGGGCAAGAAATATGTTGAAGAAGTTCATGCAAAAAGTTGGGTGGAGAAAGAAAAGCCTAATACAATTGTGAATCCTGTAGATTGGTATAAACATTTTACACCAGGAGAACTTCAAACCATATTAGTACTGAGAACACAATTAGCAAACACAGACTATTTTTCTCAAAATGGACGGGCAGATTCGAATAAGATTAAGGATTTGATTAGAGAAATCGAGATTGGCCTTTGGGATAATTATTTATTCTACGACTATGAGTCTTTCACAAATATTCAAGCGCAGCATAATTTGGCAAATGTTGTGCAAAGTATGATAATGATGAATCAGCAACAAGTTAACAATGCTCCACAAAAAACAGAAACAGCTTAAAGTAATTAAACAGTAATGGCGACCGCATCAAGTGGTCGCCATTACTCGCTTCAAGTTTCATGATTCTACTTTTTTTTGGGGGGGGTAATTGATTGTTATAGATGATAACATAATAAATCATTTGCGATAAATGGGTACCAATCTATTGCTGCAAATGGTGTGCAAGAGTCATTATCTAACATATCTTGTTCACCCTCTTCGATCAATAATGTCCATAGAGTAAACCTTTTATATTTCCCTGGTTGTATATCTGAAGCAGCTACAACCTCATTCCCCGTTTACATTTCTTCTTCCTACGAAGTATATCCGCCATCTCCTGATTAGCTTCTGCATCAGTGGCGTTTGGAAAAGGCGCGTGAGTTTGACCCCTTCGGGCACGCGGAACTGACCCCTTCGGGCAAAATAAAAATGCCCCCTGTCGATGATACGGCAGGGGAATTTTTTTGTAGTTTTGAGAATCCTTGTCCTGGCACGGCGGGGTTCAATGTCAAATACTACAAAATATGATTGCAAAATTAAAAAACATCCAGAGATGTTACGCAGTCGGAATGGGAATAAAAGAGACGGCCAATACGTTTCACATTTCCCGCAACACAGTGCGCAAGTATGTCCGGCTGTTCATTTCAAGCGGCAAGCCTACAGATCAGCTGCTTGAACTTACGGAGGAGCAGCTCCGTGACATGTTCGGATGCACGGAGTTCCGTCATCGCGAGCCTTCGCAGCGTCAGCTCGAACTTGATGCGCTGATACCGGATTATGTCGCCCGTCTTTCACGCAAGGGAACGACCGTGCGCAAGCTCTTCAATGAGTATCGGGAAGGTCATACCGATGGCTTTCAGGAATCTGTGTTCAAACGCGCCGTCAGGCAATACCGGTTCCACACCACTGTCGTCGGTCATGTCGAGCACTATGCCGCCGACCAGATGTACATCAACTTCGCGGGCGACAGACTCGCGGTTGTCGACGAGATGACGGGCGAGGTCAAGAAGGCCGAAGTGTTCGTGGCCATACTTCCGTTCAGTCATTATACTTACTGCGAGGCTGTATGGTCCCAGCGCAAGGAAGACCTGATCAAGGCCTGTCAGAACGCCTTTCAGTACTTCGAGGGTGTTGTGGCGGCCATCGTTCCCGACAATCTCAAGGCGGCGGTGAAGACCAGCGACCGTAACGAACCGGTAATCAACGAGGAGTTTGCCGCCTTTGCCGAACATTATGGATGTGCCGTATACCCGGCGCGTGTACGCCATCCAAAGGACAAGGCACTTGTCGAGAACGCGGTTAAGCTCCTGTACCGTTCAGTCTATCTTGATATTGAGGGAATGGTTTTCACCTCTCTGGATGAGTTGAACACGGCGATACACATATCGCTGCTAGACTTCAACGAGAAGCCGATGGCCGGCCGTGAACTGTCGCGCCGTGACATCTTCCTTCGCGGGGAGAAGGACTTTCTCCGCCCCCTGCCCGAGAAACTGTTTGTCATGAAGGAACGCAAACTGATGACAGTCGGCAAGAACTGCTACGTATCCCTGTTCAAGCACCACTACAGCGTTCCCCGCGAACATGTGGGCAAGCGTGTGGTCATCCTCTACGATGCCGACACAGTGGAGATATATTGCGGTCTGAACCTCGTGGCGACGCACGACAGATGCGACATCCCTTACACATACTCGTGGAAGAAGGAGCACAACCTGCCCGGTCATTACGGCCCTTACGACAAGGACCTCGAGGAACTCTTCCAACGTGCGGCGGAGATAGACAATATCGTTCTGGATTACCTGCGAGAAGTAGACAGACGGATGCAGTACCCGCCAAAATCCTTCAGCAGCTGTCGGGGGATACTGTCGCTCGAGAAGAAATATGGAACAGACCGGCTCATAGCGGCATGTGTATGCGCCTCGCAGAAATCTGAATACGGATATCAGGCGCTGCGTGAGGTCCTTGAACAGGGCGATGACGCCGACTTCCTTCCCGACGAGGATGGAACAGTCCATACCCCGGCATCATCATCCCCCGCGCCTGTGCACAAAAACATCCGGGGGCGCGAATACTACAGCGTCAACCACAAAGAAAACGTAAAAAACGACAACTCCAATGAAAACAAATGACAAGACAGCGCCGGTGAGACAGCAGCCGGACCAGAACGCCATATCGCTGGATCTGATGAACCGCATGAAAATGCACGGAATGGCCGAGGCCTTCCGCGAGAGTCCGGCCGGAACTACGGCACAGGCCATGACCCCGGACTCATTCCTGTCCATGCTGCTCAGCCGAGAGTGGGACTACCGCGTTCAGGCAGCGGTGACAAGACTGACAAAAAACGCATCGTTCCGTTACAAGGCATACCTCGAGGAAATTGACTATACGGTCAGCCGCAGTCTTGACCGCAACCAGATGGAACGGCTGGCTACCCTTGACTTCATCCGCAACGGACAGAATCTCTTCATAACCGGGTCAGCCGGCACAGGCAAAAGCTTCCTTGCCTGCGCCCTGGGACACGAGGCCTGCAAAAGAGGCATACGCACACTCTACGCCAACGCAGCCAAGCTTCTCGGGCTGCTCAAAGTGGCCAAGGTCAAGAACAGTCTTGAGGCCGAGCTAAAGAAAATCGAACGATGCCAGCTTCTTATACTCGACGACCTGTTCCTTGTCCAGCTCGACGCCAAGGAGCGACCGATCCTGCTCGACATCATCGAGGACCGTCACGAGCGCAAATCCATCATAATCACCTCACAGTATCCGCCATCCAGCTGGTACGACATGGTGGGAGACCCGACGGTGGCCGACGCAATCCTCGACCGGATAGTCCACTCAACGCACTCAATCGAGCTTACAGGCGAAAGCATGCACAAACTCAAGGCTAAAAAGGCCTGAAACAACAACTGAGGTAAAATAAAATTGACCCCCGCCGCCAGGACTTTTAAGGGGTCAATCTTATTATGCCCGAGGGGTCAAATCCCGCGTGCCCGAAGGGGGCAAACTCACGCGCCTTTTCCAATGACGACTGCAATGAAATGAAATTGACTTGGTTATACCACATTCCTTTATCATCCGTTTCAGAGGTTTACAGACAGACCAGTAGTTCAAGCCGGGGAATATGCGGTTGTCTTTCTGCATCGGTCGGTAGCGTTCTATTATCTGCAAGGGTATATCCAGCAGCTTCACTTGAAAGGGGACTTTTGTCTTGTGGCGTTTGGACAATATCCACTTCTCGCCATTCACCTCCACTATGTTGTCATTCGTCAGTTCCTGAATGTCCACGAAAGACAAGGCGGTGAAACTTGCAAAGACGAAGATGTCACGAATATATGCGAGCTTGCTGTCTGCAAACTCATGTGTCATGACCGCTTTCAGTTCATCTTCCGTCAGATATTCCCGTTCCTTTACATTGGGACTGATGTGGAACTGTGCGAAAGGGTTGCGTGGTATCAGTCCGTTGAAGTGCGCACGCATCACCACGCCTTTCAGCCACATACATTTCTCCCATATCGTTCCGTTATGCAGTCCGGCTTCCGTTGAAAGATATGCGGCAAACTCCTTTATGAAATCGGGAGTAAGTTCCGGCATAGCCATGTCGGTACGTTTATAAAATGACTTGATGAAAGCCGCAACATAGTTCCTTGCCACTACACGTGAGCGGTAGGTAGCCATTGTACGATCTTTTCCCACACGCTTCTTGAACACCTCGTTCTCACGGTCAAAAGCCTTGAGCAGGGTTTCATACTCACTACCGATTCCCTGATAGGCGTTGCGTACCATTTCAGCCGTGACGAATGCCTCACGGTCTGATATGCGCTGGTAATGTTTGATGATTTGCGCCTTGATGTTGTCCAACGCAAGATTGATGTCCCGTGCCTCGCGGCTCTTGCCTTTCGCCTTGTTGCCTTTCACGTCCCAAAGCGATTTCGGGATGCTCTGCTTGCAACTGAACTGCGCCACAGTTCCGTTGATTGTAACCCGTCCCATAATGGGGACAATACCGTTTTTCTCCTTGCTGCCGTTCACGTAGAACAGCACCTTGAATGTGCTTCTTGCCATACTCGTTTTTTGTTTGCAAAGTTATTACTCAACGAGTTAGACCTTGATATGCCAACCTATGCCACAAGCTGCCAGATACAACACGGTGTGTTAAAAATCACCATCCGGCGGGTAACGATTTGGAGACCGTTCTGCTTCATAAATCCTCTTTCCTTTGCATTACCCCGGTTTCTCGCCTGTCCTCATTTGGCTTCGCAAACGCCTTATTGACAGGCGTAACGAAGACATTTGTCCCTTTTTATTCGGCTTTTCCAGAGATTTTCAGTATTTTTGCACCGAAATAACACTGTCGGGAAAAAGTGAGATCCGGCACATTAAAAATCATTCAAACACGCTATGGATTATCAAAAAATAATAGACAAATACTATCTGGAGGACAACGAGCTGAAACGCCTGCTAATACGCCACAGCCACGATGTGGCACACCGTGCCTTGCTCATAGCCGACCGCAACCCGCAGATAGCCCTCGACAGGGCTTTCGTGGAAGAGGCCGCAATGCTGCACGACATCGGGATATTCACGACAGACGCTCCTGGAATACACTGTAACGGTAAAGACCCGTATATAAGACACGGCATCAACGGTGCCGAACTGCTGCGGGCAGACGGCCTGCCACGCCATGCGAGGGTATGCGAACGGCACACCGGCACCGGAATTACCAGCAAGGCCATCGAAGAGAGAGCACTGCCACTCCCGCCGCAAGACTTCACGCCCGAGACACCCGAGGAGATACTTGTGTGCTATGCTGACAAGTTTTTCTCGAAGTCTCATCCCGATCGTGAGCGCACGGTGGAACAGACGGCACGCAGTCTCGAAAAGTTCGGGACAGAGAGCGTGGCCCGTTTCATGGAATGGGCAAGGATGTTCGGCGAATATGGCTGTTAGTCATGTATCGGCCGAACACCCTGTCTATTTACGCCCATATTCGCCGCGTCACAATTTCCACACTGGCACCGGCATCATTTCTTCATACCGACAGGCATGAAAGGCCGGTCTTTGTATGGGTGTACACACCCGTCATTGGCAAACACCGGCCCGTATCCATCCAAGAAACCGTTATCTGTTCAATAACTGCGATGTGCCGCCATAGTCCATAAGCCGGCGTTCGGCCATTTGTTCATATTTAGTGCCGGGTCTACCGTAGTTTGCATACGGATAGATGCTGATACCCCCACGCGGAGTGAACAGCCCTACAACCTCTATGTACTTTGGCCTCATCAGCCGCACAAGGTCTTTCATTATCTTGTTTACACAGTCTTCATGGAAGTCTCCGTGGTTGCGGAAACTGAAAAGGTACAGTTTGAGGCTCTTGCTTTCCACCATACGCTCATCCGGTATGTACATTATTTTAATCTCGGCGAAATCCGGCTGGCCTGTAATCGGGCACAGCGACGTGAACTCCGGACAGTTGAACTGCACCCAGTAATCATTCTCGGGATGTTTGTTGGCAAAGGTTTCAAGCACTTCCGGAGCATAGTCCATAGAATATTCGGTGTTTGAACCCAAGGCCTGCAAGCCCTCATCTTTTCTTTGTTCGTTCATTTCTTATTTTATTTATGGATTTAAATAAGTAAAAGGAGCTTTAGATGTGTACATGCCGGAAACTAAAAACGCACCTTGCCGCTTCCTTGCATGTTCACATGCCTTGTCTTCTTTACTTATCGGTCATTTAATTTTCACTTATCCTCAGAACTTAAATATCCTGTAATCGGTATCACGATCATACACATCCTCTCCCTCATGCCGTTTCGTCAAACGCACCACACGGATGGTGACTGGCAGTACGATTATCTCGTACAGCGTTTTCAGAACCACCTGCGAGATAATCAGCGATGGCATCTGGGACAACGGGACGACCCCAAGAAGAGCGAGAGGAAAGAATATAATGGAATCGGCCGTCTCACCGAACACGGTGCTGACAATCGCGCGGGCAGAGAAATTGCGGCCCGCCGAGCGCACTTTCATTCGGCTCATGACATACGCATTGATGAAAGACCCTACGAGGAAAGCAAGAAAAGAGGCCGCCGCTATGCGGGGAGCGAGACCGAAAACAGCGTGAAAACCTGCGTCGCCGCTCCAATACGGAGCGCCGGGAATGGCATCGGCGATAGCTCCGAACATCACGAAAAGGAAATTCATGGCAAAACCGGTCCATATAAGCAGACGGGCACGGGCATATCCCCACACTTCGCACACACAATCGTTAATGACATAAGACACCGGAAAAACCAACAGACCGCCGGTAATATTTACCGGCCCGAACATCATCTGCTTTGTTTCGAGCACGTTTGCCGTAATAAGGCAAACGCAAAACAGTATGCCGAAAAGCATGAACAGCACACTGACCTGAGTTTTTTTATTGTTCATTTTCTTGTTTTTTTACGGAGGTTGGACAAGCACTCCATGTTGTTTTACATTATTATCAATATCTCATTTTTATATTACATACTTGAACCCACCTGACTATAACAGACGTTTCACCTTCCCCGTCTCTGTCATCGGCAGGGCTTTCACCGTCTCGTAATATCTCGGTTGCCAGTACTTAGGCAACACCCGACCGCATATCCGCTCCGCTTCGGCAGTGTCACTGTCTTGTATCACAAGCATTACGGCTTCTCCAAACTTCTCGTCCCTACGCTTCGTTATCATAAACGGAGACGCTATATACGGTCTCAACAGTCTCTCCACCTCTTCTGCCTGTATCTTTATCCCGCCGCTGTTAATCACGTTGTCGAGCCTGCCCCGTATGCGGAAACGCCGTCCGTCGGGGGCTATCTCGGCTATATCGCGTGTGACCAGCGGACTGTCGCACACCGACGGCGCGTCGACAACAAGACAACCATCGGCATTCAAGGATACACCCACAGTATCAAAAGGCGTATACATATTATCGGAACCCTTTCCGCTAAGCCGTCGCAGAGCTATGTGTGAAAGGGTTTCGGTCATTCCGTACGTGCTCCAAACAGCATTTGGAAACGACCGCAACCGTTCGGCCATATCGTCATCTATGGCTCCTCCGCCTATTATCAGGTGCCGGATACGCATCAACGCGGCACATTCGGCAGGCTCACGGAGTGAGTTATATACCTGCATAGGTGTCATGGCAGCGAAATCGGGTATTTCATCCAGTCCTCGCAAAGGATGCCCGGAAGGCTCCACGGAAATCAACCGCAAGCCACAAACCTCACTTCGCACCACCATCATCTTGCCGGCGATATAATCGAGAGGCATACAGAGCAGAGCGCTGTCTCCCTGTCGAAGACCGAGAAAACCGCAGGTGATACGCGCCGAGGCGGCCATCCGGCTTTTCTCAACCGCAATCAGCTTCGGTACACCCGTTGAACCGCTCGTCTTCACGGTAACTGTCGGCGAGTCATTGAGCCACTCTTTCAGGAATTCGGACAGTACCACAGCTCGTCTTTACGTATCTCTATCGGTCTGTCTATGTTGTTCTCAAACAGTAGTCCCGTGCCAAGCCCTTGAGGAACACTTATCCTGTCACCATAAATACCGGCAGTAAGCTGTGCAATGGCATTGAGACCTACATTGCTTTCGAGTGCGCTCGTTATCCAACTGCCTGTATCATGAGCCTTGGCGGCACCCACCCACTCTTCCACACCTCGCATACCCCCATGCAGAGATGGTTTCAAAACGATGTACGCCGGCTTGACAATATTGAGTAACTGAGCTTTCATTTCAGGCAAGTTCACACCTATCAGATCTTCATCGAGAGCAATGGGAAGAGGCGATTCCCGGCAAAGCTCGGCCATATTGCCCCACTGCCTGGCGGCAATTGGCTGCTCAATGGAATGTACAGCATACTGCGACAGAAGTTCGAGCTTATATAATGCCTCATCAAAAGTAAACGCACCGTTGGCATCAAGACGTATCGTCATCTCACGAGAAGAGAACCGTTCACGTATCCTGCGCAACAGACTAAGTTCATGCTCAAAATCAATGGCACCGATTTTCAACTTCACGCAGCGGAACCCTTGGTCTATCTTTTCTTCCATTCCGGCAAGCATCTCATCGTAAGATCCCATCCACACAAGTCCGTTAATGGGTATTCCCGTCTCGCCACGACTGAAAGCAGTGTCAAAGAGCCTTGTACTTCCGGCATTGAAATGTGCCAAAGCCGTTTCAAGGCCGAAAAGCATGGAAGGATACGGACGCATGAGATCATAGTCTATCACACCCTCCTGCTCGAACTTATCACACAGGGCACGCAGTGTCTTGGCGTATTCTGGAATATCATCACAGCTCAAACCGGGCAGCGGGGCACACTCGCCTACCCCTATTCCGCCATCTGCCGCATCACAGGAAGTCAGTTCCAGAAACCACGATTTACGTGTGTCATACACTCCACGCGATGTTCCGGCCGGCTGTTTAAAACGCAATATACGCTCGGTAATATTTATCTTGTATTTCATTTTATCTATGTCCGTTCATTAATAATATGCCTGTTCAAACCGTGCTCGCAAACTGACAACTACAGAATCATCATTCGAAAGAAACCATTTCCCTTGCATAAAGAACATGACTCAAAATCGACAGGCATCTATTTTCAATTCAAAGAGACAGGATTATCCATTCGAAAGAATTAAAACCCCATATCAAAAGAAACGTATTTCCCACATTGGAATCATTCTTTCCCATGCCGAAGAAAGGGATGCCGGATACCGGGAACGGTACGTGAGGCATTCAACAATACTATATTTACGGCATCTTCGGGTATTTCGTAAAATCGGGTTTACGCTTTTCGAGAAATGCGCGACCGCCTTCCTGAGCCTCATCAAGGAAATAATAGAGCATCGTAGCGTCTCCGGCCAGCTCCTGGATACCGGCCTGTCCGTCAAGCTCTGCATTAAGACCGGCCTTTATCATGCGCAAAGCGAGAGGGCTGCGCTCCATCATTGTCTCCGCCCATTCAACACATTCGTCTTCCAATCGGTCGAAAGGGACAACCTTGTTGACAAGTCCCATGCGCTCCGCTTCCCCGGCGTTATACTGCCGACAGAGGAACCATATTTCCCTGGCTTTCTTCTGTCCCACTATTCTTGCAAGATAAGAAGCACCGAAACCGGCATCGAACGATCCCACCTTAGGACCGGTCTGACCGAAAACGGCATTATCACTCGCTATCGTAAGGTCGCACACAAGATGCAGAACGTGCCCACCGCCGATAGCATAACCGTTGACCATGGCTATCACCGGCTTCGGCAGGCGCCTTATCTGCATCTGCACATCAAGCACACTGAGACGTGGGATACCGCTCTCGTCGACATACCCGCCACGCCCTTTCACGTTCATATCTCCCCCGGAGCAGAACGCCTTGTCGCCCGCACCTGTGAGAATGACCACACTTATATCCTGCATCTCACGGCAAATGGCGAAAGCCTGCGACAGTTCCCATGTTGTCTTGGGCGTAAACGCATTACGATAGCGCGGCCTATTGATCGTTATCTTTGCTATTCCGTTGTACTCCTCAAATATTATTTCCTCAAAATCACGTATCTTTTTCCACTCTCTCGATTGCATATCCGTATTATGTTTTTAATTTATTATATGTTACTAACCATCAACTCCTTACCTATTTAACATTCTAATTTCCAGCCGCTAAAATATTCCCGCACCGCTGCCGCGTCTTCCTCCGCATCCGTAAACACCTCAAACACAAGAGGACGGTGTGTTCCGCTGTAAAGGAAAGTTTTCATGTTTTTTGCCAGGTCATCAGCGTTTCGAGCCGAAATATAGCCTATATCATGGGCGTCACATATCCCGTGGGCACTCGATCGATGCCCGCCGGCCACATACTCATCACGGACCGCACCGGCTTCGAGACCGCAAAGAGTGCTGAATATGCCGCCACAAGCGTTGTTAAGAAGCAGCACACGCAGGTTGCCTCCTATCCCGCCATTCCACAACGCATTGTTGTCATAGAAGAAACTGAGATCTCCTATTACGCAGAATGTGATGCTGTCGCCGGCCGCCGAGAAACCCGCCGCGGCAGAAAGCGACCCTTCTATGCCGTTGACACCACGATTGACGTATATATAATGGCCGGAAAACATGCATCCAAGCCGCACCGCACTGCTGTTGGCATAGTGCACATCATAGTCGTAATCAGCCTCTTCTATCATAGACTCGAACATTTTTACGACCATCATCTGAGAGTAACGGGGAGTAAAATCGGCGGCACGCACGGCGGCACGGTCCAGCGCCGACTGCCACAAAAACTTGAATTCACTGCATTCCGACTTCTCTAACATGGCGGCAAGAGGCGCCAATACGTCGGCGGCACGCCCTTCAATGACAACGGTCTGACTGCAAAACGTGTCGTGAATGTCACCGTCTTCGCTCACAGCCCACGTCTCGGTGTCAGCCACACGGCGAAGAAACGCCTTAAGACGCTTGCTCACCAAAGTGCCACCGACATACAGAATGAAATCCGGACGGTAGGCAGACACCTCATCAACGGCAGACAACACCTCATCGAAATGCACACACCCGATACCGGGACAGAGCGGCTCTTGAAGCACTACGGCATGATTAGACAAAGACTTCAATGCCCTACCTAATTCATCACAGCATCCATACTGTCCGGCAACGATCATCGGACGATGTGCTGACATAAAACGAACAGCCACATCATCAAGCACCGCCGGGCTGACAGATGCCGGCCGCAAACGCCTCACCACACGCACATCGGGAAGCACAGGCACTGTGAAATCAAACAGCGGCTCGCTTATCGGCACATTGATATGTACCGGAGCATCCGTATCGCCACGCATGGCAAGCAATGCTTCATTGACCGACCGGCCGCAATGCCACCTGCTTTCATTATCGACCGGTTCCGGAATACATACACAACGGCGAACGAAACAGCCCAAAGCACCATCTTGGGGAAGTGTCTGACCGTCGAGTTGCCCAATCCACTGCAACGGACGGTCGGCAGAGACAACCACGATCGGCAAGTGGCGATAGTGCGCTTCGGCAACAGCCGGAGCGAGATTAAGCAGTGCCGAGCCTGATGTGACGCACACTGCGACCGGCGCACACACACGCAATGCCATACCGATAGCATAAAACCCGGCAGAGCGTTCGTCTGTCACCGCATGACACTCGATGCCCGCCTCGTACAGATTATGCACTATCGGAGCATTGCGTGAACCGGGACACACCACCGCCCGACTGACACCATGCGCCAAAAGCAATGAGGTCAGTATGTTGATATTCTCTTTTGAGCTATACATTATATAACAATCCTATCATTACTATTCCAATCAGACTATGACAAAAAACATGCGATAGCCGCACGACAGGCATTCTCCACATCATCAACAGCGTTTGTTTGCCTTGCCACTCATTCTATTGTTTGCCGTCAACCACCTTTCGCATTGTGTCCATTTTCGCCTCTGTCTCGTCCCATTCCATCTCTTCCACACTGTCTTTAAGAAGTCCGCCGCCGGCATAAAGAACGCAGAAGCCGGAAGCCATGCGCATACAACGCAGCGAAACGTAGAGATGTGTATCACCACCGACAGCCAACGGTCCCATGAAACCGCTGTAATAACCGCGCGGAGCAGGCTCTACGGCCTCAAGAAAACGCCGTGTCGCGCTCTTTGGCAATCCGCATACGGCAGGTGTTGGATGAAGAGCGGCAACGACATCGCCGATACCCGCACTGTCAGAGAGTCCGAAAGAGAAATCACTGCGCAGATGTACGACATCACCGGCACGCGCCGTGTATGGGTCGCCTTCGGTGACATCATCGGCAAAACACCGCAGGCAATCACCTATATATTCCGCCACGCAACGCTGCTCCATCCTGTTCTTCACGCTCCATTCGCCCTCAGCCAGATAGTCGTCATATCCCATCGTGCCGGCAAGCGCCACCGTGCGCCATTTCTCCCCGTCGCCGGAAAGTAGTATCTCCGGCGAAGCGGCAAGCCATGTTCCGCATGCCGCCGACGATACTAAGACCACAAACGCACGGGGATACATATCACACGCCCTCAAAAACAATTCATGCAATGGTGCCGTTTCGGGTATCGTGACCACCGACCGACGGGAAAGGACTATCTTTTCGAACTCGCCTGAAAGTAATTTTCCGTGACAGGCGGCAAACGCCGAAGCATAGGCCGACCGGGATACAGCGGAAACAGGCATGGCAGACACGCCGCACAATGAAGTGCTTGCCGTGACACTGCGCAACAACGCAAGCCCGGAAACATCGTCAAGCGCAAAATGTTCCACCCTGTCGGGACGGATGAGCAGCAGCGGTTCATCAGAAGTTATGGTAAAAGGAGCAACTACAAATCCTGTACGACTGTTCATGTCGGAATAGGAACCCAAATGAATGGGAGCACCATCCGACTGTATGACAGCGGTACATTTGTCCGAATATGGTAATCTGTAAAATGCGTAAGACAGCATATTGATAATGAATTGAAACCGAAATCATACCTGACAGACATACGGTTTCGTGTTATTCTTACGGTTTTTTTCGATTTATTTCCCTTACCGCTCCTTAACAATATTATTGGGCAGACTCGTTATATAATTGGTCACGCTGACGGAAGAGACAAGCTCACCCGAACTATTTGTGATATCCACATTCCATACGTGGATCTTATGACCTCTGTGTATTATGCGTGCCACCGCCGTGACGGTGTCGCCCTCCTGCACGGCCTTGACATGGTTTCCTGTAACGCTTATGCCCGCACACCTTTTTCCAGGACATGCGGCAAGAGACCCTATCCCGGCCAATGTCTCGGCTAGAGCAAGCGTTGCCCCGCCGCTAATCACTCCGAACGGCTGCCGTGTACGACTGTCAACATCCATCTCTGCCCTGCATGTATCAGGGTCTTCCGTTGAGTAAAAGCGCATGCCGAGCGCCGTTGCCAGCGTCGGCATGCTTGTAATATCGTCTTTTTCCTTATCTATATTCATGATTACTGCGATCTGAACAGTTTATCGGCACGCTGTCGCTCATTTATAAAAAACAACAACGGCACTCATCCCGCAACCTGCCGACGGATTTATTTGAACAGTGAGTATTCCTTAACCCCCCAGGCCATGACACTGGCACCGAGGATATCACGCTCACGATGGTTCATAGACGAGATGAGCAACTTCACACGTCCGTGAATGTTTGGGAACACATGCTCTCCGAACGATTTCAATGTGGGTTCGAGCAGCCACTTGCCGGCACGAGACACACCTCCCGACAATATCAGAGCCTCAGGGTCTACAATAGCCGCATAATTTGCAAGCGCGATGCCGAGGATATATCCTGTACGGCGATATACCTCTATGGCCAACTCATCTCCAAGGTCGCAACACTCGGCTATCGCTTGGGCTGTCATTTGATCCAAATCACGCATGAGTGAAGGCGCGTCATTTTCTTCAAGCACCTCACGTGCCGTAAGGACGATGCCTGGGCCGGCCACATACCGTTCCAGACAACCTTTACGGCCACAATTGCACTGCCGCCCGTTGTCTACGGCACAGATATGCCCCAATTCTCCGGCAAAACCGTTATTGCCATGATACAGTTTTCCTCTCGTGAACAAAGCGTTTCCCAGCCCATTGCCTATGGCCACTATCCCGAAGTTCTTCATTCCGTGACCGCATCCGAAAGTATACTCACCGAGAATCACCGCATGCGTATCGTTGCCAAGAGCCACGGCCAGTCCGAGCCTGTCGCGCAACATGGCAGCCAACGGGATAGACCCTTTCCAAGGCAGGTTAGGCGAGTTCTCGATACATCCGGTAAGCAAATTGCCGCTTGGAGCCGATATTCCCACCGAACGAATATTCTCTATTCCGCATGAACCGTCTATGAGTTTCATTATCTCATTGCACAAAACAGACGCATATTTATTCACATCCGAATATTCACAGGTATTAAATTTACTCATGGCAATTATGTTACCGCGAATGTCTACAACAGCGCAGGTCGTCTCTCCCAAACTGATGTCGATACCGATAACCATATTCTTTGTCTCTGTCCTTATCATCGCTATTTATCCGGTATTACGGTTTTATATGTTTTTTATTTTTGTCTTAATTTACAAATGTATGAAAATAGCGTCAACCATCAAAACAGACATTGTGTTTTTATAATATTTTAACAACAACAATCACAATTATCAGCAATTATGTAATGATAATTCTGAATTACGACAGTAATCAAAAATACAACTGAAAACAGATATAAGCCGCCATGGAGTCTTCTCCGCACATTTACCGACACGATATTCCGCAATAAATAATCACCGGTAAATGCCTGACTTATAGTTGCGAGACAACGGATCGGACAAAACACGACAAACAGATTTCCAAACATAGAAAAACGGCTCTAAAACATCAGAAAACAACAAGGAATACATCAGAAAACAAACATCATAACAAAAAAAAAATTTTAGGGAATCTCACAAGAAACAATAACCATCAAGCAACCGGATACCTATAAAATCAAACATTTAAAAAGCATAAAAACACCACATACGGACATAGTATCCAATACCAAGCCGAACATCTCAAACGTTTGTATGATTTTTTACAATACAAACAGCCTGTTGAAGAGATTTCACGACAGAAGTTTGTTACGTTATTTTAACACGCCACCGTAAGCATCCGCATTCAACGTTTTTTTATATATGTATAGTCCTTTCTTTTGATTTTATTCGTTTTTTCCGACGTTATTTAGTAAATTTGCACCCATAACAAGAATATATATTCGATATAAAGACTATGAACGTTTTAGAACTGAGTGAACAGGAACTTGGCAGACGCCAGAGCCTGCAAGAGCTTCGGGACATGGGTATTGACCCCTATCCCGCTGCCGAATATCCCACAAACGCTTTTTCAACAGACATAAGAGACGAGTTTTCCGATGAGGGCGAACAGCGTGAAGTGTGCATCGCCGGTCGGTTGATGAGCCGACGCGTGATGGGCAAGGCCAGTTTTGCGGAGATACAAGACTCGAAAGGACGCATACAGGTATACATCACTCGCGATGACATCTGCCCGGGAGAAGACAAGGAACTATATAATAAGGTATTCAAACGGTTGCTTGACATCGGTGACTTCATCGGTGTAAAAGGCTTCGTATTCCGCACACAGACGGGAGAGATTTCGGTTCACGCACGCGAACTGACTCTGTTGTCGAAGAGTCTGAAACCGCTGCCGATAGTGAAATACAAGGATGGAGTGGCATACGACAAATTCGAAGACCCGGAGCTACGCTACCGACAGAGATACGTGGATCTCGTGGTTAACGACGGAGTGAAAGACACTTTCCTCAGCCGTGCCACGGTGATACGTACCATACGCCGGGTGCTCGACGAGGCGGGATACACAGAAGTGGAAACCCCGACGCTGCAAGCCATAGCCGGTGGAGCGAGCGCACGCCCGTTCATCACCCACTTCAACGCACTGAGCACTGATATGTACATGAGAATAGCCACCGAACTGTATCTCAAACGGCTCATCGTCGGCGGTTTCGAGGGCGTATACGAGATAGGAAAGAACTTCCGCAACGAGGGTATGGACCGCAACCACAACCCCGAGTTCACATGCATGGAACTGTACGTGCAGTACAAGGATTACAACTGGATGATGGACTTCACCGAGAAACTGCTCGAAACAGTATGCACGGCCGTGAACGGCAAGCCTGAGCGCGAGATAGACGGACAGATTATCAGTTTCAAGGCTCCATACCGACGGTTGCCAATCCTCGATGCCATCAAAGAGAAGACAGGCTACGATCTCAACGGAATGAGCGAGGAGGAGATACGCGAAGTGTGTAAGAAACTCGACATGGAGATAGACGACACCATGGGCAAGGGTAAGCTGATAGACGAGATCTTCGGCGAGTTCTGCGAAGGAACATACATACAGCCAACTTTCATAACAGACTATCCGGTGGAGATGAGCCCGCTGACAAAGATGCACCGCTCAAAACCCGGACTTACGGAGCGCTTCGAACTGATGGTAAACGGCAAGGAACTTGCCAACGCATACTCGGAGCTTAACGACCCGATAGATCAGGAAGAACGCTTCAAGGAGCAGATGAAACTGGCCGACAAGGGCGATGACGAGGCGATGATCATCGACGGCGACTTCCTCCGCGCACTGCAATACGGCATGCCGCCGACAAGCGGCATAGGCATAGGCATAGACCGACTTGTTATGCTAATGACGGGCAAGACATACATACAGGAGGTGCTCTTCTTCCCGCAGATGAAACCGGAGAAGAAGGCTCCGCGCAGCACAAACGCCGAATGGGCGGCCATAGGCGTAGGAGAAGAGTGGGTTCCGCTGTTCAACAAGTGCGGATATTACCTCGTACAGGATATTAAGGACATAAATCCGCAGAAATTACAGATGGAAGTCTGCGGAGTAAACAAGAAATATAAGCTCGGACTTGAAAACCCGAAGGTAGACGAGTTCCAGGCATGGATAGAGAAAGCCGGTGTATAACTGCGGTAAAATAGCTATTATCGGAGGCGGCAGCTGGGCCACAGCCATCGCCAAGATTGTGGTGGAACATACCCACCACATAGGATGGTATATGCGGCGGGACGACCGTATCGAGGATTTTCGCAGGCTGGGACACAATCCCGCATACTTGATGAGTGTGCGTTTCAACATGGATGAGGTGTTCTTCTCGAGCGACATCAACAAGATTGTACAGAATTACGACACCCTCGTGTTCGTGACCCCGTCACCATATATCAAGAACCACCTCAAAAAATTGAAGAGCAGGATTAAGGACAAGTTCATCGTCACGGCCATAAAAGGAATTGTTCCGGACGAGAACCTTATCTGCTCGGAATTTTTTCGGCGTGTATACGACGTGCCGTACGAGAACCTCGCGTGCCTCGGCGGACCGTCTCACGCCGAGGAAGTGGCACTTGAAAGGCTCACATATCTCACTGTAGCCTGCTCGGACAAGGAAAAGGCGGAAGCTTTTGCCGATGTACTGACAAGCGATTACGTAAAGACCAAGACCAATGATGACGTCATCGGGATAGAGTATGCCTCGGTATTGAAAAATGTATATGCCATAGCGGCCGGTATATGCAGCGGTCTTAAATTCGGCGACAACTTTCAGGCCGTGCTAATGGCCAACGCCGTCCAGGAGACATCGCGCTTCCTGCAAGCCGCCCACCCCATCGAACGCAGTGTCTATGACTCGGTATATCTCGGAGACCTGCTCGTCACAGGATACAGCAATTTCTCGCGAAACCGCACATTCGGCACCATGATAGGTAAAGGATACAGCGTGAAAAGCGCACAGATTGAAATGGAAATGATTGCCGAAGGCTATTTCGGAACCAAATGCATGAAGGAAATCAACCGTCACATGCACGTCAACATGCCCATTCTCGATGCCGTATACAATATTCTCTATGAACGGATAAGTCCGCAAGTGGAAATAAAACTGCTTACCGACAGTTTCAGATAAGTCCGCAAAAGATAATGTGACGGTCTAATTGACACATTACAGAAACTGTAAGCAAAAAAACGATACCAGCCTAATGAAGCCATATAAAAGGCAACAGAAAGTATGATAAGCCACCGTATAATATAACAATGAAAATCAAAATAAAGAAAAATCAATAATGTAATATGTCATGGAATAAAACAAAGCACCCATGAATAACATGAAAATAATACTCGGACAGGCTATCAACCTATTTAAGACAAAACATAAAACCAATTTTAAATAATTATGAAAAATATCAGCTTAGACATCTCCAAGGCCGCCCAGTTCTTGGCACCGGGCGCGGTAAAAGCATTCGAACCGCAAGTAAAGAAAGCCCGTGAAGCTCTTGAAAACGGAACATGCCCAGGTAACGATTTCCTCGGTTGGCTTCATCTTCCGACATCAATCACACCAGGATTCATCAAAGAAATAAACGATTGCGCCGACGTATTGCGGGCCAATTGCGAAGTAATCGTAGTGGCAGGCATCGGAGGAAGCTACCTCGGAGCACGCGCAGTGATTGAAGCTTTGGGCAACTCTTTCGCATGGCTGATTGACGACAAAAACAATCCCACCATCATGTTTGCCGGCAACAACATAGGCGAAGACTACCTTGCGGAAATGACCGAGTACCTGAAAGACAAGAAATTCGGTGTGATCAACATATCAAAATCAGGCACTACAACCGAGACCGCTCTCACATTCCGCCTATTGAAGAAGCAATGCGAGGCACAGCGTGGAAAAGAAGAGGCCCGAAAAGTGATAGTGGCAGTCACTGATGCCGTCAAAGGCGCTGCCAGAACATGCGCGGACAAGGAGGGATACACCACATTTGTGATACCTGACAACGTGGGCGGACGCTTCTCTGTACTTACACCCGTCGGATTGCTGCCCATCGCTTGCGCTGGTTTCGACATCACAAAACTTGTCGGCGGAGCGCAGGATATGGAGAAAGCCTGCGGCAATGACATACCGTTCGAGGAAAATCCGGCTGCCGTATACGCCGCTGTCCGCAACGGACTGTACGCCCAGGCAGGCAAGAAAATAGAGATAATGGTAAACTACCATCCCAAACTTCATTTCATCAGCGAATGGTGGAAACAACTATTCGGAGAGAGCGAAGGCAAGGACGGAAAAGGTATATTCCCTGCATCGTGCGACTTCACCACCGATTTGCATTCCATGGGACAGTGGATTCAGGAAGGCGAGCGCACCATCTTCGAGACTGTCATCAGTATAGAAACACCGAACAGGCATCTGCTTTTCCCCGAGGATGATGAGAACCTTGACGGCCTGAACTTCCTCGCCGGCAAGCGAGTGGACGAAGTCAACAAGATGGCTGAACTCGGAACACGCCTTGCCCACGTTGACGGTGGAGTGCCTAACATGCGCATCAGCGTGCCCGAACTGAACGAATACTACATCGGCCAGTTGATATATTTCTTTGAGATAGCCTGCGGCATCAGCGGCAACTTACTCGAAGTAAACCCGTTCAACCAACCCGGTGTGGAAGCATACAAAAAGAATATGTTCGCACTGCTCGACAAACCAGGATATGAGGCAGACAGCAAAGCCATCAAGGAAAGGCTCGCAAAAGAGGATTAAACATAAGATATGTACGAAAAAGAAATACAAAAATACATGAAAAGACACGGCTTTGAGGCTTTCTGCCCCAAGGCCGTTCTTTTTGACATGGATGGCGTGCTGTATGACTCAATGCCCAATCACGCACGCAGTTGGCACGAGTCGATGAAAACTTTCGGCCTCGAGATGACACAGGAAGAAGCGTATCTCTACGAGGGCATGCGCGGAGTGGAGACCATAAAAATGCTGGCACGCAAGCAATGGGGGCGTGAAATAAGCGATGAAGAGTCGCAACGGATGTATGACGAGAAAAGCCGCATTTTCTCACTGTGTCCGGCGGCCAATATCATGGATAGCGTCATGGAACTGCAAAAGGAGATCAAAGCAGCCGGATTGAAAATCGTCGTTGTGACGGGTAGCGGCCAACGGTCGCTGCTCGACAAACTCGTGAAAGAGTTCGAAGGCCTCGTGTCGACAGGCCTGATTGTCGCCAGCTTTGATGTAAGCCGGGGAAAACCCGATCCGGAGCCATATATCAAAGGACTTGAAAAAGCCGGTGTCAAACCGTGGGAAGCCATTGTCGTGGAAAACGCGCCGCTCGGCGTGCGCGCGGCTGTAGCCGCCCGGATAATGACAGTGGCCGTCAATACCGGCCCCCTGCCCGACAAGCAACTTGCAGACGAAGGTGCCAGCATGGTATTCGGATCAATGGCAGACTTCAAAAACACATGGAAGGAAATAGGGCTGAAATCATTTCAGGCATAAAAACGCTATCGGCACAGCAAGGGGAAAATTATTCCAACCAAAAGACATGACACAAAACCATATCTGTCAAATCTGCAAATGCCAGGCATCAAAATCCCAAGAAAACCGGTGCCTCACTATAAAAACCGATTTTTAGATTATGCAAACCAACAGGGTAGATTTAACATACCCACAGAGTTTTCGGACTGACCAAATATCGGGCTATGGACTGCATAAGCCCCATGAAATAAAAAAAGGATTAAGAGTGTCTCACGACAGTCTTAATCCTCTGTTTTCTAACTAACTTATTATCAACTATTCATTACTCATTCTGAATTTCTGATGCAAAGATAGGCAGATTTTAATAAATTTGTATCTTTTTTACCTAAAAATCCTACGTAAACGTTTGCGGATTACTCTGATTTTGCTTAACTTTGCATAAAGAATATCCCTTATTCACCTTTAAGTTTTTATGACCGACAACAAGCGTAGAACATCGCAGAAAGACCTGGCAAAAAAATTGGGAGTGAGCATTGCCACAGTGAGCAGAGCGCTGAGAAACTGCCCTGAAATAGGAAAAGAGATGCAGGACAAAGTTAAAAACCTCGCCAAAGAACTCAACTACCGTCCCAATCCGTTTGCCCAGAGCCTACGTCGGGAAGCTCCGAAAATCATTGGCGTCGTGGTACCCAATCTCGTCACACACTACTATGCAGCGGTGCTCGATGGGATTGAAGATGAGGCACGACGCAAAGGATATTCGGTGATAAGCGCAAACAGCCATGAAGACTTCGAGACAGAAGCGAGGGTGATAGACAATTTCGTGGGACTGCATGTCGAAGGCATCATCGCCGGACTGGCACAGAGCACCACAGACTACTCCCACTTCGAAGAAATCGCCGATATGAGAATACCCCTCGTGTTCTTCGGCAGGACATGCCTGACAGATCGTTTCTCTTCCGTCACGGCCAACGGAGACGAAGCCGCACAACAAGCCACGCAACATCTCATAGACACCGGCAGCCGGCGGATAGCGTTTATCGGCGGACCAAACCACCTTGACATGGTGCGACGCCGCAAGCACGGATACCTCGAAGCACTGCGTGGAAGCAAAATAGCGATAGACCGCAACATGGTGGTATGCGACAAGATTGACTACGACATAGCCCTGCAATCGGCCATCGAACTGCTGAAACGACCGGACCGCCCAGATGCCATACTCGCTTTCAACGACATAATAACTTTCGCAGCCTTTACCGCAATAAAACAACTCGGCCTGCGAATACCTGAAGACGTGGCGCTGATAGGATTTACCGATGACCTGCATGCCGCATACGTCACGCCCCGCATGTCGGCAATAGAAGACCGGTCGCACAAGATGGGAGTGACGGCATGCCGCCTGCTGCTGAGAAACATAGCCGGAGATAAAACAATATATCATGAGAAAGTGCCCCAAAAATTAGTCATAAGAGAGACATCGGCCAAAAAACCGATATCATAGAATATGCCGGAAGACCACACAACAAACCCGAAAGACACCACACCGGCAACAAAACAATATGTCCGTATATGCCTGAAAACATAATAACGTAAAGAAAAGGCTTGATAACGTAAAGAAAGATCATAACGACAATAAATTAGCCGGACGCCGAATATTTATGCAACATCAGTGAGAAATGCGATACAAAAGACTTTGAAAAATGACAAAACGACCGATGAGTACAGTTTGCACATCGGTCGTTTTGCGTTCGGCATACCGTCATTCCGCAATAAGTATCCCGTCAGGATGCATTCGGATACTAAACGCAATGCAACGAGCGGCTAAACGCAAGCCAACGAGTATCCCAATGCAAGACGAAAAATGGCCGAATAAGACATAAAAAAGGCTCCCTGCCCATAGACAGGGAGCCTTCCGGCACTCCAATGAGGCATGATGGTGCCTCAACCGGAACACGTATATATCATTATATACCCACGACAGTCCCGAATTTATCAAATATCATAGTTCGCAAATATGCATAAATATACATTTCCAGACCTGCAAATGTAGATGACGAACCGCATATATTGTAAACATTTATCATAAAAACAACATTTAAATTTAATATTTCCGACACCAAATTTACTATAAAACATCGTAAAATGCAAGCAACATAACGATACACATTAATATACATTGCCCACTACATGAGTCTCTGCCAGATACAGATGACATGATAAAAAACATGAAATATCGGAAAAAATTCATTACCTTTGCAGAAGATATGCGGTATCAAGGAAAATCGAAACCAGTTTTATTCCACCCGATCCGCATCATCTTTACAAAAAAAATAATACACCTATTGACATACGCGATGAAAAAAGTTTTAAACGTCATTGCCGCCGGAATGCTGACAGCAGGACTGATGAGTTGCGGCGGAGAGAGTAAAAACGAGAACATAATAACGACGAAGAAAGAGAGCAGAACCACAGCCGAACCGGTGAGAATGCAGGACTACACGCAATCGAAAGACGTGGAATGGCTGGGAAATGTGTACACATGCGAGATTAAACGCACGGCCGATGACAAACTGGCGAAGGTGAAAGACGAAAGCGGCCAGAAGTTTGTTGACAACAGCATATCACTCACCGTAAACAGAGCCGACGGAAGCACGTTTTTCAACAAGACTTTCACAAAAGCCTCTTTCGAACAGCACATCAGCGATGAATACAGCAAGTCTGGCATACTCGAAGGTCTCGTGTTCGACCGTGTGGAAGGCTCGTCCCTTCTGTTTGCGGCCAGTGTCAGCCTGCCGCAGACCGATGAGTATATCCCGTTGATCGTGAAGGTGTCGAGAATGGGCGACGTCACAATCTCGCGAGACACACAGTTAGACACCAGTTCGCAAGAGGAAGACGAGATCTGACCGTCACATCGACAACAACTCGTCGCCCTCGGTGACACATTCCGTGAAACCCATACCGGCCGCTTTATCCGGAGTGGCAGTGAAATACACAGCCTCTCCCTCGGCACACAGCTCGCCACGCGAGTTTTCTATCGTCACGCCGATAAAGGCCACGTTTCGCTTCATCTCGCACAGACGGGCACGGATGGTTATCTGAGGTTCGGTTGTCATTACCGGACGACGATATTTCACGTTCAGATTACTTGTCACTCCTGTGGTCTGCAACTTGCGGAACACCACCCACGACGCGCACTCGTCTATCAGCGTGGCCTGTATCCCGCCATGCAGCGTGTCAATCCAACCTTGATATCGGGCGCTCGGCCGCCAGAAACAAACGATGTCTTCGCCATCCTCAAAAAACTCCATGCCCACTCCGTGAGGATTTTCAGGACAACAACCGAAGCAGTGATAACCGGGCTTCGACAACCAAGGGTTCTTTATTTTTCGCATAGTATAATTATTTGATATGTCAAAACTGCAACTTAAACCTGAAACGTACGCCCTGTCTTTTGGCTGTCGGGTGACCGAGATATGTAAGACGGCGCACATACTCGATGTCGAAAAAGCGGAACACATTATGCACTCCCGCCATTATCTCTACATAAGGCGTACTGCCTGACATCACATGGACATCATCCGGAAAAGGCATGAGGGCTCCATCTGTACCGCATCCGGCTTCATACGGATTATTCTTTGATGTCAGACTGCTCCACATTGCTTTCACGCCAAGACACTCACGCCACCGCAAATCCCTGACAAACGGAACGCGGTTGAAAATCTTTCCGCCTATATCCCACGTTATATCCGCAGACAGACAACGATCGGAAAGAAACTCCATATTGTCCATCAGGTTGAACATACCGTCGCGCAGCATATACGACTGGTTGGCCGATGGGATTACAAGCAACGGAAACGGCACGCTGTTCCACTGCGCCGCGGCATGCAGTCTTACATCGACCTTGCCCCAGCTCTTCATCCAAAAACGGTTGCTGAACATCAGTTCGGTAATATTATAGTCATAACCGCCGCCCAAAAATCCGTCGATACCCACGGCATGAGTAAGCGTAAGCACCGGCACATCGCGGTTTATCCTGCGACGTCCGCGCTTGGTGGCCACAAAACGCTCCCCGGGAGCAAAGCGCAGACCGGCCCTCAACTCGGTCGTTCTTATGGACTGTGTGGCAGCCGTGAACATCAGCTTACCCCGTGGCATGTTCTCCTCCGCCGTAATCATCAGTGAAGAAGTAAGTCCCCAGGTCTCCTCACGCTCGAATGTCAGCCGCTGCCGGTTGTATGTCATCATTCGTTCGGTATCGCCCCACGTCAGGGCTGTAAACATATTATGTTCCGGGTCTGCCACCCCTCTGTCACCAGGAAAGCATATATCATACACAGATGTCAGGGTAATACTGCGTTTCGGCCTTTCCTCGGGCGTATATATCTTAGGGCGAAACGAATATGTAAGCTCGGCCTTATAATAGTCTGCCCGGCTCTTCCACCCATGGGCATAATATCCGTTGAAGAAAAGATGCCGGTTGAGGTTGGCGGTTGTCTTCCCTCCTATCCGTGTGCGGAAACCGTCCACGCTATTGTTTGAAATAATGGCATTTACAGGTCCGATATCGACCAGAGCCTCGCGGCCGCCCGCCCCGACCTCAACATAGTTCTCGACAATAGAGCGTAAGGCTGTCAGCAAGATATTATTGCGTCCCATCATCTTCACGTTGCGCATAAACTCGGGCAGGTTCCGCTCACCGTGAGTGAGGTCTACCGGGCGATACATGTCCCAGAAACTATCATCCCGACGGTCTGCCCCTCGCTCCACCAGCTCTTTGTCAAAGCCACGGAACAACTTGTCCGGAAGAGCAGCGAAATAGTGTCCGCCCATGTGTGTGGTGCGTATGACAATGCACTTTTTCAGAAAGTCGAACATCTTAAACTCTCCCACCATCTCGTCAAGTGTCATGACCCACTCTCCGCCTGGTGCCGCACCAAACTCCTGGAGTATGCGCAACCCGTCCACAAAATTCACGCCGCCACGCTTAGGCACCGACAGTTCGCACCTGCGCACTCTGTACGAAGAGTCGTCCATGACATAAATGTCACCGCAAAATCCGAAATCCAGAATATTGTCAGGCATGAAACGCAGGCGGACACAACGGTCGGTGCCCACACTCAGCGTATCTACAATGGTAAAGCGATAAAAACGCAAGGCATCATCGCCAATCGGAGACGTGAACGATTGTTGCAGCAGACGTATCCTGTTGTCGTATATATCAATATCGGGAAAGAAATCGGCAAGAGCCGCCGTTATCAGCCCGCCCGATCTGAATACCTTGTTTATGCCCTCGGAACGGTATCCGCGCACTATTGTCTTAGAGTCACGCGGATCCTTACGGAACGTCTCCTGCGTGTAAGCCTCGGTCACCACGACCGGCAGTATCAGCTTGTTGTTGTGCGGGCATAGCTCCACCTGTCTGAAAAAACCGGGTATTCCGGCAAACATCCCTTTCTCAAAGTCATCATGCGAAATGTCGTTTACCGCCATTGTCAGCTTCCGGTACTTGCAGTAATGATAGTAGTCGTGAGCCGACAGTCTCGTATCGCGGCGGGCTGCTATCACCTTACGCATCAGCTCTACAGCCGGATTAGCCTTGCGTGAATACTTTTTTTTATCAGAACGCACCATTATCTCATCGAGTTGCTGCACACGCTCATACCACTTCAAAGAGTCGGCAGGCATGGCGGCAGACGGCAACGAGAATGTCAAGAGGAACAAAAGACAATAAAAAAAAGACACGAAACGCAACCCGTCAGATTGCGCCCGTGTCTTTATTTTACCGTACATCATCCGTTGCATTTTTATTATCCCGGTATAATTATACCGTGTCATACCATATCAAGTATTCTTTCCATACTCCTTATCCGGCAGAAAAAATATCCGTTCAGGAGAAATACTTGGTGTCAAGCCTGCGGCACATAGCCTCATGCGAACGGTGCATATACACGCACATGGCAGTGAGGACCACGATCTCGAAAAGCGGATACACGTATGGCACGTCGAGAAGGCACGATATGTATAGTGTGATGCCGCGCGTGTTGAACGTAAGCATATTGGTATATTTCATCAACGGGAGCGATCCTTTCCTGAAATCGGCACGCAACTCCTGAGGCATATCCTCTGCATTGGGATATTTCGCCTTTATATGCTTATAGAAAGCCTGAAACTCGGGAGTGCGCTTTTCCTGCCCCCGGCAGTAATTCCGATAATTGAAATAGAACGCCCGATCCCAGAAAGCGCCTTTCTCTGGCAGACTGTCGAGTATGTCCTGCTGTGTCTTGGAATCGTCAAGCTCGCTACCTTTCTTTCCGAGAAGGAAATAAAGGTGTATCTGGCGATAATAGTCTGCCAGTGCGCACTGCCTCGTATGGCAGACCACACCCGCTATCAGGCACATCAGAAAGCCCCAAAGTCCCCAATGCACATCGGTGAAAGGGATGTCTCGGTCATAGATACGGAACACGATGGCAAAATAAATGGCCGTGAACCATACATCGCTTGAAAAGCCGTCGAGCATTCGCCCTATCAGAGTGCGCTGCCCGGTTAGCCTGGCAAGCTGCCCGTCTGTCGAGTCGCAAAAATTAGCGAACATAAGAAGGATTATTCCTGCAATATTGTGCCACAGGTCGCTGAAATAAAACATGTATCCCGCCGCTGCGCCGAGAAACATCGACATTACCGTAACCGTATTGGGATGGACATGCAGACGCTTCCAAAGCAATGCGAAAGCGAGGCCTATCGGTCTTGTGAAGTGTATGTCGAGCCACTCCTCGGTATCATCCGACTTGAACGACTCACGGAGCAATTCGCTGAATTTCTTACTCATAATATTTAATCTGTGATAAACTGTTCGGCTTTGATTATATCTGACGCATGATCTATATCGAGCACTTTCGAGAAACGATAGGCTTTCAAACGGTGGCCATCGGCAATGAGAGCACGCTGGAAATTACGCATCCTGCTCTCGCCACGCCCCATACATCCGTTGAGTGTATCTATCGTTTTGGGAGTGAGCCCGTATATTCCGCCGGAAATATAGCGACATGTATCAGACTTGTCAAGAAAGCCGGTGATATTCATCTGCCCGTCGGTATCCACATACAGTGGCTTTTCATCGTCTATAAAATCGGTCACTCCCATCATACCGTCGGCCTCACCGCCCTCCAATGACTTGCGGAACACAGATATATAGTCTTTGAACTCGTCCTCACGGAATATGGTATCCACCGTTGTGAGGCAGAAAGGGCCGTCTCCGAGATATCGGCTTATCTCATAAAAACTGTGCATCGAACTGGGCGTGCTCTTCACCACGAAACGCAACGGAACCGGCTGTCCTTGAAGTCCGTCGGCCTGTAACTTCACAAGATGCAGGCTCACTTGAGCTGTTATGTCATTGCATATCACCACTATTTCTTCCGCTTCATTCTCAATGAACACACGGATCAGTCTGTCTATCAGATGCTCACCGCCAACTTTTACCAGCGGTTTGGGCACATCTATACCCTCGGCAGCCAACCGGCTACCCTCGCCCGCGGCTATTACAGCATATTTCATTCTGTCTGTACATTATAAATACATGGCAAAATTACTAATTATAAATGAAAGGAGAAAATAAAGCGCCGGCTTTTTATGCAATGATAAAAAGCCGGCGCTTATATAATCAATGTCCATTCACTTTGCCACACGCAGATTTCGTATATGATAATCGCCGCTGCCAAGCGATTTTTTATTCATGGATCCCACTGTTCCGCTGAACGTTATGTCGCCACTGCCTTTCAAAGAGCTCTCCAACCGGCCACAATTGGCAAACGAAATGCTTATATCTCCGCTACCTTTCAACAACACATCGGTATGCTTTGTGTTCTTCTGGGATATATCAATATCCCCGCTGCCGGTAAGAGCGACCTTGGAATTAAGCGCATCCAGTTTTTTTATGCTTATGTCACCGCTGCCAATCAGGTTTGTCGATATCCCGTCGCAGATAATATCCTTGAATTTAATATCCCCCGACCCTTTCAGCTCTATGTACATATTATCGGTATCCAGCCTACCCTGACAGATGAAATCACCGCTGCCAAACACTTTGACACCCACAAGATCAGGAGACGTGACGTATACATATATTCCGTCGCCACCACTATCCTGACCGGACAACGAGCCGAATATATCCGATATATTGAACGAATTTCTTATCGAAGTCCTGCCTTTAAAAGTGACAGACAGTGTGTTGTTGCTCACAGTCAAGTCAAGATCCTTCAACTTTTCAGACGGCCCTTTAATTTTTACCGAGCGCTTGCTCCCCTGAGTGTAATACACCGTCACACAACCGTTGACCGCTATCTTCGTGAAGTTCGACACCTTTCTGTATACCGTCTTCACATTTTTACCATCCGGCCCGGCCGTCACCATACAATCGTTTTCTTCCGCATACACTCCCGAAAAGACGGCAAACACCGTCAATGCCAATAATAAAAATCTCTTCATAATAATCTATTCCTTATTTTATTTCTTTTCCAGTCTATTGCCATTACTCTACTATAATAGACGCAACAGCACCAGAAATAGTTGCGGCAAGGATTCTTTTTCTTATTTCAAGAGATATGGCAAAAGCATTTTAGAAAGTCATACGGAACATGAACCTCACTCCGTGCTTGGTTGCCGTGGGCAGATCCAGATAGTTGAGACGACGGGCATACTCCACATGTATTATCTTGAAGATATTGTGAATACCGAAAGCCATCTCCACATACGGTGTCTTGGAGTTCATAATATACGCTCCACCGGGAAATTCCATCAACGTAGCGTCGCCCGCATTCTGCGGCAAATATGGATTATTCTTATCGCTTAGGCTGCCCCACAGACACTTAACGCCAATATACTCACGCCACTTCAATTTCTTTATCAGCGGTATGCGGTTGAACAATTTGCCGTTAAAATCCCATCCGATATCGGCGCTTACAAACCTGTCATTAAGAAATTCCATGTTGTTTACCAACTGGAAAGTGAAGTCCTGTATAATATATGAAAGGTTGGTCTCCGGCATACACAGCAAAGGGAACGGCACTTTGTCCCACTGTATGCCTCCGCGCACATAGCAATCTATCTTTCCCCAACTGTTCATCCAGAAACGTTTATATATGCTTGCCTCGGTATAGTTATAGCGATAGTCACCTCCCAGCACGTCTTTAAGACCCAATGTGTGACTGACAGTAAACACCGGCGCATCGAGATTGATTTTCAAACGGCGCTGTTTGGTGTTTATGAACGTCTCGCCGGGAGCGAAACGCAGTTCGGCACGCAGTTCGGTTGTTCTTATCTTAGTGTTTTCAAGAGTCGACAGCGGGCGGAAATACAGCTCTCCGCACGGCACGTTCTCTTCCGTTTTCAGTCCTACCGTAGTCTTAAAACCCCAGTCTTCCTCGCGCTCGAAAGTCACCTGCTGCCTGTTATAGAACATCATCTTGTCTACTTTCGCCCATTTGAACGATGTAAAGACGTTGTCCTTATCGGTGTGCATGAACTTATCGGAAGGCGAACATACGTCGTATGTGGACATCAAGGTAAGTGTCCGCTTGGGAAACTCTCTCGGAAGATACTCTTTCTTATTGAAAGAATACACAAACTCGCCCTTGTAGTAGTTCTTATGGCTTCCCCATCCGTACGCATAATAACCGCTGAGGAACAGTTGTTTATGAAGCTTCGCCGTTGTCTGGGCAGTAATCCTCGTACGGAAACCGTCCACGAAATTACTCGTGAGCATGGTGTTTATTGGTCCTATGTCCACTTTACTCGGATTACCGGTTTCCACAAAATTCTCTATAAAGGCCTTGGCACCGAATATTATGTACTTAAAACCTTTTATCTGTTCGAGATTATGCACGAAAGCATCCATCTTGCTTTCGCTCTTTGTGAGATGCACCTGGCGGTATTTATCCCAGAAAGAGTCGTCACGCATCATGGCATCGGCCTCTTTCACCTCTCTGGCCTTGCCCTTGAACAACTGTTTCGGCAGGTCATCGAAAGCGTAATCGCTCAGTCGCGTTGTACGTATTACAATTGCTTTTTGCAGGAAGTTAGCCACTTTCAGTTCCGCAATCATGTCATCCACCGTCAAAACCCATGTACTGTCGGGCAGCATGGTAAACTCCTGTTCCACTTTCAAGTTCTCAACGAAGTTCACGTCACTGCGCTTTGGAATTGTCAGTTCACACCGTTTTACCTGATACGATGAGTCGTCCATGATGTAAATATCGCCACGGAAACCGAAATCCTGCTGGTTATTTGGCAGGAAATGCAGATGAATACATTTGTCACGATCCACATATACGGTATCTTCTATATAATAACGGTAAAACGATATTGCTCCTTTTCCTATCGGGGATGTAAACGGATACTGCAACAACCGCACTTGATCATCATAAATATTCACGTCGGTAAACACGTCTTTAAGTGTCGTGGTGAGTATGTCTCCCGTCTGGAACAAGTCGTTTATTCCCGTTGAGTTCTGTCCTTTCACTATGCTTTTCTCACTGTGCGGATGCTTCCGGTATATCTTCTGCGTCACAGTCTCATCCACCGATATCGGCAATATCATTTTATTGTTGTACCGGCACAGTTCAACCTGATCTTTGAGCCAAGTCTTTTTCTTGAACGTCGGCGATTCAAGACGTTCTTTCGTTATATCGTTAAATGCAAGAGTTATCTTCTGATAGTTGTTGTACTGATAGTAATCACGGTTCGACAAGTCTGTCTTTTTCTTCCGCTCTATCACCTTTTTCATCAGTTCCACGGCCGGATTGTTTTTCCTGCTGTATTTGCGACGCTTTGTTTTCACCGTCACTTCTTTCAGTCTCCGGTTATCCTGTTTCAGTCTTATGTCGAGTGTGTTTTTCGTGTTCGCGCCTATAGTCACCGTCTTCGGTACATATCCCACCGCACTGAATGTCAGTGCCCGGCCTTCGTGCCGCGCGATGGTATACCGGCCGTTGATGTTTGACGCCACCGCAACGTTATGCCCTTTGTAAATAACACTGGCATACGGTATACTGTCACCTGTCTCTTCGTCTATTATATAACCTGATATCTGGGCACGCAACGGCATTGCCAGCATCAGCAGAAACAGCATTATCGAATACGTTGTCCTGTTTTTATCCAAATCTCTTTACTTATTTATGATTTATATTGGAGTTAAGGAATTGCCATATAGGAGTTAAAGGTTTAAAATGGAATTACCTTCGGCCACGCTCACCGGAAGTAAGATATACTGCCACCAAGAACCGGATAATCCTCATTCTGTTTTCAGAAAGTTGAAATGGAATTTCGGCTGATCCATGACCGGGCATTAAGTATATTGCAGTCAGAGAACGGATAAATTTCCACTGGCATATTTTGGAAAGTAAAAGGAGTTAAAAGAGTTAAGACATTTATTTCCAATCGGTCATTAAATAAACATCACCGTCACTCGTCGCCCGCTCAATCATGAGCGCTGTCTCTTGCTCACGACCGGAGCGATATGCTGTAAAAATCTTAACTCCGTTAACTCCTTTCCCCTTTTATTCCTTAATTATATCAATCTATTTCCTCATCAGCTTCATACCCTCCCATCTCGCGTATGGCGTTTTTCAGCATGGTATACTGCTGATACAGGTGGTTGACCGGCTCCTCGCCCTTCGTATAATCATGCTGAGGAGATTTGAGGAAGAAGCTAAGGAAACGCTGTGTGCCATGACGTCCGGCACGTGCCGCAAGGTCGCTAAGCAGGCAGAGGTCGAGACACAGAGGTGCCGCAAGGATTGAGTCACGGCAGAGGAAGTTGATCTTAATCTGCATCGGATAACCCATCCATCCGAAAATGTCGATATTGTCCCATCCTTCTTTATTGTCATTGCGAGGCGGATAGTAGTTGATGCGCACCTTGTGGTAGTATTGTGTGTCCTCGTCGTTACCGTGTCCGTAAAGATCTGGCTGAGCCTCGGGCTTCAGAATTGTTTCAAGCGTAGAGAGCTTTGACACTTCTTTTGTGCGGAAGTTTGCCGGCTCGTCGAGTACCAGACCGTCACGATTGCCCAAAATATTCGTTGAGAACCATCCGTTAAGGCCCAGGCAGCGTGTGCCTATGATAGGAGCGAAACCGCTCTTCACCAGTGTCTGGCCTGTCTTGAAGTCCTTTCCGGCAATAGGCATGTTTGTCTTTTCAGCCAGTTCCCACATTGCGGGAATATCCACTGTTGTGTTGGGAGCTCCCATTATGAACGGGGCGCCTTCTTCGAGCGCGGCCATGGCATAGCACATAGACGGAGCCACGTGCTCACGGTCGTCGGCCTTCATCGCAGCCACGAGATCGTCGAGCTTGTAATGCACCTCCTTGCATACCGGAACGTAAATCTCGGTAGAGGCGGCCCAGAGCACGACTATACGCGAACAGCCGTTATCAGCCTTAAACTTGCGGATGTCCTCGCGCAACTGTTCTTTCATGTCCCAGCGGTCCTTGCATTCCTTAACATTGTCACCGTCGAGACGTTTGGCGTAATTCTTGTCGAAAGCGGCCTTCATTGGCACAATCTTCTCAAGCTCGTATTTCACCGGATTGATGTCTTTCTCTTTCAATACCTCGGCATACATCGCAGCCTGATAAGCATTCTGCGGATATACATCCCATGTTCCGAACACTATATCATCGAGTTTCGCCATCGGCACAATCTCGCCGTAGCTCAGGTATTTCTTGTCGTCGCCCTTGCCCACACGTATCTTGTCATACTGTGTCATAGAGCCAACAGGCTTTGTCAGTCCGCGGCGTGCCATAAGAACACCCGTCATAAATGTAGTGGCAACGGCACCGTTGCCCACAACCATAATTCCTAATTTGCCGTCAGCCGGCTTCACATTAGTTTGTTCCATTACTTCGAATATTTTTAAGTATTATAATATTTCCTTCAATTCCGTTATCACCGCGTCGGCCGCCGACGTGTCACTTTCAGTTGTGTCCGTCCATCCCTCGCCTCGCATCCATACCGTGCGGCAGCCCGCTCTCTTTGCCGGAACAATGTCTTTGTCATAGCTGTCGCCCACCACAGTAACCTTACCGGGCTCCATTCCGAGGGCCTCCACACCGAGAGTGAATATGCGATGGTCGGGCTTGCGAACGCCTACCACGGCCGATTCCACGATACTGTCGAACAGCCCGTCAAGCCCGAACTCCCCGAGCACCGTAGATATATTGCCGTAGAAATTGCTGACCAGCGCCATCGGATAACGCTCTTTCAACTTCACGAGCACGGCCTTGCTTTTCGCGGTCTCTTCCTTTGTCTGTCCATAGAGTATGTCGAGCACAGCTTCCTGCCATCGCATGGTGTCGAAGCCTGGCTGTCTATCGGATATATACTCCATCTCTATCCGCAGTTTCACAGCGAGTGTCTTGCGAAAAGTATAGTCGGGCTGTATGATGGGATTACGCGCCAGTTCACGCTCGGCATATACGTATGCCTCGCGGAACAGTTCTTCGCCTACCGGCACGCCGGCACGCTCGTAGGCATGCCATATCCGCCGCCCCCAATGGCATCCGCCCGTGTCGAGCGTCCCGCCATAGTCGAAGATATACCCTTCCGTTATTTTATGCTTGTCTGTCATTTGAGTTTTCTTTATATTTATTACCGCTTGATGCGCTTAATCACAATTTCCGCAATTGCACTTGCCGCCTCTTCCCTGCATCGGGAGAAGCTGGGCCAGTCGTTGAAGTCGATTATAGTCACGCCTCCGCCACTGTCTACAATGCAGTCGCCGCCATACACCACCGTATCGGCGGCTTCGGCTACACATCCGGCCATGGCACGAAGCGACGATAAGTCGAACTGATAATGAGACGGGGCACCGTTACGGCGCTCATCGCCAAATTTCCAATTTCCATCGTCACCGGGATAGCAGACATGAAAAAAATCCGTGCCGCTCACCCCGTAGAATTTCACGAGGTCTCCTTGCACGTGCGCCTGTACTATCACGTCTTTTATTCCAGCGCTTTTCATGAAAGCCATTTCCGCCTCAGCCTCCTGCCAGTCTGAGGCAAACCGTATATCACCCGGACCTTCGGCCGTTCCATCGGCCCTTTTGAGCCAATAGCCACAGTCACCATGCGATGAAGGAAGCGGCACACCGACCTGTTTCATTATATCGTTGATCAACCTGCGATTACAGCATGCCTCCACACCGCTTCCACTGTTTACCACCGGCACGCCGGCCGACTCCATTCGTTTCAGCATCGCCACGGTAGACGGTTCGCGCCCCATGGATATACACGCCAAAGCATCGGCCGCACCCGAAAAATCGGTCTCGGCCAATATCTCCACTTCATATCCGGCACGCCGCAACTCATCGGCCGCACCCTCAAGAATGGCAGCGTCTTTATCTACCGAATTCGGCGAGAAACGCTCTGCCCTGCTTATTGCGTAAATCTTTCGTAGCACGTCGCTTTTTTTCTCCAACGGCAAAATTATACAATATTTCTTACATAGAAAACTTTTTGACGGCAAATATTTTTCCGTTTTCGGCAAATGAGCAAAAAACGGGCATTATTTAAGAAATTAAGAATACTTTTTAATATATTTTAAAATCGGCTTGTCGACCGGTGATCGCTGTCCGGCGTATCGTAAAGTGTATCGTAATAACGCTTGCAATAAAAACAATTTAAGTGTAACTTTGAAGACGACAAAACTATTTCCACACACATAAGCCATGATTTTTATTTACAAAACATCCACAAATAACGACATTGTGACCAACAACAAGAAAACAAAAACGCTACCGACCAACACCTTGATATTTGACATGCAAGCGACAATACCGCCATAGCCATACCATTATATGACAACAGTAGGCTACAAACAAGTCTACGGTTGCGAAAACATGCCCGTACACATGTTGTGACACAGGTATGAGAACTTACACAAAGAGGCTTCCGGCATCCGTCCGGAAGCCTCTTTTTTGATTGCAACGGGATATTAACCGGCACACAACGGGCATCTAAACGCAATGCAACGGGTATCTAAATGGAAAGTAACGGGTATCTGAATGGAAAGTAACGGGTATCCGAACATAAAACATCAAGAATAAAGCCTTACTACAATAAACAATTTATCAAAAATCAATGTATTTTTCATCTGAACGCACTACATACACGCATCATAAAGATAAAAATACCCGCACCGCTCTGTATGATATTTTATTTACAAAATACCATATAACAAACTTTTTCCGGCCGCATCTGTCAAGAACCGCCACAATCATCACGGCATCAATTTCCGGCATTTTCCCACATTTCCGAGACCTGTAAAAAAAGTATTATTTAATTTGTGTATTTGCGAGGTTTGCAGTATCTTTGCAGTCATAAAAATATTGACACAACGAGATGAGCAATACAGATTTCACTCATATATTGACCCGTACGGTTGACGAGTTGTCGGAAGCGAAGTCGCTCGAAGGTTTGTTTCATCAGCACCGGGACGGCACCCCGCTGCCCTCGGGAAAGGCACTCAAAGAAATAATAGGGTTGGCACGATCCATTCTTTTCCCTGGATATTTCGGAAAATCATCTGTCAATACCCGAACAATCAGATATCACATCGGCGTGAACATCGAACGGATGCACAAGCTACTTACCGACCAGATCATGGCCGGACTGTGCTTCTCGTGCCACGACAGCGAGGACTTCGACCCAAACGAATGCCGTGACAAGGCATGCGATATATCCGCGCGACTGATAGAAAAAATACCCGAAATAAGACGGACGCTCGCCACCGATGTGGAGGCTGCATACAACGGGGACCCGGCGGCAGAAAGCCATGGGGAGGTAATATCGTGCTATCCGGCGATAAAGGCGCTTGCCAACCATCGCATAGCACATGAGTTGCTGCTGCTCGGCGTGCCGCTGATACCAAGGATAATATCAGAAATGGCCCACTCGGAAACCGGCATCGACATACATCCCGGAGCAAGTATCGGCCACCACTTCACGATAGACCACGGCACCGGTGTGGTGATAGGAGCAACATGTATCATAGGTAACCACGTGAAACTGTATCAGGGAGTAACACTTGGGGCAAAGAGTTTCCCGCTCGACAACAACGGCAACCCCATCAAAGGCATACCGCGCCACCCCATACTGGAAGACAACGTTATCGTATATTCCAACGCCACTATACTGGGACGCATCACAATAGGCCGGGGTTCGGTGGTTGGTGCCAACCTGTGGGTGACGGAAGACATGAAACCCGAAAGCAAGGTGGTGAAAAAGGTATAGTAAGGAGATGAGGATTAAGGAGATGAGGGTATTACCCGCAAAAGCCGCATACTCCATTGCCGCCATTTAACATCAGGCATCCGCCACCCTACACTTAACATCCGCCAATCTGGTATTTGACATCTGACATAAAGAAATAACGAATAAATATATAAATGGAACAGGAATTTGAGTTAATCGCCAAAACATTCATGGGCTTGGAGCCCGTATTGGCGAAAGAACTGACCGGCCTCGGCGCGAATGACGTGCAGATAGGCCGCAGAATGGTATCATTCACCGGTGATAAGGAACTGATGTACAGAGCAAACTTTCAGCTGCACACAGCCATCAGGATTTTAAAGCCCATCTGCCACTTCAAGGCTCTGTCGGCCGACGACGTATATGAAGAAGTGAAAAAAATAGACTGGACGTCATATATGTCTGTCGACAAGACTTTCGCGGTAGACTCGGTGGTTTTCTCGGAAGAGTTCCGCCACTCGAAGTTTGTTTCCTATAAGGTGAAAGATGCCATTGTAGACCAATTTCGTGAAAAAACGGGCAAGCGTCCGAACATCAGCGTGGCAAACCCCGACATACGCCTGAACATGCACATTGCCGAAGACCGCTGCACACTGTCGCTCGATTCGAGCGGCGAGAGCCTGCACCGCCGCGGCTACCGCCAGGAGAGTGTGGAGGCCCCGCTGAACGAAGTGCTGGCTGCCGGAATGATCCTGATGACCGGCTGGGAGGGAGAGACAGACTTTATAGACCCGATGTGCGGCTCTGGAACATTGCCCATCGAAGCCGCTCTCATAGCCTGCAACATGGCGCCCGGACTGTTCCGCAAGGAGTTTGCCTTTGAGAAATGGGCCGACTTCGACAAGGACTTGTTCGACAGGATATACAACGACGACTCGCAAGAGCGGGAATTCAAACACCACATATACGGCTACGACATCGACATCAAGGCAGTGAACACCGCACGCCTCAACGTAAAGGCAGCGGGACTGACAAACATGATAACCATCAACGAAGGCGACTTTAAGGATTTCACGCAGCCTGAGAACAAAAGCATCATCGTGACCAATCCTCCCTACGGCGAGCGCATTTCCACGCCCGACCTGCTCGGTACATACAAGATGATAGGCGAACGGTTCAAGCATCAGTTCATGAACAACGACGCATGGGTGCTCAGCTACCGTGAGGAGTGTTTCGACCAAATAGGCCTGAAACCGTCAATCAAGATACCGCTTTACAATGGCTCGCTGGAATGCGAATTCCGCAAATATCAGATTTTCGACGGAAAACTCAAGGATTTCAGAAGCGACGGCGGCATAGTGAAGACGGAAGAGGAGAAAAAACAGATGGCGGAGAAGCACCGGTTCAAGAAAGAGCGGGAATTCAAGAAAAGGCTTTCGTCCGATAATGAAGACAACGAAGAGGACGATATACGCTCATTCAAGTTCCGCCATGTGAAGTTTGAGAACCGTGACGGTATCGACGGCAGAGCGCATGGCAGAGAACGCAGGAACTTCGACGGTGAAAGAAGAAGTTTCGGCGGCGAAAGAAAGAGTTTCGACCGGGATAAAAGAAGTTTCGACCGTGGCGGAAAAGGATATGACCGCGAACGCAGAGGGTACGAAGACAACGGCGGAAACCGCGGTGGACACGAACGATTTGACCGCAGCGGCAAAAACTATGGCAAGCCCGCAGGCAAGGGCGGATACGGAAAAAGCGACAGAACGAGAGTGAGCCGTGACTACGGCAAGAGAAACAACAGATACGGCGATGAGAATTAAGACATTCGGATATGCTCTAATAGTATTGTCCATGTTACCGGCCATGACCATGCACGCACAACTGAAACAATTCACTCTCGAAGATCTCAACTTCGGAGGAAACAACTATTACAACATGTCGCCCAAAAACATGTACATAACATGGTGGGGCGACAGGCTGATGTATCAGGACGCCGAGGAAACAGGCACGGTTAACATGAAGACTGGCGAGAGGAAAATGCTGTTCACTCTCGAAGAAGTCAACAAGGCATCGGATGGAGACAAGGTGCGTTCTATGATGAATGTGCGGTATCCCTACCCTGACGAACCGCTTGCTTTGTTGAGTAACGGCAAGCGGCGCATATTGTACGACTGGCAGAAAAAGACAGTAGCATGGAGACAAAACTGTGAAGGCGAGACGTTTGCGGACTGGAACAGCAAGTCGAGAACCGTGGCGTTCGTGAAAGGACACCAGTTGTTCGTGACCGACGCCGACGGCAAAACGACACAAATAACGACCGACGGAAGCCGTGACATAGTATACGGCCAGGCCGTGCACCGCAACGAGTTCGGAATAATGAGCGGCACATTCTGGAACAACGACGGCAACCGCCTGGCGTTCTACCGGATGGATCAAAGCATGGTCACAGACTATCCGCAGGTGAACACGTTCGCAAGAATAGCCGGCCATGAGCCTGACAAATATCCGATGGCTGGCATGACAAGTCATAAAGTGACAGTGGGAGTGCATGACATGAACACAGGAAAGACCATATACCTGAACGCAGGAGACCCGACAGACCGTTACTTCACGAACATCGCATGGAGTCCCGACTCAAAGACAATATACATACAAGAGCTGAACCGGGACCAGAACAAGATGCGTCTCGTGAGCTACGATGCCGAGACAGGCAACAAAAGGGATGTGATATACGAGGAAAGCAGCGACAGATATGTGGAACCCCAGCATCCTATAACCTTCCTGCCATGGGACAACGGCAAATTCATAATGCAGAGCCAGCGCGACGGATACAACCATTTATATGTCGTAGACACGAATACAAAGGTTTACCCTGATACACACCGAACCGATTTTGGCGTGGCATACAGGGAGTATTATAAGACAAAGCAGCTCACATCCGGCAATTTCGTAGTGCAGGAAGCAGTAGGATTTAATGCCAAGAAGAAAAGCATCATCATCCTGTCAAACGAGAAAAGCCCTATACAGAGCAACCTGTTTGCCGTGAACACGACAACTGGAAAACGCACCGCACTTGACAACGGACGCGGAGTGCATCACGGTGTGCTGTCGGCAAGCGGGGCATTGATGTATGACAAATACAGCGAACCGGACGTGCCTCGCAACATCGAGATTGCAAACACTGCCACTGCAAAACGCGACATGATTTTCAGCGCACCCGATCCATGGGCAGGATACAATGTACCGGAATACTCTTGCGGCAGCATCAAGGCCGCCGACGGCATCACTGACCTGTACTACAGAATGGTGAAACCTGTCAATTTTGATCCGGCCAAGAAATATCCCACCGTGGTTTACGTATACGGAGGCCCACACGCACACAACGTAGACGCACGATGGCACTACATGAGCCGCTCATGGGAAACATACATGGCACAGAAAGGATACCTGCTTTTCATACTCGACAACCGTGGAAGCGAGAACAGAGGACTGGCATTCGAACAGGCCACATTCCGCAATCTCGGACAAGAGGAGATGAAAGACCAGATGAAGGGCGTGGAATATCTAAGGTCGCTTCCGTACGTTGACACCGACAGGCTGGGCGTACACGGATGGAGCTTCGGCGGATTTATGACCATATCGCTGATGACCCACTATCCGGACGTATTCAAAGTCGGTGTCGCCGGAGGCCCCGTGACAGACTGGAAATGGTACGAGGTGATGTACGGAGAACGGTATATGGACACCCCCGAGAGCAATCCCGAAGGCTACAAACGCACATCCCTGATAGATAAAGCGAAAGATTTGAAAGGCAGATTACAGATAATCATCGGCATGAACGACCCGACGGTGGTGCCGCAGCATGCATTGCAGTTCATCAACGCATGTACGGAAGCAGGCACCCAACCCGACTTCTTCGTATATCCGGGCGAAGGACACAACATGTCAGGCCACAAAAGCGTGCATCTGCATGAGCGGATAACCCGCTATTTTGAAGACTACCTGAAATGAAGCCACCGGTAAAAGAGAATCCGTAAGATAAAGATAAGAACGGACAACAACAAATTTCTATTCGGAGAAAACAAACATCAATAATGCAAACAATAAAAACAATATAACATGAAGATACTGTTGTTAGGAAGCGGCGGCAGAGAGCACGCCCTGGCATGGAAAATAGCGCAAAGCCCGCAAGTAGACAAACTGTTCATCGCCCCGGGTAACGCCGGGACAGGCAACTGCGGAGAAAACGTGGCGATAGGCGTCAACGACTTTGAGGTCATCAAGGCGTTTGTTGCCGACAAGAAAGTGGACATGGTGGTCGTAGGACCGGAAGATCCGCTGGTAAAAGGCATATACGATGATTTTAAGAACGATGAAAGAACCAAGAACATACCGGTCATAGGACCGTCGAAAGCGGGAGCCGTGCTTGAAGGCTCAAAGGATTTCGCAAAGGGATTCATGCAGCGCCACAACATCCCGACGGCCAGGTATAAGACAATAGACGGCAACACCCTCGAAGAAGGACTCGCCTTTCTGGAAACACTGGAAGCCCCGTATGTGCTCAAAGCCGACGGACTATGTGCCGGAAAAGGCGTACTGATACTTCCCACGCTCGAAGAAGCCAAGAAGGAACTGCGCGAAATGCTCGGCGGCATGTTCGGCAACGCTTCGGCACAGGTGGTCATTGAAGAGTTCCTCAGCGGTATAGAATGCTCCGTATTCGTGCTCACAGACGGCAAGAACTACAAGATATTGCCCGAGGCAAAAGACTACAAGCGTATAGGAGAGCATGACACCGGCCTGAACACGGGCGGCATGGGCAGCGTGACCCCTGTACCGTTTGCCACGGAAGAATGGATGAAAAAGGTGGAAGACCGCATAATACGCCCCACGGTAGACGGGCTGGCTGCCGAAGGCATAGACTATAAAGGATTTATATTCTTCGGCCTTATCAACGTCAAAGGCGAGCCGATGGTGATAGAATACAATTGCCGCATGGGTGACCCCGAGACCGAGAGCGTGATGCTACGCCTGAAAAGCGATATAGTAGACCTCTTCGACGGTGTGGCAAAAGGCGACCTCGACAAGCGCCTGATTGAGTTTGACGAGCGCGCTGCTGTCTGCGTGATGCTTGTAAGCGGCGGCTATCCGCAGGAATACAAGAAAGGGTATCCCATAACAGGAATAGAGAATGTGGAAGGAAGCATGGTATTCCATGCCGGAACGGCACTCAAAGACGAAGAGGTTGTAACGGCAGGCGGACGCGTCATAGCCTTAAGTTCTTACGGAAAAGACAAGGCCGAGGCTCTGGCAAAATCGTTTGAGGAAGCCAAGAAAATCCAATTCACCGACAAGTACTTCCGCAGCGACATAGGAAGCGACCTTTGATTTCAGCCAAACAATGGTCAAACGACTGCAAAACAAGATTTCGGAAAGCAGAATGGCACTGCCCGCGGTCGCTCTGTACGGGGTGGCTGTATGGCTGGCGGACGGACTGTACCACATGCAATGGTGGATACAGTTCGCCTGCTTTGTTTTATCTACATACCTGATGATCGAACTGAACAACAGCAACGCACTTATCAGAATTTACAGCAGGATGGTATCGTGCTCATTCATTGCGATAGCCTCAATGTGCTGTTTCATGTTCGATGCCATGAATGAAGCCATCGCCGCAACATTAATAACAGCCGCATACCTGCTGCTGTTCCACTGCTATCAGGATAAGACAGCCACGGGAAAGACATTTTACGGATTTATTATGATTGGCCTGTCGAGCATGTTCTACGTGCATACACTTATATTAATACCGGCCATGTGGATAATGATGATTTTCTACATACAGTCGATGAGCCGGCGCACATTTCTCGCTTCCGTTATCGGAGTGGTGACACCATACTGGTTTGCCACATTATATTATATCTACTCCGACAATCCATTGGCATCGTTAGACCACTTCATGCCTCTATCGGAGATAAGCTATCCGCCGGACTACACCATACTGTCTGTAAACCAGGTTGCGACATTCATATTCATAGCCATACTCGCAGTCACCGGAATGATACACTTCGCACGCACGGCCTACAACGACAAGATAAGAATAAGAATGCTATATAACTGTTTCATCCTCATGGCACTGTTTGTAATGACACTGGCTGTGGCATTCCCGCAACATTATGATATCCTCACGAGGATCCTCATAATAAACACCGCTCCGCTGGCAGGACACTTCATCTCACTCACACGGACACGGGTGACAAACATCGCATTCTGCCTTATCATGATTACAATAATAGCAATAACAGGAGTTAATCTATGGATGTCATCACCGCTCTTCTGACCGACTACGGATATTTCGGGATATTGGTAGCCTCGTTTTTAGCTGGCAGCTTCTTCCCTTTCAGCAGCGAGGCCGTAATGATAGCGCTTCTCGCCGCAGGCCTGAACCCGTGGCTTCTCATCGTCTACGGCACGATAGGCAACGTGGCGGGAGGAATGTTCAACTATGCCATCGGCCGGCAAGGCAAGATGGAATGGATAGAGCAATATCTACACGTGAAACGCAAAGATCTGGACAGAGCAGAAAAATTCATGGCCGGTCACGGAGCATGGATGGGCTTCTTCGCCTTCGTCCCCATTCTCGGCAGTGCCATCACGATAGTGCTCGGACTGATGCGTGCGAACATCACAATATCGTTCATAAGCATTACGATAGGCAAATTCCTAAGATACGTATTACTGATATACGGTGCAAGCATGCTGATATGAACAAAAACATAACAAGACATACCTCCACCGTTAAACCGTATATCTACTAAAAAACGAATATAAACGCCATAAGGGTCAGAGACGCTTATGACGTTTTGTTTTTTTTATCAACCGGACACACATTAAACACGAACCAAGCGACAGCCGGATACGAGTTAAAAAAAACAAAATGCTCAATATCTCACCTTATTTATATTACCTTTGCACGGATTATATCATCGTCAAAAGAGCATTGACAGAATAACCAAAATTATAGAATAACATAATAACCATTTGGAATGATGAAACAATTCAGACGAGTGGACAATCTGCTCGGGTGGCTATCTTTCCTGATAGCAGCCTTTGTGTATTGCTCCACTATTGAACCGACAGCAAGTTTTTGGGACTGTCCGGAGTTTATCACAACAGGATATAAACTCGAAGTAGGACACCCGCCAGGAGCACCTTTCTTTGCCATGACGGCAAATGTCTTCTCACAATTCGCAAGCGATCCGACACAAGTGGCATACATGGTAAATATGATGAGCGCCTTGCTCTCGGCAATCACCATAATGTTCCTGTTCTGGTCAATATCGCATCTCGCGCGCAAACTGCTCATAAAAGACTGGAATGAGCTTACACTACCAAAAGCAATCGCAATAGAAGCCTCAGGACTTGTAGGCGCTTTGATATACACTTTCAGTGACACTTTTTGGTTCAGTGCTGTCGAAGGCGAGGTATACGCCTATTCATCGGCATTCACCGCAATTGTGTTCTGGCTGATATTGAAATGGGAAGACCATGCCGACGAGCCTCACAGCGACCGCTGGTTGGTACTGATAATGTATATGACCGGTCTGTCCATCGGTGTGCACCTGCTAAACCTGCTTTGCGTACCGGCACTTGTGTTGGTATACTACTACCGCCGATTCCCTCACAAAAACTCCAATGCCGATCTGCGTGGCTCACTGATTGCCCTGGCAATATCCGTGGGTATACTCGTAGCCGTACTCTACGGAGTGGTGCCTGGCATCGTGCGTGTAGGCGGATGGTTTGAGTTGTTCTTCGTAAACACCCTCGGCTGCCCGTTCAACACAGGCGAGATAATATATATAATACTACTCATTGCCTGCATTATATGGGCTATATATGAGACATACAACGACAAAAGCCAAAAGCGAGGCGACATTGCTTTCATCGCCTCGGTGGGCATGCTCGGCATACCGTTCTACGGACACGGCATTTCTTCCGTAATAATCGGAATCATAGTCCTGACCGCACTGTGGTTCGCATTGAAGTATACAAAGAAAGGTATGCCGCTAATCAGTTCGAGAGTAAAGAACACATCATTGCTCTGCATGCTTATGCTGATGATCGGTTATTCAAGCTATGCGATGATAGTGATACGTTCTTCCGCCAATCCTCCGATGGACCAGAACTCTCCCGAAGACATCTTCACACTCGGAGAATATCTCGGACGAGAGCAATATGGCAACAGACCGTTGTTCTACGGCCAGGCATATACATCGCAAGTGGCTCTCGATAAAGACGGAGAGTACTGCCGCCCGCAAATGAAAAAGGGCGCACCGGTATACCAACGCAAGGAAAAAGCGTCTGCCGACGAGAAAGATTCATACTTCGTAGTACGCACAAGAGACGAATACAAGTATGCACAGAACATGCTGTTCCCACGCATGTACAGTGATACCCATGCCGGAGCCTATGAAAGTTGGATGGGCGGAGTGAGCGGCAGCCAGGTTCCTTATGACCGCTGCGGAGAGCCGATGATGATAAAAATGCCGTCGCAACTCGAAAATCTGCGCTTCTTCCTGTCTTACCAATGCAACTTCATGTACTGGCGTTATTTCATGTGGAACTTCGCAGGACGCCAGAATGACCTGCAAGGTAACGGCGAACTGGAACACGGTAACTGGATAACCGGCTTCTCTTGGTTTGACAACTGGCGACTGGGCAATCAGGATCTGCTGCCTGACGAGTTGAAAAACAATAAAGGACACAATGTGTTCTACTGCCTGCCGCTACTACTCGGACTTATCGGCCTGTTCTGGCAGTCACTGAGAAAAGGCCCTAACGGCATCCGCCAGTTCTGGGTAGTGTTCTTCCTTTTCTTCATGACCGGACTAGCAATCGTAATCTACCTCAACCAAACACCTATGCAACCGCGCGAACGCGATTATGCATACGCAGGCTCGTTCTACGCTTTCGCAATCTGGTGCGGACTCGGAGTCGCTGCCATAATTGAAGAAATCAACCGCAAACTAAAAGGCCATGAGACAGTGGTGGCAGCAATAGTGGGAGCCGCCTGCCTGCTTGTCCCCGTGCAAATGGCATCACAGACATGGGACGACCATGACCGCAGCGGACGTTACACATGCCGTGATTTCGGACAGAATTATCTAATGTCGCTTCAAAAAGAAGGCAATCCGATCATTTATACAAACGGAGATAATGACACGTTCCCTCTCTGGTATAATCAAGATGTGGAGGGAGTACGTACAGACGCACGTGTCTGCAACCTCAGTTATCTGCAAACAGACTGGTACATCGACCAGATGCGGCGCCCCGCTTACGACTCTCCTTCCGTGCCGATAACGTGGAACCGACTTGAATACTGCTCCGGAACAAACGAATATGTGCAGCTGAATCCGATGATGAAAGAGAGCATCAAGGAACTCTATAAGACTTATCCGGAAGAAGCCAAGAAGATGTTCGGAGACGAACCGTTTGAATTGAAGAACATACTTAAATACTGGGTACGCAACGATGTAGACGAAAATCAGCGCGAAGTGATGACTCTCCTCACCGGAGGAGACCGCGGAAGCATTCACGTAATACCGACTGATACAGTATATGTAACCATCGACAAAGAAGCGGTGAAGAAAAGCGGAATGATGATGGCAACCGATTCGATACCTGATAAGATGGTAATCTCACTCGCTGGAAAGAGAGCTTTATACAAAGGTGACCTCATGATGCTTGAAATGATAGCCCAAAGCAATTGGGTACGCCCGATATACGTAGCTCTCACCGTAGGCCAGGATAACTACATGAACCTCGGAGACAACTTCATACAGGAAGGTCTTGTAAACCGCATCACTCCGTTCACGACTAATACAGCGGGAGCGAAAAACTTCGACACAAAGCGCAGTTATGACGTGATGATGAACAAGTTCAAGTTCGGCGGAATAGACAAAAAAGGTATTTACATTGATGAAACAGTTATGCGCATGTGCCATACAAACCGCCGTGTATTCGTGCAACTGGCAATGAACCTTGCCGCAGAAGGACAAACCAAGAAAGCCGCAGAGGTATTGGCATATCTTGACAAGAATATCCCCGAATACAACGTACCTGTCGACTACTCTTCCGGGTCGCTCGACGAAGCACGTGTATATGCAGCGATTGGCAACAAAGCCGCGGCAAATCATCTGATAAAAGAACTGTGGAAAAAATCAAGCCAATACCTAAATTGGTATCTGTCACTCGAAGGAATACGCTTCACGAGCGCACAACGAGAGTGCATGATTAATCTGCACATAATGCAGCAAGCCGCCATCATAGCCAATGAGACCGATCCCACATGGGCAGAAAAGAAGTTGAAAGAACTTGAAATATTCGCTGAAAGATATCAAAACAAAGGCGGTAAGTTCGGAATAGAAGGCTAATAAAGTAACAAGATGATAATAGAGCAACCGGCTATGTGGTTGCGCTGGTTATACCCCAGAGCAACATGGAGAATGGACAAACATGAGAAAGCCATATATCTGACTTTTGATGATGGTCCTATACCGGAAGCGACTCCATTTATCCTTGACACTCTTGCCAAAGCCGGAGTCCACGCCACATTCTTCATGGTAGGTGATAACGTAAGAAAATATCCTGAACTATACCGAAGAGTAGTGGCCGAAGGGCATCGAATCGGCAACCACACCTATAATCACATAGGTGGATTCCGTCACTCGATAAAGGCGTATTACGACAATGCGGAGAAAGCGGACGAACTGTTACACACCAATTTGTTCCGCCCCCCGCACGGTTGGATGCGCTTGGATCAATACATTTGGCTCGGCCGGAAATACCGTATAGTGATGTGGGATCTTGTCACCAGAGACTACTCCAAGTGGATGACAGCCGAGGGAGTACTCAACAACGTGAAACGGTACACACGCAACGGTTCGATAATAACATTTCACGACTCTGTAAAAAGTATCGACAAATTGCATAAAGCCCTGCCTGAGGCTATAAAATGGCTGAAAGACGAGGGTTATGAGTTCAAGACTTTCGAGTAAAACAATTATGCCCGACCAATAAACTTGAAACGCCGGAAATATATTTCCGGCGTTTCAAGTTTTCTATAATATCGTATTTTCAAATCATCAGAGCGGATAATACCAACAAGGACTTTATTAATATTCATTTATGCACACAAAGAATTAAAGACCATTGATTATAAAACAAAAAAGGGCGCGCCTTAGTTTTGACACGCCCCGTTACCCTTTAATTTCTTCTTACTTAAAAAATTAAAACCTCATGAAGCCAGGCACACTTGCCTTTCCTTGCTTTTCATTTACCTAAATCACTATTATGTTCACCAAATCATTATGACTATCTTTATTTTATTTCTTTATTTCCTGCCTGCTTGTCTTCTTGCTTCTATGTCTTTCTGATATTTGGCATACTGCTCAGAAGTCATTATGGTCTTCAATTCTTCATCATATTTCCTCATGTTCTCACGCATTTCTTTCATATCAGGTCTTATGCGTACATTGTTCCCGGTAGCGGGAGCTGTTCTCTTACGCATAGAGGTGTCACGTCTTACGGCTCTCTCCTTTCCTGCATTTGTATTTCTTCCCGCACGATTTCCCATTCCGCGCCACATTTGTCCTTGATACTTCGTGTTAAGCTCAAGCAACTTTTGTGCCTGCTCCGCATTCAAATCATATTTCTTAACTGTGGCCTCCGTGCGTCTCTTCACGATTTCCGTTCGGTCCATTCCATTACGTCCGCGTCTGTCTTCGTTCTGAGCCATTGCTGTGGCACTGATTATCATCATTGCGGCCAATGCCAGTATAGTCTTTTTCATAATCGCTTCTTGTTTATAGCTGTTATTAATACGTTTATTCTGTCGCGACTGGTTATATGATGCCGTAATGTTTTAAAAGTTTAAATGATTGACAAAAATAATTTCATTTTTATGCAAAACGGATGTTTTTTCTTATTTTTGCAACAATAATAATCACTCCAAAACTATAATTACGAAACTACGATATGAAACTGATATACTTGCTTTTGACAATTATGATAATATCAGGGTGTTCATGCTCGGCAGACAAAGAGAATGCGCCTGAACATAATTCGGAAAACACAGACAGCCTGCCTATGCTTGTTATGCAGATACGAAAACACTCACGACTATATACTGCCGAGTATAGAATAAAAAAAATAGTGACCCACGACGACGTAAAACGCCTAAAAGGAACATTTCTCGGCAAACAATTCGATATGAAAATGCCAATCGGAGACCGCAAGATAGCTATCCCGATGAGTGCCAAACTGAAAGCATATATCGACTTTTCCACATTCTCAGAAAAGAATATCGAACGGGATGGAAATAAGATTACCATTATTCTCCCCGATCCAAAAGTGACCCTTACAAGCAGTAAGATAGACAGAAAGAACATCAAAGAGTTCGTATCAATCACCCGTTCGCATTTCACTGACAAGGATATGACCGACTATGAAAATCAGGGACGTGAAGCTATCATATCGTCAATCACCCGTACCGGGATAATAGAGACCGCACAAGAAAATGCCGCCCAGATTATAATACCAATGATAGAACAGATGGGTTACGAGGGAAAAGACATCACAGTGACATTCCGTAAGCAATTCGATGAGAGCGACTTAAAAACACTTATCGATGCGACAACAGTGGAAAAGATACCATGACATGACAACACTATAGCATGAAAGAAATGAAAAAGAAGATCGCAAGCATAGCGAATATAAAGTTTATAGTTGTTGCACTGACACTGATTGCATTATCGGTGGTGGTGTACAAGCTACTGAACATTGCCGAAGAGACATCTATCACGGTGGAAAACGACAAGAGGATAGACATCACTCCCGAACATATAGAGTCGATAAAAGCCATCGGTGAATGGGAGTTTCTTTCCGTGTCAGACGAGGAAATGATTGATACGGTGCGTCGAGGGATGTTCTCCGACGACCACCTTGTGCGCATTTATTACGGGACAATGCGGCTTGGAATTAACATGCACCACGTAAAATCAGAATGGATAAAAGTATCCGGTGATTCCATAACCATGATTTTACCTGCGATATCACTACTTGATAGAGATTTCATAGACGAGGCCCGCACACGTTCTTTCTTTGAAAGCGGCCGATGGACCAATGCTGACCGTGAAGCAATGTACAAACGGGCACATACCAGGATGCTAAGACAAGGAATGACAAAAGCCAACATAAACAGTGCACGCAACAACGCAGATACACAAATACGAAACATGCTGAAGTCCATGGGATTTAAACATATAATAATAAGGTTTGACGAAAGACCTTGACTTCATTGCAACGTGGTTCACTACACACGGTCTACAACATCTATAACCCTCATCACTTCACCATCGACTGTAAACCTCACGTCACGACCGGCAAACGGCATACCATATACACGCAGCGGATCTGAGTGATAATGGGGCCGAGGGTCGAGGGCAAGCGCCTGTTTGAGTGCGGCCAACTCATCATCATCAAACAGTATCTCATGCTCTTCTTTCATCTCCACCGCAAGCATTTTCCATTGCTCCGTGTCTGTAAACCCGCTTCTCACTCCCGAGTGACAGTCGGCCTGCACCACATAAGGCTTAATGTCATATACAGGCGTTCCATCCATCAGGTCTGCTCCGGACACTTCTATTGCCAGTCTGCCACCCTGCATCCCTATTCTCTCTATCCGCACGGCTGATAGTCCCAGGTTATTGGGTCTGAATGGAGAACGGGTCGCAAAAACTCCCATCTGCTTGTTTCCTCCAAGCCGTGGAGGGCGTACCGTAGCATGCTTGCGCGCTGACAAGTTCTCGGAAAACCCCCAAATAATCCACAGATAGTCGAAACCATCGAGTCCCCGAACAGAATCCGGATCTGAATAATCGCATGTAAAAACAATCTTTCCCCGCAGCTTGGGCACCAGTCCGCTTTGTCTGGGTAGTCCAAACTTAGAGGTAAACGGCGAACTGAAATATGCTATCGGTTTTATTTCCATTGTTTACGTAATCTTTTAAGAGTCAAGAGTGTTTTTTGTTTTATGAGTCAGACTTAAACAACCTCCTCAAATACATCCCTCCCTGTAAAAGTCGAGAGCCTCGTATATTTCTTCTTTCGTTGCCGTTTGGTCTATCCTTATGTCGCCTATACCGCCCAGCAGCGTGAAGTTTATTGTGCCGGCAACGTTCTTTTTGTCGTGGGTCATCAGCTCAAACAGTTCCGGATAGTCATCGCATGTGATAGGCATGCGGCCGTAATTCTCCGCGATGAAAGCCACTGTCTGGCGCATCCTGTTGGTCGGGAAACCAGTTTTAAGAGCACTCAAATACAACTCGCATATCATACCGGCCGCCACTGCGTAACCATGCAGAATCGGTGTGCCGCACCGCATGGCAATAGACTCGAAGGCGTGTCCCGCCGTGTGGCCGAAGTTCAATGCCTTGCGCAGTCCCCGTTCCGTTGGGTCTTGCTCCACGATGCGCTCTTTCACTTTCACTGAGTCGGCCACCATTGTGCGCAGCCGGTCGAGATCGGGAGTGTCAAGGTCGAACGACATCAGCTCAGCCCACATCCGCTCATCGCTTATCAGTCCGTGTTTCAGCATCTCGGCATAGCCCGACAGTATGTTCTCCGAGTCCATTGTTTTAAGAAACCCGGTGTCGAGAATGACGCTTCGGGCATTGTTGAACACGCCTATCTCGTTTTTAAGGCCGTTGAAGTTTATTCCCGTTTTCCCACCGACAGAGGCATCCACCATTGAGAGCAGCGTCGTAGGGATGTTTATGTAGCTTATGCCCCGCTTGAATGTAGATGCGGCAAAGCCGCCGAGATCGGTCACCATGCCGCCGCCGAGATTTATCATCAGCGAGTGGCGGGTGGCCCCCAAGCGTCCGAGTTCCGTCCATATGTGCGCCACGGTGTCAAGCGTCTTGTTTACATCGGTGGCTCCTACGACTATCTTTTGTGCCTCGCGCATGCAGTCCTGTCCAGCGATGAGCGGCAGGCAGAGCCGTTCGGTGGTCTCGTCCGCAAGCACAAAGAGGCGGTCGTGCGGGCAAATTTCTACTGCGGCGGCCAGCGACCGCCCTATATTATCCGATATTATAATCTCCTGTTTAGTCATAATCTTTCTAAAAAACAGCATTGGTCGAACGCAATGATACTCGTTTCAATTGCTCAGACGCAGCCTATCACCTGCAAAGATAGCAATTTTATGTCACAAAAATAACAAAAAGGCCAGCCAAGGAATTTAGAAACGAACAAATTGTCACATTCCTTCACCGGCCTTTCCACTGATAATCATGTCACTCGGCGGCCTGTTCTCCATTAAAATAACTACAACTGTTATCGCACCGCAAAACTATCATGAACCTTCGACGACGGCCTGTCTTGTTCGGCGGTACGGAAATATCAATGTCTTTCCCCACGCTCTTTATCGTCACATATCTCACCGTTGTGTCGCATCTCTGCGTCCGCAGACGCTTTTCCTTGTCACTATCGGAGAATATACATTCTTCCGATTCCAATCCGTAATCGCTCCGGTAAAAAACTATTTTCTCTATCCACCATGTCGTTCCACGGGTCGTCGCCTCCGTCTTGGCCCCGTTCACAGGTGCGTTTAACCAATGAGGCCAAATACTAATAAGAGAAAATACGTTGGGATTTTTGCCCAGAAGCATAGCCGACTGTATAATCTTTATACTGTCGGTATAGTCTCCTTTGCTCAGATATATTATAGCCTCACGGTCGTCTTGCATATCTGTCGTGGGAGCCATGAAAGTCAGCTCGTTCCCTTTCACCTCGGTTGTGAGCCATAAGTGCCGATTCTCAAAAGATCCGTTTTTTGCCATCTTCCGCTTATCGGCCTTAGAAATACTATGCACAAATCTCACAATTTTAGGGCGCGGCAGATAATACCGCTCTTCATACACTGCGATACTGTCTATCTGCCACCCGCCGTATCGGGTGGTGACAACGGTCGTATCACTATTATCTCTCAGATGCCGCACATGCCTTGACAGGCCGATAATATCATCTATATAATTAAGAACAATAGCATTGGCATTCTTACTTCCATCCACTTTATCATATCTACGCAAACCGCAAGAAACGATTAATGTGGCAACGGCAATAATTATCATTGTCCGGGTCCTGTAAATCCTCCCCATAAGTCTTCGCATATAAGGCTCTCTAAAATACTTTTTTTACCAACAGAAAAATAAGTCAATTGATATGTATAAAACAAACATCCTTCCGGATCAAAATATATAAGAGGGGAATAATAACCATTCGATTTTCCACCCCATCCCCAGTTACAATGAAGGAAAATATACTGTACCCCTGATTTGGGACGGTTTTCTTTCCAACAAAAAGAACAACCATCTATAATCCAAGCATGTTTAATTTCACCACCATTGACAATTCCCGTGCCACCGATACATATAATATCGTCATTCAATAAATAATTCACAACAATAGAATCTACAAAATCTATCTTTCTTTGATTTCGTACATTATAATTTAAACTATCAAGCAAAGACATTGCTTTTTCTAATGTAGTACCACTTCCGTGTATTGGGTGATATATCATTTTCGTACTCATACCTATTTGATATAACAAATATGCTATTTTATCCATCGCCATATCATAATCCATTGTTAAAGACGACTCACCCGGCAACCTGTTTTCTGATAAAACTTCTCTTATCTCCTTAAAATCATAAGTTCTATCACCATATACTACTTCATCTTTGCAATGTAACATTGCCTGTGCCGTAGCAATAGCGACACATCCTACGGGACAATTTGGATTATATTTTACTACATATTTATTATACGGTGATAGTTGATGCCATGAAGAATCAACAACTTCTCTATGTATAACACATCTTCACTAGTGTCCCGTTAAAATTGTGAATCGGCCGCATAACAAGCTATATATCTGAGTAATACAAACAATTTTAAGGTAAACCGATTTGATTTCGAAACTTAACCCAACTAGCATAAGATGTTATATAAGTGCCTGAATATCAAGAACGGTATTCCGAGAATTTGAGCTCAGATGATACTTCGCGATTTTAACGGGACAGCAGTGACACATCTTAATAGATAATCATCCGGCACTTCTATAACAGAATCTTTGTTCTCTGCACTCTTCAAATAACCGTCCAATCGTGATATAAAATTAGCATAAACAGGATCTTCCATACTTTCTTTATAACTGAAAGTACCGGTTTCCGAATAAGCAAGAACAGGGAAAACACGATTATCAGAAGATACGACAATGAAGCCTTCGCCATCTCCTCTGTTCAAAATATAAGCAAGAGTATCATACACAAAATCCCCGCCTCTTGTTAAATTAGGTTCAGAACTCTTCACATAATCCATCACAAAATCAGAAGAACCCCTTGTCGAGGACTTAAAGAAATTATTTGAAATACTCAATGCTTTCACTTCATCTATTTTAAACTTGCCATCCGTGTTTGGGGCATGATTATTCGGGACATTACAATTTTCAACAGTAGTGTCAATATCGTTCGTACATGAACAAATGAACAACGATAACAAAACATAAATTAAAGATTTCCTTTTCATATTTAAAAATTTTACGGTTAATAGTCGTTGCAAATATAAACAATATTTTACGATTTACTTAATGTTTGGCAATTTATTTGCGAAAATAATATCAATCGATAACACCGGCACATAAAACCACGTCAAAATAATTTACGATATGCGGCAAAACATCATGAATTATCATTACAACGACACAGCCATAAACAGGAAAACACGCAGCGCAAACCGTTTTGTCGTGATTTTACCCGATTTTGATACAGTTTTCGCAAATCACTGATTATAAATATATTACACTTTCTTTACGGTGATTTTCCGAACTATCTGACCGTCAGTCACATACAAACGGCCACATACTCCACCGGCCGTTTTTTGCATTTAAACGCCCGTTGGCCCGCATTGGGTATCCCGTTAGGCAGCACCCGGCAATCCGTCGGAAGACACCGGGCAACCAAATGCGGCGCAAAATGAAGCAAAACAGCTTGCAATGAGTATCCAAATGCGACACAACAGCCAAAAGCACGGAAAAAGACAGGTATAAAAACAGAGCGAAATCATTGCCGGAACACCTCAAAACGACTTTTCCGACGAATTTCAAAAGCACTGTTTTTTCGGAATATTCATTATAGTGCGGAAATAAAAAATATGACTTATTCTTAATCATTACATGGTATTGGAACGATTATAAATATCAGATTATCAATATTCCACAAAACAAATCACCCCACAAACTAATCTTCAAACAACTTATAAATATCTACCTGCGACAATTCTGCATTCTCTTTAAAAATCATTTCCAGCATTTTAAGCCAGCAACCATAATAATATCTCGGAGCACTACCTATATTAACAAATAGCATATATATTCGAAAAGACGGCATCCACCTTTATAATCTCGTATGGTTAGAGCTGAATACTTAATGAGATACAACAATAGTATAAATAGAATTAAAAACAGGAATGATATTATAAAGTTTGCAAATACAACATTGAACATATTAGAATATTTTGTATGTTTACAGTTAAGAATATTTATATAAACAACAATTCATTGTTGATTTCCAAACCACAATAAATAAAGAAGGACATGATTGCATCCACATTAGCTTTTCAAGAATTAGAGTCTAACTTTCTGCATTATATGCTTCAGTATGGAGGAATTGCAAAGAAAACAAGCCATGATTATATCAGTAGAATGCGATTCCTTTCACAGTATTATATATTGGATGAGAATATTACAGATGAATATGTAAACTTTATAATGAATGAGGAAAGAAAGGTGTATACACAAAGAAGCCGATACAATACTGTTAAAGCCTTAGGCGATTTTCAAGCCGGACTAAGAAAATTCCTCGCATTTGTAAAATCAGGCTATAACAAAAGAATTAACGATAGCATCCTTTCCGAAATACACAAAATAGAAGATGACCATCAACTGACTTCAACAGAAAGAACTCAGATAATACAATCTCGTATCGGACAAGGGGTATTTCGAAATAAACTTGTCCAATACTGGAATGGTTGTAGCGTAAGCGGATGTTCTTTTTTACCCGTACTGGTAGCTTCTCATATCCAGCCATGGTACGTCAGTGACAATGAACAGCGATTAGACATGTACAACGGACTGTTATTGCAACCTAATCTCGATAAACTTTTTGACCAAGGCTATATAACATTCGATATACAAGGGAAAATACTTTGTAGCCGTTTACTCGACTTAAATGACAGGAATTTATTAGGCATAGATAACAATATGCATCTGCTCAAAGTAGATGATATGCACATAAAATATCTCATGTATCACCAAGAGAATTGTTATATCGGTTAGCACCGTATTCTCTTACGACACGCAAAGCACATTTTATTTTGTCAAGAGTATTTTGATATTCCTCCAAAACATCTTCACTCATCAAACACTGTATCTCTTCCGAAATTAAATATTCTGCCTCATCAAGTGCGTAGTATATAATCATTAGCTTTTCTCTATCCATCGTTTTTGCGCGAAGATAAGCTTTTTTGTTATTATACAAAAGTAAATTACGTGATAAATATTTGGCAATAGGCAAAATAATATCCATTTAACCAAATAATCATTAAAGTTTCAATACACTTAACCATATACTCTAAAAGTTCCAGATAAGCAATTGGTAAAAATTAAAAATATAGCTTCCGACAATCGTTTCAAACATCCGGACACACCGTTTTTTTAAGATTTATCATTTTTCAGCCACCATTCATTAAACGTTTTAATCATTATCCCGTCATAAAAAACGTGAATGAATAAAAAAAGTAACTATATAATGAAAAGACTTCTATTGTGGATGGCCGTTATAACGGCGACAATTCCCGCTCTGGGACAACGTGTTATCACGGGAAAAATAGTGGAAAACGAATCGAAAGAAGCTATGATGATGACAACCGTGAAACTGATGAAGACAGACAGCACGCTTGTTAAAGGACTGCTCACGGCAGAAAACGGCACATTCAGCGTAACAGCACCAGCCGACGGCAAATACATACTGAAAGTGACAAGTGTGGGATATAAAGACTATACAAACAACATAACCGTGACCGGTGGAAAAGATGTTCAACTGGGAACGATAGCCCTCACCGCAGACGCCATCATGCTGGAAGGCACAACCGTGAAAGGACATGCAGCCAAGGTAACACTGAAAGAAGACACTTTCGTATATAACGCCGCCGCATACCGCACGCCGGAAGGCTCTGTTGTGGAAGAGTTGGTAAAGAGACTGCCAGGCGCACAGGTAGACGACGACGGCAAGATAACCATCAACGGCAAGGAAGTGAAAAAGATACTGATAGACGGCAAGGAATTCATGACGGGCGACACAAAGACGGCAATGAAGAACCTGCCCACCTCTATTATAGAAAAGGTGAAATCGTATGACGAGAAAAGCGACCTCGCCCGTATATCGGGAATAGATGACGGCAACGAACAAACAGTGCTTGACTTCGGCATCAAACGTGGTATGAATAAGGGATTTTTCACTAACAACGACCTTGCAATCGGTACGAAAGACCGATATGCGGCACGTGTGATGGCAGCAAGGATGCAAGACAATTTCAGAGTAATGGGATTTGGGAATGCGAATAACGTCAACGACCGTGGATTTTCAGGCCGTGGCGGTGGCGGACGAAGCGGACTCACAGCTCATAAAATGGCCGGAGCCAACTTCAATTACGAGAAAAAAGACAAACTGAAACTGGATGGAAGTGTACTTTGGAACCACAGCGATGGCGACACACGTACAAAAACGGCAGCAGAAAATTTCGTAAGCACAGTAGGCTCGTTCTCAAATAGCCTGAACCAAAACTACTCACGCAGCAATAGTTGGAACGCGCAGATGCGTCTGGAATGGATGCCCGACACGATGACAAACATCATGTTCCGCCCGAATTTCAGCTATTCCACAAACGACGGCTTATCGATGAGCCGCTCGGCAACTTACAAGGACGACCCGTATCTATACGTCTTCGACCCGCTGGACGAGAAAGATATAGAAGAACTGGCCGAAAATGACGTGATGGTAAACTCACGGAAAAACAACTCTATAAGCTACGGCGAGTCGAAAAATTTCGGCGGTTCGCTGCAAATCAACCGCAAACTGAACAACACCGGACGAAACGTAACACTGAGAATGGGCGCAAACTATGGAGAGTCGGAAAACAAAAGTCTCTCAACTTCCAACGTGCATCTGTATCAGATTAAAAACATTCTCGGACTCGACTCCACATATCAGACAAACAGATATAACCTCACACCGCAGAAAAACTATAATTACAATGTGAGAACGACATACAGCGAGCCTATATTCAAGGCCACTTTCCTGCAATTCAGCTATGAATTTCAGTATAAATACACAAAGAGCGAACGCTCAACGTTTGATTTCAGCAACCTCGGTGAAAACTTCTTCGCCGGCATCACGCCGCAATTCCGCGGGTGGGACGAATACCTCAACCGTTTGGATAATCCCTATCAGGACTATCTTGACGATGACCTGAGCCGCTTCTCGGAGTACAAGAACTACATACACGACATACAGTTAATGCTGCGAATAATACGTCAGGCGTATAACTTCAACGTCGGAGTGACTGTGATGCCGCAGAAAACACATTTCGTGCAGCGCTACCAGGGCCATCACGCCGACACGGTCCGCACGGTGACAAACGTGACCCCCACCCTCGATTTCCGCTGGAAGATATCGAAAGTGAGCCAACTGAGGTTCAACTACCGCGGATCGACAAGCCAACCGAGCATGACAGACCTGCTTGACATCACAGATGACAGCAATCCGCTGAACATCACGATGGGTAACCCGGGACTGAAGCCATCATTCACCAACAGTTTCTTCATACGCTACAACAACTACATACAGCACCGGCAGCAGGCTTTCGGAGCAAACATGAGTTTCAATACGACAAGCAACAGCTTCAGCAGCCGCGTGACATACAATCCCGAAACTGGAGGACGTATCACACGACCGGAGAACATAAACGGCAACTGGAACATTAAAGGATCGTTCTTCTACAACACGGCTATCGACACTACAGGCTATTTCAACGTGAACACATCTACCGATTTCGGATATGAACACTACGTGAGCTATATCAGCATAAACCGTAATTCAGACTCACAAAAGAACGTTACAAAGTCTACATCCATACGTGAAAAACTTGCCGGAAGCTACCGCAACGAGTGGATTGAGTTTGAAGTGAACGGAACCGTGACATACAACCACGCAAGAAACGCTCTTCAACCCAACAGCAATCTCGACACATGGATATATTCTTACGGATTCAATACAAGTATGACACTGCCTTGGGGAATGGGGCTATCCACAGACTTCAACATGAACAGCCGACGTGGATTCAACGATGAGTCGATGAACACCAACGAACTGATATGGAATGCGCAGATAAGCCAGAGTTTCCTGAAAAACAAAAAACTCACCCTGTCGCTGCAGTTCTACGACCTGTTGCACCAACAGTCGACCATCAGCCGCACCATCAACGCCATGCAACGCAACGACACAGAGTATAATGCCATTACAAACTTTGCCATGCTGCACGTCATTTACCGCATGAACTTATTCGGAGGAAAAGCCGCACGTGAAGGTATGCGAGATGGCAGAAGGACTGACAGACCAGGCCAGAGAGGCGGACGCGGCCCGCGCATGGGTGGCAACCGCGGAGGTGGCGGTTTCGGCGGACCTGGAATGTTCTGAAAAACAAACTGCAACTATATATATTACATACCGACACTTAAAAACAGAAAACAAAGACAGCATCCGCTTGGATGGTCATAAAGACCAGAAAAGCGGATGCTTTTCATTTGCCTGTCATACCATTGCCAGAAAGCCGGTTTGCGGACGTTTTATAAAAAGCAATTGCTTTTCACCCAATTGAGATACCTATGAAAAAAACAAAAATTATAAATAATATGGAAGACCATTATTTCCGTCGACTGCTTTGCCGTATACGCTGCACCGTGGAGATTACCTTTCGCACCGGAGTCATATCTCCACGTATATGATTTAAAAGGATTTGTGCCGCACTCTCACCCATCAGACGGCTCCGATCTTCTATTGTAGATAATGTCGGACATACATCAGCGGCATATTCCGCATCACTGAAACCTATCAGGGCTATATCCGACGGCATCGAAAGACCGCGGCGTTTTATTGTCTTCATAGCTGAAAAAAGTAGCGTATCATTAAGTGCTATAATGCCATCGGGACACTCGTTGAGATCAAGTAGCGTATCGGTGGCGTCAACAGCTGACACTGAATCGATATCACTGTATGCCACATAACAGGGGCGCAGAGGCAAACCATACTCACGCAGTGCCTCAATATATCCGTGCTTGCGATCAGCCACCATTTTCAAACGGCTCGGACCACACAGAATGGCAATCCTACGGCAACCTTGTTTGATAAGATGATGTGTCGCGCGACGAGCCGCCTCTGCTCCATCGGCCGTCACGGAAGAATATGTCTGCATCGGTATGTCGCGTGCGACAAAAACCACCGGTATACCTCCGGCCATCAAAGAGCCGAAATGTGAGAAATCGGCCGTCTCCTGAGTCACGCTCGCTATTATTCCGGCAACATGCAGATTGGCAAGATTTCGCACATTGGCATATTCCTCTACATATCTCTCATGTGAGTTCATGTTCACCACGGCATATCCGGCTGATGCCGCAATGTGCTCTATCCCATCAAGCACAGATGAGTAAAAGTGGGTCACCCCGTGGGGAACAATAACACCGATAACCGGCAGCGAACCGCTGCGCAGGCTATCGGCAATGATATTTTTGGTATAATTCATATCCCGTGCGGTCTGCATCACGAGTTCTCGCGTCTGCCTACTGATTGCGGGATTTGCTTGGAGAGCACGGCTCACCGTGGCGACACTTATACCAAGTCTCTCGGCAATGTCTTTCAGTTTGGCCGGTCTTCCTTCGTCTTTCATTATCTCAGACAGTATCTTTCTTATTCTTTTCGGTCATCGATATTATCACCTTCCGTAGGTGTCATCTCTTCATCGAAATCGGAAATACCGTTACTTATAAGTATGTTGTACCACTGGATAAGTTTCTTTATATCACTGTTATGCACACGGTCGCGATCGAAATCGGGCAGTATTTTTGCGAAATACTCACGCAGTTCGTCACCACTTGCCTTTTTATAATCCAAAGCAGAGGTCTTTCCTTCTTCAAGATTCTTCATACCTGTGAGCACTTTGTGCAACGGGACATCATCCGTTTCTGTATACATTGCGATATCTGCGAGCGATGTTATCCTGTCGGTGGCGAACGCAGGCATACGGCGGTGCGTATCGTCGAGAACCTCCACTATAAGACTGTTCTTTGCCCTTGATACCAATTTGTAAAGTCCGGGCTTTCCCGAGATTGCTAAGATTGTCTGTAACATGTCTTTGTTTACTTCAATTTGTTTATTAATTCGTTTATCTGTCGGTCCACATCATGTGTACCATCGTTTATTATCTCATAATCAGCACGCGCAATAACGGTTTCCTGTGGCAACTGCCGTGCCATCCATTCACGTACTTTCCCGCATGTAATTCCGTCACGTTCCATAACCCTTTTCACCCTTACACTATCGGGAGCAGTCACCGCTATTACCTTATCTACAAGCCGGTCAAATCCCGACTCATATAGAATGGCGCACTCCATCCACTCTATTCCGCTATTTTCAAAATCAACGGCAACAGCCGGATGCACAATGGCGTCTATAGCTTGCGCATTGCTTTCCGAAGCAAGAAGAAAACTCGCAACGGACGCTTTATTGAGTTTGCCGTCTTTATATGTGTCCGGACCAATGAGTTCCGTCAGCCGCTCTTTTATCTCATCAGAAGAACTGATTATACGTTTGGCCGCACTGTCACAGTCATAGACTTTTATCCCCAAAGCTTCAAGTCTGGCACAAACATAGCTTTTTCCACTGCCGATACCTCCGGTAATTCCTATTCTCATCCTTATCAGCCGCGTATTTCAACCATTAACAGACAGAGCCGTACTCCATCGAATGGCATTAATATCCCATTCGGGCATATCAACAACTCCGATATCGTATATCCCGTCATTCTTCCTCGATAAGATAATCCACTGAACCAACATCTATCTTCGCCCTACTTACGTCATGCGGTATCCCTTTCAGATGTACCGCACATTTATCCGACGGATGCCGCATTATCTCTTCATAATCAGCAACCACCGTAAAATCAGACGGTCGAAGTTTTTTCAACCGGCTTATACCCGTAACAAAATGAACGGTGACTTTCGATGGAAATGTTCTCAGCACCTTACCGTCAGGAAAATTGACACCCGTCACCGGCACACTCATGTTTGCCTCCGTGAGCACATCGGTATAAAAAGCCATCTTTATCCTATCCGGCACGCACTTCGCACCTCGTATTTTCTGTAATCCGCAGGTTATAGAGAGCGTATCCCGGAAGTTATCATAATTCAACGTCTCCGTATATACCACGTCTATACTGTCCAATTTCTCCTCTGCGGCATACACATCGACACTGTCTGGCTGATAATCCACGTGAGAAATAAAATAAAGTTGCTCCGGAACCACATGCCCGCGCCATCTGACAGGCACACGCTTGCACAGTCCGTAATTAAAAAAGAACTCCGACTTATCCGGTTTTATACTCACGATTTTAGTCGAAGCCGACAACTGTTGATATATGAAACGCTGCAACTCGGCCGACGTTATCGAAGCACTCTCCGTGCCACGTACATATGATTTGAAGTTTATACGCAGCGGACGCAAGATGTCTCTATATTCATATCCAAGCAAAACGAGTCCTTTATCCCTCACCACCACTTTCATGGTATCCGTACTCGGAGATATGAGTACCACGTTATCAGGCACATTCACTATGCTGACAGGTATTCTCACTTCTTTTTCATAGGTCTCATTAAGCGTCATCAACAACCAGAAGACAGCGGAAAGCGCAAGAAAAAACAAAAAAATCAGGAAATCCTTATTCACTAATTTGAATAAGGATTTCCTGACTATATGTGCTATGCGATACCGCCAGTCCATTTATTTTGTCTGCACAGGTGTGCTTGCCATATCCTTGAAGACATAGCCTTTGTCTACACGTATCACCACTCCCTTGGCTATTTCCACCTCAATGATGTTTGCCGCAAGATCTATTTTCTTCACCGTTCCGTAGATGCCGCCACCGGTCACCACAGATGTTCCTACGGCAAGAGAGTTCTGGAAGTTCTGTATCTCTTTCTGCTTCTTCTGCTGAGGTCTGATCATGAAGAACCACATGATGGCAAACAAGGCCACCATCATAAGAAGCATGCTTGTCATTCCACCACCCTGGGCAGCCTGAGCCGATAAAAATAATGTTGTTGTCATATTCGATGTTTATTCGTGTTTATTCGTTTTCAGTCTTTTCACCTCCCTTTGGCATGCTTACCCGTTGAGGCTCGATGCTTTTGAGCAGACGCCCAGTATCCACCAAGTGGCGTGCGATTGTGTCAAGCATGCCGTTGATATATCCGCCACTTCGCGGTGTACTGTACAGTTTCGACATTTCCACATATTCGTTGATAGAAACACTTATCGGTATAGTGGGGAACGTCATAATCTCAGCTATAGCTATCTGCATTATCACTACATCCATATATGCGAGACGTCCGAAGTCCCAATTACGCGAGGCCTCACTCATGAAACGCTGATATTCATCGGCATTCAGAATAGTAGCACGGAACAGTTTGCGGGCGTAATCCCTGTCGTCATCACTGTTATATTCAGGAAGCAGTTCCTGCTTCGGACCGTTCTTCTCGTCAAACCGCTTTATTGTTTTAAGTACAAATGTGTCAACCACCTCCTTGTCATCGTTCCAGTACAGACTCTGTTCTTCGAGCACATCATCGAGTGCCTCGTTCTCCTGTATCAATGTTCTGTATATCTTCCGCCAAAGCTCACGGTCGGCAGCATAAGAATCATCACCGCTTGCCATGTATTCCTTATATATATTGCTTTCGGTAATCTGCAAATACAACTTCCTGACAAACTCAGCCTCGTCATCCCATGTCTTCTTCTGGCTCTCCATAAATTCGTTCAGCATCTTGTTTTCTTCAAGTTGAAGAGCGAACTTATTATATATGAATTTCGTGGACGGCTCTTCCGTTCCCTCACGTCTTGCTTTTGCCTGAGCCACCTCCACATGTTTACGAGCCTCTTTTGTCACCGCCACCATGAGCGCCAACAAATAATTATACAAGTCGTAGGCTTTTGAAAGACTGAAAAACAATTCTTTCTCGGCAGAGTCTATATTCTTGTTTCCATTTTGATAGTACGCATAGGTTAACTGAACTATCTTGATTCTTATAATTTCGCGGTTTATCATACTTAATTTATATGGTTGACTTTATTATTGAGATACACTTATCCTTCGCAACAATGTCTTTTGCTTGCAAAATTAGACAAAAAAACCAATATAATGCAAGAAATAAGTGAAAATATTGCACTTTTTATTATTAATCCCCGTGCATTGTTTGCGTAATTGAATTTAAACGACTATCTTTGCATCGCTTTTTCAAGCACATCGATTAAAATCAGTGTGATGGTGAATTAAGCAAGTATCAATTGTTTAAACTTAATTTAGAGTAACACAAGTTATGAAAGAAATCAGCTTAACAGGCAAGATGCGCACCGACTTGGGCAAGAAGGCATCTAAGTCAATGCGTAAAGAGGGACTCATTCCCTGCAACATGTACGGAGAGAAAAAAGGCGAGAACGGACTTCCCGAAGCAATGTCATTCGCAGTGTCAATGACAGAACTGCGCAAGATTGTATACACTCCGCACATCTACGTTGTAAACCTCAACATAGACGGCAAGGAGCACAAGGCTGTCCTCAAAGAATTGCAGTTCCATCCGGTGACAGACGCGCTGTTGCACGTGGATTTCTATGAGATAAACGAAGTTAAACCCATCACAATCGGCATCCCCGTAAAACTCAACGGTCTTGCCCAGGGTGTGCGCGATGGTGGTCGTATCAACCTCTCTATCCGCAAGATTAATGTTACAGCTCCTTATCAGGCCATACCGGAACACCTCGACATCGACGTTACCAACCTTCGCCTCGGCAAGAGCATCAAGGTAGGTGAGTTGAGTTTCGAAGGTCTCGAACTCGCCACTCCGGCAGAAGTTATCGTATGTTCTGTTAAAACCACACGCGCATCCAAATCGGCTGCCGCAGCCGCTGCTGCTCAATAATGGACAAATATTTGATTGTAGGGTTGGGAAATGTCGGCAACGAATACGACAATACCCGCCACAATACAGGATTTATGATATTGGATGCCTTCGCCAAGGCATCCAATATTGTTTTTGATGACCGCCGTTACGGATTTGTAGCAGAGACGAGCATCAAAGGGCGAAAAGTGATCTTACTGAAACCAAGCACATTCATGAATCTCAGCGGCAATGCCGTCAGATATTGGATGAACAAAGAAAACATCGATATCGACCGACTGCTCGTCATAGTCGACGACCTTTCCCTGCCTCTCGGCACGCTGCGCCTGAAACCTTCAGGAAGCAACGGCGGACACAATGGCTTAGGAAATATACAATCCGTGCTCGGTACCGACAAATACAGCCGTCTGCGTGTAGGCATCGGCAACGATTTTCCTCGCGGCATGCAAGTGGAATGGGTTCTCGGCAGATATGACGAAGAGGAGATGAAAGCACTTGAACCGAAGTTTGACACGGCCGGTGAGATAATCAAAAGTTTCGTGCTTTCGGGTGTCAACATCACCATGAATGCGTTCAATAAAAAGAAATAATATACAAGCGGTTTTCGGATAACACCGCAATAACCATACCCACGCTTAAATAATACAATAGGAAAATGACCAATGAGGCAAGAATAGACAAATGGCTGTGGGCCGCACGCATATTCAAGACACGCTCGATAGCGGCCGATGCCTGCAAGAACGGACGTGTGACAATAGGCGGCACCAACGTCAAACCGTCGCATACGGTCAAGACCGGAGAAACGGTAAGCGTGCGCAAGCCTCCCGTGACATATTCTTTCAAGGTTCTTAAACCCATCGAACAACGTGTCGGTGCGAAATTAATACCGGAGATCTATGAGAATGTGACCACGGCAGATCAGTACGAACTGCTCGAAATGAACCGCATAAGCGGTTTTGTCAACAGGGCGAGAGGCACCGGTCGCCCCACTAAAAAAGACCGTCGCTCACTCGACGCATTCATAGGCCCGTCACTCGAAGGACTCGACGTATACGATGATGGCGATTTCGACTATGACGCAACCGAAGGAAAAGATACGGACGAAGACAACGAGTATTAAGTCGTCATCAGGCACTGCCACAACAAACATAAGGCAATACCCAATATTCACATCATTAATTAATATCACTTATGAAAATCATCAGACTATTTATCATGGCAGCCATCATACCCATGATGGCATCATGCCTCAACGACAATGGGGGCAACTCAGGATTCAGTGGAGCCGGCGGCACAAGCGGCTATGCAAACACGGCCAACGGCTACATTCAGTTCGCCTCGATAGGCAACTGGTACATAGTACAGGACGGGAGCAAAGATTGGCTCAAAATAGACCTTATGCGCGGAAACGGATACAGTTTCTATGTAATCCCGACTCATTTCGAACAGAACAAGACCGGACTTAAACGCACCGCGAGAATAACTATACAGGATGCCAATGAGCACGATGCTTACAGCACATTCTACCTCGCACAGTATGCCACCAGAGGCGACGGCTCACTCGGAAACGCACCTCTCGTAAAAACGATAAAGGGTGACGATGGAACAGATATCACAATCACGTATGACGATAAATGCCGTCCCACAACATTCAAGATGCTCAGGAACGGAGCCACGAAACACAACATCGGTTTCAACTACAACGATAAAGACACCACACTATACGTAACCACAGGGTCAAACACGTTGGAAGGCCGATTTGACGAAGGTTACCAGCCGGACAATCTCACTTCTGAAACCGACACCGTGGTATACAAGAGCGGCATCGTTGCCAACTCGATATCAATGAGCGTCGAACGGCTTCTTGCCGGAGGTGAAAGATCGGGAGTGTCCCACCTCGTTTCAGGCGGGCAGCGATTTGGAGCAGACGACGAGCACATCGCCGACAGCCTTAAATACAGGCATATATATCCCGACGGCAGACCGGTTTACGGCGAAGACTTGAAGCTGCACTTCGGTGATGAGAAAACAAGGGTTAGCAACCGTAACCAATCGGTAGACGCCAACCAATTACTGCTCGGTGCCGACGAGTGCAACCCATTCATGCTGCTCTCACTCTTCCGCAACATGCGCAACAGCTACGTGATAACGGAGGCTACAGCGAAAAACGGCCGTTTCACAGTGTCTACCGTTCTTAACCCGGACAAGAGCATAAGCACGATGACCGTCACTGGCAAGACAGGCAATACCGTAAAATATATCTTCGGATACTAATACATACTACAAGAATGCCGGGAGCGCAAATCGGCCAACGATGCGTCTCCCGGCATTCTTGTTTCAAGGACATAAAATATCGACCCAAGACAAAAGAAAATAATACGGAAATGGCATTATACATAGTATATATCATAATAGGTATTGTTCTCGTGCTACGTGGAGCCGACCGGCTCACCGAAGGAGCATCCGCACTGGCCCGTCGCATGCAGGTTCCCGAAATGATTATCGGCCTGACCATCGTGGCCGCCGGCACATCGGCGCCAGAGCTGTTTGTCAGCCTCACATCGGCATTGAAAGGCTCCGCCGATATGGCCGTTGGAAATGTCATCGGCAGCAATATCCTCAACACTCTGCTCATCGTGGGATGCGCAGCCATGGTATCACCGATCACCATCTCACGATCCACCGTGTCGAAAGATCTCCCTCTCTCGGTTGCCATGACAGTACTGCTGATCATTCTCTGTCTCGACAATTTCTCCGGAATAAATATAAGGGGTAACACGATCGACCGGGCAGACGGAATGATACTGCTCGTATTCTTCACCACATTCATGGCATTCACCATCTATACCGCGAAACGAGAAAAAAACGAAATCGCGGCCGCCAATACAGGCAATGGAACGACAGACGAACATGCTTCCAATACCGGCATGCCGGTATGGAAAAGCATCGCTTTCATTTCTATCGGACTATTGTTCCTCATTATCGGCAGCGACCTTTTCTCTGACTATGCCACAAAAGTGGCCGCAATACTCGGAATGAGCGATGCCACCATCGGCATCACCATCGTGGCAGGAGGCACATCGCTGCCCGAACTGGCAACAAGCGTGGTGGCCGCCCGTAAAGGACAGTCGGCAATGGCCATTGGCAATGTCATCGGCAGCAACGTGTTCAACATCCTTGCCATTCTCGGAATCACGGCTGCCATCAGCCCGCTGACCATCACAGACATCACCATCACAGACCTTTGCGTGATGATTGCCGGAGCGGTGGCTGTATGGCTTTTCTCTTTCACGAGATATACCGTAAGCCGGACGGAAGGAGTACTGCTCACTTTAAGCTACATAGGGTATGCCGCTTGGCGGCTGTTCAATGTCTGACACACATTGCCGCATAGCCAAGCATTGCCGCCCACATACGCATAAACATACGGCAACAAAATATACCGGTTGCCTATCAGATCAATAAAGCCATGAAAAACGGCTTTATTTTCTCAAACCGGAGAACCGATACGATAAAAAACATAATACGCAACAACATTTAAGCGGACATGGAATGATCTCCATGTCCGCTTTTTACAATAGGGCACCTTCTTATATTTTTATAAATGAATCTGTCAATCCGTTACAAGACGCTCGGTTGTCCGTTGCAAATCTCACTTTTTCGTTTTATATATTAATTCCGGCTGTTCATCGACCAAACGACCTCATTGACAGAGGAAGTTACCGCACAAGAATAATAAAGCAAAACAAACTGACACTCAATAACTTATCAACATAAAAACCATTACTATGTCCCGTTTATTACAACTATCAAGCAGTAAAATAATCTTATCACGTATGCCAAATGTTAAAAAACGTGTATTGATAATACAGAAGACCGCATCGGCATCTATGACATAGAGAATAAAGAGCTTAAAATAATCACCATCGACGGCAACCACGGTATTGATGCGGGAACAAGCGTGACTCCTACCGCCGTAAGCAACGACGGAACCGTGGTGGGATATACCACCGGCCAATGGTTTGACCCGCGTAACGCTATCATACTGAAAGCCGGTGAAGACCAGCCGAGACTATTGAAAGACGTATACGGCTCACTCGAAGAGCTTGCAGAGTATGACGACAACGGTTTCCATACCGTTACAGGCATCACGGGAGACGGAAGATACATCACCGGATTCGGCAGCGTTCTATCCGAGAAAGAGATTGACGGAGAGATTATTCCGACAGCCATAGTGAAATCATACGTACTCGATACAAAAGGCAACATCACCGACGGCATCAGCAACATAACAAATAACACGAAGAAAAACGCAGAGTACTTCACCGTTGATGGCCGCAGGATTTCCGCTCCGGTAAAAGGTCTTAATATCATAAAGACTTCCAACGGAGAGACAAGAAAGTTCTTCGTGAAATAATAAAAGATACTTTGTGATACACAAAAAAAGAACTCTTTTCATTGCACATAGACAATCAACTTTTGAAATGAAAAAGAGATAAAGGGCAAAAGATATTCATCATCAGAATATCAGATAAACAATGGGGGGACACGACCGATGTCGTGTCCCCCCATTGTTTTTATCACGTATATCCTGCCGGCCGGCAAGCTCCCTATTCATTTCCCGGAACACTCCGGGCACTGTCCCTTGAACATGTAGTTTACGGATTCGGGACGGTAACCGCGGGGCAACGACACGGCAGGCACAGGCACATTGTCAATGCAGAACGTGCGGTGGCAACTCTCACAGTAGAAATGCACATGTAGATCATCGTCCGCCTCGCCATCACTCGTGCACAGTTCGTAGCGTGCACTGCCGCCGCCGTCTTCTATGACATGCACGAGGTGATTGTCGCGAAAAATCGTAAGGGCACGGAATATGCCGGATTTATCAAGTGTCAATATCTTATGCTCAAGCTCTGTAAGCGACATAGGACGGTCGGCCGCAAGCAGCGCACGCACAACCAATATGCGATTGGCTGTCGGACGTATGCCGTGGGCAATAAGTATATCCGTATTTTTGTCTGCACCCATATTCCGCTTTTTACCCGCAAAAATAACAATCATTCCGCAAATGGCAAAATAAAACGCCGGCAACATCGACCTGTTAATGCTTTTTTTGAGTATCTTTGCGGACAGATAGGCTTCGCCTCAGTAATTTGAAACAAGTTTCATTACATTCGACTTGCACTATCTTTATATATATATATGACACAGACAGACAAATATAAAACACTCGCAGCGCTAATACGCGGATATTTCACGGCATATATCAACGGTATATACGATGCGATGAACAAACAGAATGACGGTAAAATAACCCCGCTGACAATGAAAACACTTGCCATGGAGCACTATGAGAACATGGTGGGAGGCTTCAACGACACAATGTTCTTCATCATTTCACAACTCAATTACAGCCTCGACGAGATAGAGAAACAACTCAAGGCCATGGGCGCAGGCAACACCTCATTGTTCGAACTAATGAGAATGGCATGCCGCACGGATGAGATGTTCGAAGCCATGACAACCGAATACAAGCGTAATGTCACCGCTATACTCGAAGGCCGCTTCACAAAAGCGGTGGAACACTTCAAGAACTACACGCGAAACGGCACTGAAGATCCTGTCGACAACGAACTTGCCATAAGACTGCTGGTAAGGACTGTGATGACGGCTTACACCATGGGTATACGCGAGGCAAAGACCGGGAAGGCTACATTAAGACAGGCCACGCTGATCGGTCTGCTTACGGAGAACATGACACTGATATTGCACGACAAACCGCTTGACACAGCAAAAACAGACAGGATAAATACAATGGACGAATATATAAGGTATGTATGCGGCACAGACGAGAACATATATGCCATGATGGACGAGATGAATGTGACATACGAGAACATCATCAAGAACGAAGGCATCATATCAAACGATGACATGGCAAACTGAAACGAAAGCCGGATAAAGGCCGCCATACAGTATCCCTCATGCGGACACGCAATATCCGAAATACCGTACATCCACATATCGGAGAAATACAAACTACTGTTTAAAGAAACAATATCAATCATCTAAAAACTTATCCACATGAATAAAAAGAGTGTCATCATGCTGTTGTTTACGTGCTGCTCGCTGTCTGCGGCAGCACAGTTCTCGAAAGCGAAGCGGGACTACGTGGAATACATCATCACGACAGACCACAAAGACCGCAACTACAACACAGGAGAAGAGGCTATAATAAAAATAGAGGCTTACAAAGGCGGCATTCCGGTAGACGGAGTGAAGGTGTATTACAGCACGGGAGACGAGATGATGCCGTACAAAAAAGACTCAGCCACATTCCGTAACGGCACGGCAACCGTCGCGATGGGCACACGCAGCGAGCCTGGTTTCCGCTCGTGCAATCTCAATTTCACCGTATACGGCAAGACAATCAAAGACCTTGTCAAAGTGGCATACAGTCCGCAATACATCAAAAGCCTGACACCCATGCCCGAAGACTTCGACAAATTCTGGCAGAATACAATGAGAAAAGCAGGGAAAACAAAACTGAGACCTGAGATAACACCGCTGCCGCAATACTCCACGGACAAGGTAGAAGTAAGTCTTGTGAGACTTACGGTAGGCCCGAACGGCAGAAACATGTACGGCTATCTCACCAAACCGAAAGGCAATGGCACTTATCCGGTACTGTTCTGTCCGCCCGGCGCAGGTTCGAAAAAGATCTCACCGACAACATATTACAGCGAGCTCGGATTCATATACCTGAACATCAACATCCACAACGGATGCAACCCTGAACTGGACGACGAGGAGTACAAGAAGGCCGAAGAAATCGCGAAAGACTACAACCGCAACGGCATAGGCTCAAAGGAAACGTTCTACTACCGTGACGTATATGCGGGATGCTCCCGCTGCATCGACTTTCTGTGCTCACTTCCAGAATGGGACGGTGTCAATGCTGGCGTAACAGGGGGCAGTCAAGGCGGCGCGCTGTCGATAGTCACGGCGGCATTGAACCGGAAAGTGACTTTCTGCTCGCCGTTTTACCCCGCCCTTTGCGATGTGCTCGGCTTCAAATACGACCGTGCCGGCGGCTGGCCGAAGTATTTCAGAAACACCACCGAACCGGCCGGAGCCGAAGAGACACTGGCGTACTATGACGTGGCGAACTTCGCAAGACGTGTCAAATGCCCGGTGTTCTACTCTTTCGGGTATAACGACGAGACATGCTCGCCCACATCAACATTCGCCGCTTACAACGAGATTACAACAGAAAAAGTATTACGTGTAACTCCGACGAGCGGCCACTGGAGATTTCCCGAGACCAACGACGAGTCAGTGGAATGGATGAAAAGCAAAATAAAGAAGTGACAACGCAAGGAAATGAAGGTTGTGACGGCAAGGCAAAGAAACAATAACCGCGAGATAAAGGAATGACGGTCGGAAAATAAAAAACAATCCCCGAAAAACAAGAACAAGAATAACAGCAAGACCGTAATCACCCGAACACAGGGACACGGAGCCACAGAGGTATATCGCCATAAAGATATTACACCTCGAGCTCCGTGTCTCTTTTTTTACTTAATTCGTTTCAAAGCGTAATCTCGCCAGAACCGAAGCATCGGTGATGCCGCTCATCATACACAACACAGAACTGCCCCGGCGCCACTCCCTGTATAGGCCGTTCGGCATGAACGACATACGCCCCTTCGCCAGTCTGTTCGAGCGTAGCGGGATGATACTCCGGCGTATGCCGTATCTTGAACGTCACTCTGCCCATCTCCACCCGTCTGGTAAGAAAATGGAAATCGCGGATGGGGAATGTGCTCTTATATGCCGTGACCGGCTCGAAACCGTGGCTTACGTAAAGTATGTTTTCAGCCACATCTTTTTTCACCGCATACCACGGCCCTCCGCCGAAACCCAGACCGTGCCGCTGTCCAATTGTATGAAACCAAAGTCCGCGGTGCCGGCCTATCTTCTTTCCGGTTTCCAGTTCCAGCACATCGCCCGGATTCTCACCGAGATACCTCCGGATATATTCGTTATAGTTTATCTTTCCCAAGAAGCAGATGCCCTGCGAGTCCTTGCGCTTAGCGTTGACAAGATGTTCGCGCTCGGCAATCTCCCGCACCTCGCCTTTCATATAGTGACCTATGGGAAACAATGCCTTACGCAACTGCCAGTCGTAAATCTGCGCGAGAAAATCGGTCTGATCTTTCACCGGGTCGGGACTTGTGACAAGCCACTTGTCACCATCTTCAATTTCCGTGCGGGCATAGTGCCCCGTAGCTATGAGGTCGTAGCCATGGCCTATCTTGTCGTGAAACGCACCAAACTTGATAAGCCTGTTGCACATCACGTCGGGATTAGGGGTGAAGCCCGCCCGCACCTTGTCCATCGTATAGCGGGTGACTCCGTCCCAATACTCGCGGTGACAGTCTACCACCTGCAACTTACAACCGTATCTGGCAGCCACCACCGTAGCCATCTCCATGTCTTCCTCGCTTGCGCAGTCCCACTCTTCCTGTTCCTCCGGGCCTATCTTTATATAGAAACAGTCGGGCGTCAGCCCGCGGCTTGCCAGCTCATGCACCACCACCGAACTGTCTACCCCGCCTGAGAGGAGCACGGCGATCTTCTTGTCGTCTAACTTTTCCATAGCGCAAAATTAATCAAAAACAAGGCAACCGGCAGTCTGAGACAGAGGGATTTGATATCCATTTTTGTTAAATAATATAAAATTCACGATACGACAAGTGTCAAAAAGTAAATCAATGCTTATCTTTGTGATATTAAAATGATATTACTTTAAAATATACTTGAAATATGGAAAAGAAAGAATTTGCATTCAACGGAATGAAAGTAAACGGCTTCATTATGCTTTTTGTCAATCTTATTTTGACTTTTTTGGCCATAGCGGGCATAGTATACGGTATCATATTGGACAGCGCCCCAGGAGGAGTTCTCATCGGCGCGTCTGTCACGACGCTCATAGCCACGTTCTTCATCTGGGGCGGTTTCGTGATGCTCGAACCCAATGAGGCCCGTGTGATGGTGTTCTTCGGCAAGTACAAAGGCACATTCACCGATACCGGATACTTCTGGGTAAATCCGTTCCTGACAACGAAAAAGCTATCGCTACGCGCCCGCAACCTCGATGCCGAGCCGATAAAGGTGAACGACAAGACGGGAAACCCGGTGATGATAGGTCTCGTGCTGGTATGGAAACTGAAAGACACGTACAAGGCAATGTTCGAAATCGACTCGCAAACCATGGCACAGGCAGGAACAGCAGGCAAGAACGAAGTGAACATCGGCACATCTGTGACAAGCATGATGAATGCCTTTGAAAACTTCGTGAAGACACAGAGCGACGCCGCTCTGCGGCAGGTGGCCGGACAATACGCTTACGACGACACCGACAACCACATCGAAGAACTGACGCTGCGTAGCGGAGGTGACGAGATAAACAAACAGCTCGAAGAGAAACTCGACGAGCGACTGGCTATGGCGGGCATAGAAGTGGTCGAGGCACGCATCAACTACCTGGCCTACGCACCCGAGATAGCGGCTGTGATGCTGCGCCGCCAGCAGGCATCGGCCATCATCACCGCCCGCGAAAAGATTGTGGAGGGAGCGGTGTCGATGGTCAAGATGGCACTGGACAAACTCGCTGACGAGGACATAGTGGAACTCGACGACGACAAGAAAGCCGCCATGGTAAGCAATCTTCTCGTGGTGCTCTGCGGCGACGAATCGGCACAGCCGGTGGTGAACACAGGCACACTGAACCACTGATACGCCGCTCACACATGACAAACATCCAAGCGGACGACAGTACACGGCTTGCGCAATCATGGCCGGCACCGCACTAACTCTCTTCAAAACCAACGGACATGGCGAAAAAAGAGACAAAGACAAAGAATTTCATACTCAGGATAGACAGCGAGATGATGGACGCCATCGAAGCATGGGCGGCCGATGAGTTCCGTTCTACCAACGGCCAGATACAGTGGATTATAAACGAGGCGCTACGCAAGGCCGGAAGAACTCCCAAAAAGAGAAACCGGACAGAGCGAGAAACAGCCCGGGAAGACACCCAATAATACCTGGAAGACTGAGAAACGAAAAAAAAATAACAAACATGATATAATGAAAAAAAGAAACATTCTCACACTGATTTGCATAGTGGCCGCAAGCATCAACGCACGTGCACAAGCCATAGACGGATCATGGAAAGGCGACATGAAAGTGGGACCGTCATCGCTGGCGGTCGTGATAAACATAAAAGACGGCAAGTGCACGATGGACAGTCCCGACCAGGGAGCGTTCGGCATAGAGACAACCGTAAACCACCTGTCGGCCGACTCACTCAACATATCCATCCCCGCCATCGGAGGTACACTTGCCGGACACCGGAACGGCGACACACTGAAAGGAGCTTTCGTACAGATGGGCATGAGCTTTCCTATAGACCTCAAAAAGACCCTGATAGAACGGAAAAGACCGCAGACTCCACGGCCGCCGTTCGGATACACCACGGAAGAAGTGACATTCGACAATACGAAAGGAGGCGCCACGCTGTCGGGCACACTCACCTACCCTGCCGGATATGACGGCAAGGGCAATATACCGGTGATGATAATGGTATCGGGCAGCGGACAACAGAACCGTGACGAAGAGCTGTTCGGCCACAAACCGTTTCTCATAATCGCCGACCACATGGCGCGGAACGGCATAGCCACACTGCGGTATGACGACCGTGGAACCGGCAAATCGACTGGCGACATTGCCAATGCCACCACTGCGGACGCCATGGAAGACGCCGCGGCCGGCATCGACTTTCTACGGGCGAGCGGCAAATTCGGCAAAACGGGAGTTCTGGGACACAGCGAGGGCGGCACGGTAGCTTTCATGCTGGCCGCACGCGGCAAGGCCGACTTCATCGTCAGCATGGCCGGGTGCGCCGTCAGGGGCGACAGCCTGCTCCTCGAACAGACCAAAGCCATATCCGGCATACACACACTTACACTCGAACAGATCAGGAACATGGCCAAGGCGCAGAACAACGCATGGACAAACCACTTCATAGACTTCTCGCCGAGAGAGGACATCGAACGTACCGAATGCCCCGTAATGGCAATAAACGGAGATAAAGACTTGCAGGTAGACGCTACGATGAACCTCGAAGCCATTCGCCGCCACCTGGCCGGCAACAAGAACGTGAACATAAAGAAATACACGGGACTGAACCACATGTTCCAACACTGCGAGACAGGCAAAATAGGAGAGTATGCCGAAATAGAGGAGACCATGGCACCGGAAGTGCTCGAAGACATCGCCAAGTGGGTGTCGGAACAGTGAAGAACGTAATAATAAAGTCACGGATTTAACACTTTGTTTTTTGTAGAAACAGAAAAATCAAGGCGCTACGCATTGCGATACACAATGCGATAGCGCCTTGATCGCAATACGGAAATCCGCCTTACTTCCCGCAACGGGCGGCTGAATGGAAGCCGTTCGGCTGCCGATTGCTTTCCGTTTAGCCGCTAAACGGAAAGCAACGGGATACTAAACGCAACACAATCAGTATACTAAACGCAAACCAGAAATTTGCAAAAGCGGAATATCCAGAATATAAACAACATATATTTTTCGTATAACACTGATATACACCATATTGCGTAAAACAGCAAAATACGCCGATATTTGCGGCCGACGTATTTTAATTTTCAAGCGACCGAAATATGAAAGACCTTTTGTAAACATTATTCACTGCATTCAGAAAGATGCCGTTCCTACATTCATCATCATTTTTTACGGTGTCATTATCATATTATGTATCGTTTCTTGCTTGTGTCTCGTTTTTTTATTTTACCTTTGCAGAGTTAGGAAAAACAGCAAAAACACCGATACAAGCCTGATGAATATGAAAAAGAAAACAGTTTTTATTTTGATGATGGCACTGGCCACGATTTCAGCCTCGGCACAAAACTCATATATAGTGAAGACACGTGGGGCAAAGAAAGCGGCCGTAACGAAAAGCACGGCAACGGCCGCCGAAGACGAAGCCGAGCCGGAGGCCCGCGACTTCATTGGCGAGAACTTCAGGTTTTACAGTCTCTGCGACTGGCAGGAAGGCATGAAATTCATGGTAATGCCCGAGAAATACGATCTGATAGTCAACACGTTCTGCGACGCTGCCACGGGCAAGGAGGTGAGCAGCGGACGGCTGCGCCACAAAATAATGATATACAAGGGACACACAGAGACACCCGAGGGATTTGCGCTTGTAAACTTCCTGTGCACGGACGACAACAAGAACTACTACTACCGGATACCTAACGGCACGTTTGAAGACTACTGCTACGGCAAGCTCGGAGTGCCCACCCTCGCCTATCTCGGCGACGTGGACATAGCCCGGGAAAAACTGATAGGCATGAAACTGTATACCAAGGCAACCCGTTACAGGGTGGACACAGAGATGGACGGCGACGGATTTGAGGAGATTTCGGTGCCGCTTAACGAGGAAGTGACCGTGAGGGCGGTAGGCGCAGGCAGCCGCAGCTGCCCGGTCAAGATTATCGTGGAAGACAAGAAAGGCCGCGAGTTCTATCAGAGCGTGGCCATGAGCAAGACAAACAGCGGCATGCGCGACGACGAGTTCATAATGGACAAGGCAAAGTTTCTCTTCGCCGGATCGTTCGAACTGGCAGACGCCAATATCGCGGCGTCAAACGAATACTCCAAGTACATCGGGCGAAATGTATACACCAAGTATCCGACGAAAATGGAAAACGCCTCGGGAGTGATGGTCGGCATTGCCCGCCTGTCGACATTCAGGATAGAGAAGATACAGACACAGAACGGAACAAGATATGTGAGAATGACGCTGAAAAGCACCAACACCGGAGAGACGTTCGTAAAACAGGTGACATTCGTGAATGAAGACATCGCCGGCGACATCGACGGAGCGCGCGAAGACTACTATGGATACCTGTTCGGAGCAGGAATACCCGAGGGACTGAAAGGGCTGTCGGAAGCGAAACGTAAGATGATTCAAGAGGGTCGTGTGGCCGTGGGCTTCACAAAGCGCGAGGTGAGAATGGCAAAGGGCGAACCAGACAAGCACGCATCGGCGGAAAACGGCCGCACAGACTGGATATACAACGACGGAACGATAGTCAAATTCACCAAAGACGGCAAGGCTTTCAAGATCGAACATCACTAAGGACAAAGGCATACAGAGCTTTCTTTAATCGCAAAAGGCACGGAGGCACACAGGCTAATCCAGTATGATATGGTATAGCCGTATGCGCCTCCGTGCCTTTTGCGATTAAAGAAAGCAGTTCATAATCCGGTTCTTTCACCCACCGCAATTCACGTAACGATACGATGCCAAAAAGCGGTTTCCTGTTGTTTTCTTCTCCACCGAAAGACAAAACACACGGTTTCAGACCGAAATAGATGTCTGAAACACCGTAAATGACAGTTTATTTGTAACTTTGCAGACCGAAACACTGACTGCCGGTGGATTTATGCCGGCACGTACAAGTATCGACACTAAAAATACAAGGAATTGAAATCAGGGAAAGACAAGAGCGGGAAATTGCTGGCATACATACGCGACGGACGGGCAATGACAAGACGGGAAAAACTGCGCCTCATCATCGAGATGAGTATCCCGTCGATGCTGGCTCAACTGTCATCGGTGCTGATGTTCTTCATAGACGCCGCCATGGTGGGCAGTCTCGGAGCGCGGCAGTCGGCATCCATCGGCCTGGTGGAGTCTACCACGTGGCTCTTTGGCGGACTGCTCGGTGCCGCCTCCATGGGTTTCTCGGTCCAGGTGGCCCACTGCTTCGGGGCGGGCAACTTCGAGCGGGCACGCCGTGTGTTGCGGCAGGGCATTGTGTGCACCCTCATTTTCAGCACCGCGCTCATGCTCACGGCCGTTGCCATCCATTCCCGACTGCCGTTCTGGCTGGGCGGCGGCGCCGACATCGCAGCCGACGCGTCTATGTATTTCCTAATATTCTCGCTTGCCCTGCCCATGTTACAGATGTCGAGCCTTGCCGGCAGCATGCTCAAATGCAGCGGTAACATGCGCATCCCGAGCATGCTCAACATCATGATGTGCGCTCTCGACGTGGCGTTCAACTACATATTCATATTCGTCATAGGCCTGGGTGTTGCCGGTGCCGCCGTCGGCACTCTGATGGCTATAACCGTGACGGCCTGCATGATGATGTATTTCATGATATTCCGCCCCGGCGAACTGTCGCTAAAAGGACGCCCGGGATCGTTCCGCCCAACGGCCGACTGCGTGAAAGCGGCTTTCAAGATCGGAGCGCCCATGAGCCTGCAACAGATACTTATGGGCAGCGCACAGATAGTGAGCACGGCCATCGTGGCTCCGCTCGGCAACATATCGATAGCGGCAAACACGTTCGCAATCACAGTGGAGAGCATCTGCTACATGCCGGGCTACGGCATAGCCGAGGCCGCCACCACGCTCGTGGGACAGGGACTGGGCGCCGGACGCCGGATGCTCACCCGCAGCTTCGCCCGTCTGTCGGTGGCACTTGGAATGACGGTGATGACACTCATGGCGGTACTCATGTTCGTCTTCGCCCCCGAGATGATGGCTATAATGACTCCCGTGGAAGACATACGCGCACTCGGCACCGCCGCACTGCGCATCGAGGCGTTCGCCGAACCGATGTTCGCGGCGGCCATCGTCTGCTACGGAGTATTCGTGGGAGCGGGCGACACGCTGAAACCTGCCATCATGAACCTTGCCAGCATGTGGGCCGTCAGGTTGTCGGCCGCCGCCATCCTCGCCCCGCACTATGGCCTGCGCGGAGTATGGGTAGCCATGGCGACAGAACTGATATTCCGTGGCGCCATATTCCTCATCCGACTGTTCAAAGGCGGATGGATGGAAACAACAAAGAAAGAAGAACCGTTAAAAAAGGGAAACGCGCCGGATTAAAGATACCCACGCTTCAGGCGCCAGAAGCGTTGATAGACATGAAAGTAAAGCCCCCAGAGCACTTCGCCGGGGAAATAGGCCGACATACGCAGGGCGCGACGCTGCTTGCGCATGAAAACAGCGAGCGGAGAAGCCGACTTATGAGCCGGCACACGAGGGTCGAAACGTCCGAAATTGCCGGCCGTAACAATATCGTCGAGCAGAAAACGACCCGCAACGGCATCCTGAGGCAACGGCATCTCGCTGTCTGTAAGCCCGAAAACCTCATGAAGCACATACATCATCCCGCAGACAAAACGATATAATCCGACACGCCGCAGAAAGCGGATGTTATCTTCTTTCATCCTGCCTCCGGGCAACGACGACACAACGTAGTAGTAATCCATGACCTGACGCAGCCCTATGCCTTCATCGAACAAATGGCGGAAGATGTGGATAGGGATATACACAGAGTTGAAGTGAATGTCGGGGACGTTATAACCGCCGGCACACGGCACATTGTCCCATGAGTGATTAGCGTCAAACCACCGCATCAGCATACGGTTTGAGAAAGGAGAGAACATCCACGACGGACGGAAATGCACCTCTACGGCAACATCGTCAAACACGTGGAAGTCGATATGGTGATAGCGTGCCTTTGCATCCGGAAAATAACGGTGCACAAAACCGCAAACGTTCTCGGACCCTCCCTCGACCCACAAATCAATATCGCCGCTCTGACGGCGCATCGGCCGGGGATAAAGCACTGCCATGCCCTGCCCTTTCAGCACGCAAGACCGCAATCCACCCGAGGCAAACAAGCCCGAAACGTCCGATGCACGGCGCGACACAAGAATATTGGTTTGTTCTATTTTGGCCGCCATGACCGCCAATTTCACGGCAACAGGTCTCGGCGGACGCTGGCTCTCGGGAAGCAGATCTACCGCCGAGGCACATATTCCCGCCAGCGAATGCTTCACGGCCATGCGGTAAATATGGTTCCACTCGGAAACGGACGGAGCGGCATCAAGACACCTCCGACGGCCGACGGCAACTTGAAGAATGTCGAAGAACAATTTATCCATCAATAAAAAAGGCGATAACAACTTATCGCCCGACAGTTTTATCATAGACACTCATCACCGAACCGGCGATATTATTCCAATCATACAGACCCATATCGTAATCCACACGCAACACCGGGCTTAGCATGACATCACGCAAACGGTCGGCCAACATACGCACGTCTCCCAAACGGAAATAGCATTGTTCAGGAAGACCGACTTCCATATTGGCGGGAATATCGCTCACTACTACGGGCAGGCCGTAGCTCATGGCTTCAAGCAAAGCGATGGGCAGCCCCTCGTGCGAAGACGGCAGTACATAGCACATGGCGTTGGTGAGCAGTGAATGAAGCCTGACGCCTTTGACAAAGCCCGTAAGCACAACGCCGTTATCGAGAGCCATGCGTTTAAGCCGACGGGAGTAATCGTCTTCAAAGTCGGTGTCACCGGCCAGTACAAGACGCGTATTGCCGTCTATGACACCCCGTTCTTTCAACATCGCAAATGCCTCGACCAAGTCATGAAGGCGCTTTTCGGGAACGAAACGGCACATACCAAGGATATATCTGTTTTCCTCAATGCCAAGAGAACGGAAATAATCTGGAGCGGAACACTTTTCGGGAGCGGGAACACCGTTCGATATCACATGCACGCCACGAGTGCGGCCGTACTTATCGGCAATCAACCGCTCTATCACACGGGAAATAACGATGACATCGTCAGCAAACATGCAGCCCATCCGCTCACCGAGTTTCAGCATGGCCTTAGCCACTATACCCCACTTGTCACGGTCATAATCGGGACCGTGATGAGTGAAAACGACTTTCAACCCTCTCATCTTGGCATACGGAACAAGCAACGCCGGGCCTATGGCATGGATATGGACAATGTCTGCCCCACACCTTTTCGCCTCGTTTATTGCCCTGAACGTATGTATTATGGCCTCAAACGACTTCTTCTTCGGCGTATCTACGTCTACGAGATGCACGCCGTTCCACTCGGTAAGCGGCTCACGTTCGGTCACGTAGTTCTTCCGGCGGGCCACTGTAACGTCGACACCCATGGCCGCTATCCTTGGGAACAGTTCCTCGCAATGGGTCTCCACGCCACCCATTATATTGGGAATGCCGCGCGTACCGGTAACAAAAACCTTCATGATATATTTTGATTTTCGGATTTTTATATTACTTTTGCCCCATAGAGGCAATATCACAATTAATGAAAAGATTTCTCACTGCATTATGGGAGCATCTCGTTTATGCGGGCATACTCGTCACGGTATGCTTCTCCTCATTGTGGCTGCTTGCCAAAGGGAAGAGAAAGAAGTAAATATCCTAACCAAATTTAGCAATAATTCCTTTCAAAAGATAATGTTTCATGACATGTGAGAAAACGATCGTACCGGTCATTACAGACACCGATACAACGATATACAGACAATCGGTATCGGATATGAAATTCTCCAAATGAAGTCGCTCGACCACACGAAACATTACCATGTGGCAAAGATATATTTCCATCGACAGTCCGCTGACATATTTTACGACCCTGTTGTTGAACAATATATTGTCGGAACCGATGGCATATATAAGCACGATTGTGAAAAGAACAAGTTCGCTAAGTAACAGGACAAAACTTGAATACTCCCATAAAGACAACACAAAAAACGTCAAAACACCCGCCAACATAATGCAACAGGCCATCCGATTGTGTCTATTCACAAATAAAGACAAAGGATTGCGATAAAGAAACACAAGCCCTCCGGCCATGAACAATGGCATACAATAAACAATATTTCCTCGCCCAATAACAGGCTCTGGACTCTCTCCATTGAAAGAGTACCGTGTAGCCATCCAAACCAACAACAATGTCGCGACAAGAACAATCCAGCCTCTACGCCTGTTGTCCATCAAAAAGACAAAGAAAGGGAACAACATATAGAAAACAAACACGACCCCCAAGAACCACCCTACTCCGATAACTGAAATATTAACGTCAGGAAGCAGACCAAAACACAATGTCATATCCGCAAACATCTCGTATAAAGAATACATACTCGGTGATATAATCACATCAAGAACACAAAGAGAAGCAAAGAACGGAAGTATTCTTATATATCTTTTCTTATAAAAAGAATTGGGAGTAATCAAACCGGCTTTAATCCGCTCATAATATCCGCAGCAAAGCGAAAAACCGCTTACAACCATGAATAACAGTGTAAAATCGGTAAACCACGGTATCAACGTGACAGTAAAATAGTTTTCAGACGGCTTCACAGAGATGTTTGCCAATACGTGCATTATCACTATTCCAATCGCCGCATACGCTCTAAGACCGTCAAGTGAACCGTAACGTTCAAGACGCTCTGCCTTTTCGGGGGGGGTAAATTTATTTAACACAAGTACTCTGTTGTTATTATAGAAAACAGCGTGACAATCAATAATGGTCACACAAAACTTATTTCAATGCAAACAATGGCTTTTGCCATATCAAAAGCCACCAAACGCTGCATACGAAATAGGAATGTTACTTTATTTCAATCTCACGGTCAGTCTCAGCCTTCGTCGCCTCATAACCCTGACCGGCAACGTCGTCATTGACGATATCTTCGCCACGCCTGCCACGCAGAGCCTCTTTGGACACATCTGAAAGTCCGTTGTTTATGTCTGCATGTAAATCGCAAGTGGAGCAACGATCAAGCTGCTCTTTGGTCACTTTTCCGTCACGATAGTCGCAACACACCTTGTTTTCATACATGGAGTATTTGCCACCTAACAAAGACTTCAACTTATGCTTCAAAACCCAAAGTAGCGGAATACGGATATACTTATGCATCGCAGGACTCACGGAGCCTATCATCCAGCAGTTGCGGTTGCAATGCCTAACCTTCTTCCGCACTTCTTCCGCCTCGGAAGAGTTCCACAATTCATCCCACGTCTGACGGTTAAGATTCCCCATAACCTCCTTGTCCTTTGTACCGTTACAAGGCATCACATCTCCATATGGATCGATGAAAAACGTGTCGAAACTCATATCGCAAGGCAAAAGACGTGTCCGGCCATAAATATAATTAATCAGCCCGTGATTGAAATACGCACGGAACCATTTCTTCGGAGAATTGGACTTCAACAGTTCATTAACCAAATGTTCAAAGTTCTTTGCCACCATGGGACGGTCGTGGATGATGTTCTTCGCCTCAACAAAGTAGAATGAGTTGTGTAGCGACGCCGTGGCAAACTCCATCCCCATCTCGTTACTTAGATTATAAAGAGGAACGAGATCAGGAGCGTTTTTATCCTGCACGGTCATTCCGAAACCGACATCCTTCATTCCCATCTCGCGCAGCTTTTTCAAAGTGATGTATCCACGGTTAAATCCGTCGTTAAGACCGCGTATCTCATTGTTTGTCTGCTCCAATCCCTCTATGGAGATACGGATTCCTATCTGCGGAAACTCCTTACACAGGTCGATTATTCTGTCTGTAAAAAATCCGTTTGTCGAGATTACGATACGGTCACTCTTCCTATAAAGCTCTCTCACCACGTCTTTCAAATCAGTACGTATGAAAGGCTCACCACCAGTAATATTGGTAAAATACATCTTCGGAAGTTTCTTGATTGTATCTATCGAAATCTCTTCCTCCGGTTTTGACGGTGCCTTATAGCGATTGCACATAGAACACCGCGCATTGCATCGGTAAGTAACAATCACCGTACCGTTCAGTTTTTTTTCTGCCATTATAATAATTATTATTTATATTTTCTATCTCAGAACACCCATCCGGTTAAATGTTGTCCTTTTATCATTTTCAAAATTTTAGATATATCGTTGATGTAATTATTACATTTCCATTTTATTCAACTTTTGTCACATTATGCCTGTTACGTTCTTCAATTGGAGGCAACTGCATATAATCACCATAAAAATATCTCAAATAAACATCATTATCATCGATCCCATACACCATCACATCCTCAAAAGGCAATAAAGTTCCTTTACCGATCCATTTTTTAGGGATAAACTCTTTCAACATCATTGAACCACTTAAAGATGCTCCATATTCCATTTTGTCCAAATCATAATGGCTGCAAACCTTTCTATACAGATGTCCCATCCTTACCGGATTCAGTATTTTCTCTATATGGGTCATCTTGGCAAATTTTATCGCCATCGCTTCATGCCATGGACGCTTTTTATTCATATTAACGGCAACACTGAAATTCGAGAATTGATACAACATTCTTGTCATCAAATAAAAGAAAGAGAATATCTTCCGTTTAATCCCCGGAGCAGGAACTCCGTCAAACACAAGAATATCCATCCACGCGCCAATTTCTTTTTTCTCCATAGCGTTATTCAAATAAAAACGAGTATTCCTATCTATTATTCTAGGAACAAGCCATATATGCCCTGGAGTTTCAAATCGGCTTAAATACATACTGTCCGGAAGTTCCTTGTCAGCTACATCCAAGAAACGATTATATTCCTTACGAGTCATCAAGACATCTATATCATCATCCCATGGTATGAACCCTTTATGACGCACCAAACCTATCAAAGAGCCTCCGGTCATGTGATATTCTATACCATATTTCTCACAAATACTGATAAAAGTCTTAAAGATTTCAAACTCCGCCAATTGAAGCGAAGACAAATGTGACAAATCTGTTTTCATTTTACTTATTTTTTGTCTTAATAGAAATACTACTTATATAGCGAGCAAACATTTCATACAAACCATATTTCGGTCTCCATCCCAATTCCTTTAATTTATCACATAAAAGAGGCAGCTTTGTTACCGGAGCATATCCCAAATTATCATTCAGTTCCATAACGACTTTACTTTCTTTATTAAAATTAGAACAAAGAAAATAGGCCAATTCTTTTATTGAACAATAAGTATCCTCATTTGCCACATTATAAGCCGCACCATCCTCACCTTTTAATAATATATACAACAAAGCCGTAATACAATCCACCGTATAACAATATGGTTTCGAAGATTCGCCCGATGTATGTAATACTATATCTTCTCCATTTATTATTTTTCGAGCGAACTGGGCAAACACACGATTATCATTAGCAGATACCCCCGGACCAAATGTTTGCGTCAGACGTGCAATCTTTACCGATACACCATATTCTTTTGAATACGCATGACATATTGTTTCCGCAGCACGCTTACCCATCGAATATGAGCTTCTCACATCCAACGGATCGATATACCCCTGATTTTTCTCATCTATCACATTCTCATTTAATATACTTCCGTAGCACTCCAATGAAGAAACATAAACAAAACTTCTCACACTTCTCTGTTTGGCATATTTCAGAAGTTTTATCGTACTTAGCAAAGACAGTTCAAATGTCTCAACGGGGTTATCTATAAAGTATTTACTTACAGTAGGACTTGCACAATGAAAAATAAAATCATAAGATTCATTTGTTGTTTCAATGAACTCCATCAAATCCCCGACATAAACATTTAAATGCTTAAAAATATCATCATAAACCGAATATGCCTTTTCTTTATCACGAACCGGACAAGTGATCCTTATACCCAAATCATGTTCCATATTCAATGCCATAAGACATTTCACCAATATGGATCCGATCAGACCTGTACCACCGGTAACTAATATATGTGTTCCTCTCAATCGCTCATACAGACCAAAAGACCTCACAAAATCATGTATGTCCTGCTTTAATATCGTACTATCCATCATCAAAATCCGAATATCTGTTGATTTTCATGTACCTCAACCATTGCCCTAAAAACAAAGAAATCTGTTGGTGTCGTTATTTTTATGTTCTCCATAGGGCCTTGCACTATTCCCAGTTCATATCCATAATGCCTCATCATAGAACAGCTGTCTATAAAATCTGTAATACCATCTTTACGTGATTTCCTATGTGCTGTCAATATATCTTTCAAATAAAAACTCTGAGGAGCGCGGGCTATCATTGTATCGGATCTCTTAGGAATATCCATCGGATTTTCTTTGTTTCTCATAATAACGGTTTCAATAGCCGGAACACAAGTAATACAACTTCCCACTTCCTTTACTTTCCGTATATTAGCGGTTATAACTTCTTCTGTTATCAAAGGCCTCACACCATCATGAATAAGTACAATCGTATTGTCACCTGCGGCATATTCCTCTACCGCACAAAGTCCTTTATAAATGGAATCTTGCCCCGACTCCCCACCCGGCACAACTCTTACAACCTTGTTTATCTCAAATTTACGAATCATCTTTTCCAAAAAAGGAATCCAAGATTCAAGACAAACAACAATTATTCCATCTATATCCGGATGATTGTCAAACAATTCAATGGTATAGATCAAAATTGGCTTACCGTTCAGTTCCAAAAACTGCTTAGGCCTGGATTTCGTATTCATCCTGTTGCCAGAACCACCTGCAAATATTACGGCTATATTCATCTCTTCATTATCTTTAATAGTCTTCTGTAGAATAATGCACAAATATTAAATGTCATTATCCTAAATGTTTTTAGCAACGGATTTTTTACGTATTTATCTTTAGAATAAATACTATAACGCTCCTTAAACTGTATAAAAAGGCCACTGAATTTTGACGAAACACCGTCCATCGTAAAATACGCAATATCATCATCAATATTTAAAACCCTGCAGCCAGCATTCTTCAACCTCACATGGAATTCTGTATCCGCACAAATTCTATAATCAGTATCATAACCTCCGAATTTTTCAAGTAAAGCACGCCTTGTCATCTTTGCCTGATGATTTCCATCGTACCCTTCTGACTTCCATTTTTTGATACTTCCATCTGGTCTTACCAACAAAATAGAACCGCTCACTATAGCTTCATCTTTTGTTTGTACGGACATTAAAGCATTTGTACCATCAGTAGTCAACTTATCATCACTACCAAGATACATTACCCATTCTCCCGCCGCGTTACGCCAACCTTTATTGAATGCATCATAAATCCCCTTATCTGGTTCCGAAATCAATCTAAATCTTTTATCTACCCGAATAAATTCTTCCACGATATTAACGGTACTATCCGTAGAAGCCCCATCTACAACCAAACATTCCCAATCTTGAAAAGTTTGATTAAGAACACTTTCCATTGCCACAGCCAATGTCTTTTCTGAATTATATGTAGCAATTACTATTGTAATTTTAGGTAACATATTTATTTTTTTATTTTCGAATAACTTTCACAAAACTATTATACACCAATTATTTACCTTATAACAATTACTCATGCATATAATCCCCATAAATACACATAAGCATAAATCTTATTAACACTCAAAACGCCTACCACTATTTATTATGTTACTTTGTATATATTCTATCTGATTTTGGTCTAAACAAGCAGTAAAGAGTTATTGCCACAAATATCGGTTCTAAAAAGAAATTGTATGATATATTTATAGTACAAACAGCTATAAATATTAAAAGACGTCCTTTTACATTATATAAATTCGATATATATATAGAAGATTTATATAAACAAAAATACAACAATAATCCTAACGGTATCCCCATCATTGCTATAATCTGCAATAAACCATTTGAAAGCCTTATATCCAATTTGGGAAACAAAACATTGCGAACATAAGAATAAGATTTATCATCTCCATAACCAATCCATGGAGAATCCTGTATATTCATAAATTCCAAATACAATCCCTCCCACCGTTGAGGGACATAAACCTTTCCTTGTTCAATAAACCAGTTTGCAGCCCCTTGTTGAATAAAAGACTCTTCACTGAACACATATTTTATCTTATCCAACATAAATGGAGCCAATAAGAATAACCCAATAAATCCTCCTAAGATACCATAACTTAAAGCCTTTTTATATCTCTTGCCATTATTGTTCATAAACAAACCATACAAACAAACACCGAAAGTCAAATATCCTGTTGTCGACTGAGTACTCAATATACCTAATAGCAACACCCAAAAGTTTTTTTTGAACAACATAAATCTATTTCTAAATAGATGTATCAAAAATGTAATAACAAGAATAGATGAAAAACGTCCCGGCTCCCAAGCAAAACCAATATTACGTATTATGACACCCTCTCCTTCCCTCAGTTTACTTGCGAACCCCCAAAATCCCCATGTTCCACCACATGTATTGACTGAATATATAGGCAAACTATACAAGGACAATAAATCCCTTATTGACGGAAGTATGACAATTATAATCCATAAAAACAAACTTATCCTTGTCAGTTTAACCACAGAAGTCTCAATATAAAAAAAGAACTTTTTAATCCCTAATGTTCTTATTATTATAAAAGCAAATAGCACATCATATATTCGACCTGCCAGTACATTATATCCATCAAATTTATAATAAAGAGCGATTTGCCATATAAGAACAATAACTAAAGCCACAATCAAAGATAATATACTACCTAACTTTATTCTTACCACATATAAATAATAGATTGAAATCACTGGAATTATCAAATTCCATAAATTATTAAACCTAAGAGAATGACTGTTAAATCCTTCTATAGCTCCTCCAAGAGCTATAATCATAATAATAAAAATAACAAGTAATCTATTATCTATTTTCTGGTCACAATTTTTCAATTCCATAATTGTTACATAACAAATAAATTTTCAACAAATTCAGTTTTCATGATTTACAATTCAACATCAGAATTTTGTTTCAACTTTTCAATATCAAGAAAAAGAAGAGTATTTTCTCTTAACCATTCCACATCTTTATTCCACCAACATACATTCAATAAATAAGCAACATCTTCCTCTGAATATCTATACTTTATCACTTTCGCCGGTATGCCTCCTACTATGGCATAAGGCGGTATATCTTTCGTAACAACAGATCCGGCCAAGACAACAGCCCCATCACCTATTCTGACCCCACTTACCATTTTGACACCATAGCCAATCCAACAATCATTCCCTATAATCACAGGATACTTGCCTTCAGCATAGTTATGCTCAACAAAAAGCTGGTTTTCTGTAAAAGAATGCCCGTTTTGTTTCAACAAAGAAAAAAAAACGGGTGAAGTGGATACATAAGGATATGTATAAGGATGAATTCCCAAAATAACCGTACAACAAGAAGCTATCGAAGTATAACGCCCCACTTTTCCTATAATCATGGAATTACTTGCTATATAAGACCCTTTTCCAAGATACCCATCAAACACAACATTTCCATAAAGTTTATTCATTCCTTCAAATATAGACCGATTAGAAATCTTACAACTGTAATCAAACAACAATTTCCCTCTCCACCTGTATTTGAATACCAGAACCTTTATGAGATGTTTTATCCAATTATAAAGCATATAAATAATTTCTATCGCAACCAAATTCCCGTTGCCGTATTATTCACGATTTTCATTATTTGTATCTTACCAACTAATGTCAATACAATCAGTGTCATTGTCGGTACAAACAAAACTCCTTGAACTCCCCATAAACGACAAAATATATGTATGGAAGGTATTGAGATAACAGCAAAACATACATTTATAATCAATTGCAGACGAACGTTACTTGTTCCATTAATAAGAATCATATAAAGATTGGCACTGGAATAAAACAGAATAAAAATAGCCATACACACAGATAACGAAAAAGGAATTACGATGGAATCGCCAATCCACCACTTATACAAAAAATCAGAACACAATACCAATAATATCAGTGAGGGGATACATAAAAGCCATAGTTTTTCCAACTTCTTTACTATGTTACGCATCCATTTATAGTCATGTTTAGTATATGCATCCGTAAATGCAGACCAAAACGGAGTAAGAATAATCGTAAATAACATATTCAATACATTGAAATACTTATAAGCAATATTATACTGCGTAACGGCCTCAGGCCCTTCCACTCTTGACAAAACGATATTAATAATCTGATAGATAAATAGCATAGAGACCATTATTACAAAAAACTGTCCGCCCAATCCTAGTATCTTCTTAGTCAATGAAAAACGGACATAACTTATTAATGGCGACACCGCCTTATACCTTTTCCCATTAAACAGAATGACGGAAACCAAAATCAACAACAAACAAGGTATACCTGAAAATGCAAAAGCAAGAGCTCCAAGACTTCCTGACGTGATCTTTGTCAAAATATAAATACATCCCAAAGCCAATACCTGTCCTCCAGTTTGTATCAATGATGCCAATGCCGGTTTCTGATCTGCCATTAACATTGTTGTAAATACACTTCCCACAATATTCAGGCAAAAAAAACAAGCCAACAAGCCAAATACTATATGCAATTCATCATTGTATATACCATCTATGTTCAAAATATTGCTCCAATCCAGATATCTATTAACAACTAAAGTTATTGTCAATATAACAGAAAACAGCAAAAACAGTACTGCGTATGTAGTACTGACATATTCTCTCGCCAACTTTATATCTCCCTTTGCTTTCGCCTCTGCAAAGCGATTACGGAAGCCATGCGCAAATCCTAAATCAAAATATGATAACCAAGCAATGATGGAACTTAATGTCAACCAAATACCGTATTTTGCTGGATTTACATAACCAATTGTCAACGGAACGATTTGAAGTGATACTAAAATACTGACACATTTCAAAACCAATGAACCTGCGATATTCTTCTTTACGGCAATACTTCTAACATCACCGTTACTTAAACTTTTCCTGATTTTATTTAATATACAAAAATTCATAAGCCATTAATACTTTCACAATCCGAATGACTATCAACCGGAGCAAAGCAAGAAATCATGTAACAGATTGAATATAAAAAAACAACAGACATATACAGAAAAGCGGCTTTGCTTTTCCATAACCTGATATTATCAGCAAACAAATAATTACTATTTATTGATTATCCGGCCAAACAATGCCGGTTGAAACAGCGCAATATCAATGCCCTACATTTCATCAGCCATCACTCCGCCCCGAACCTCATCATAATCATCCAGCCTGGCGATGAGGCGGGCTTTGCTTTTTTTCGGGTTCGGTTCCTCGCGCCACGGAGATATTATGGTGTGCGCAAGTGTTCGGTAAACAGGGGAGCCGGTGCAGCCGTAGAGGGTGACGAGGAGCAAGGCTCGCGACTGGCCGGCCTTGATTTGCGTGAGTGATGATTTTGCCGTCTCGATGATGCACAGGCAGTCGGCAGTGTGTCCCAATATGGTATGGGCCATGAGCAGGAGCGATTGTTGCTTGACACGCATCACGTCGGTGTCGAGGGTGAGTGAGGCATAGTTTCTGACGGCCTCTTCGGCCAAATCCCTATCGTGCCGCGTGACAGCGACACCACGCCGACGGCGGCACAGCGCGTCGTGCAGCCCCGAGTGTATGCGCTCGTTGTCGAGACCGGCATACGCCCGCTTGCCTTGCCTGCCGAATGATATCACTTCGTACTGACCGGGAGCGATGTGCATCAGCGGCACCCACAGCCAGTCGTCAACGCAAACGACAATCTCACGCATACCTGCTCCGGGCGAACAGACAATCGTCGCCTCAACCCCGTCGAACGGACCGCCCTTTATACGCACCTTATCTCCCTTGGCCAGCCATTGCGGGTCGGGGGCGTATGCTGGAATGTTGTTGGAGTATGCCGAGGCGACGCACATGAAGTTTTCCATCGCCGAGTCTTGTACGTACGGGTAAGTAGCTCTGCCGCCGACTGTTATCCGTGGCAGAAAATTATATTGCGGAAGTCGTCGTTTGAACTGTCTGATTTCCTGTTCCGACATGCGAACGAACACGTAGTTGAACAGCAGGGGCCTGCACACTTCCACGTCACGGCCATTAACGTTCCTGCCTGTGACGTATGTCGGCGCAAAATACTCGAACAAAGGCTCGTTATTGCGTATCCTGCTTTCGAGTTCCTGCTGCAGACTGCGCGCTCCGCCCCTGTGAGATGCCGGTAACGTGAGTACGTACCAACGTCTGACATTATGATGAGTAAAGGTTTTCATGATTTGAGGATACTCCTCCGCCATATCCGCACTTAATAAGTAAAGTACTGATAAACAACGTGTTACGATTTATTACGTAGACGAATGCCGAAAATTTCGATACTGTCCGTCATGTCATTCGGCGGCATGATTGTTTTATTTATCAAAAGCTGTCAATCAGCCACCACGTCATCACTGTCTCGCAAAGACCGTGACAACCGGTGGCAAAGATACGAAAAAATATATAAACAAACACATTTTATATATGAAAGATTTTGTATTTATTTTTACTCTTTATTCCATAAGTTAAAATCAAGACAGGTGTATGCCACCGGCCATCATAAATCAAATATATGGAATTTGTAAATATTATATCAAAATATCCTCGATTGCGATTTAAGCATATTTATACGGAAAACACAATGCAATCTCCAGAAAAACACTTTGTTTTTTGACAGAAACACAAGCATGTGACAACGTAAGAACCATTATTCCGCATTCGGATACCCGTCAGACTGCAACGGGATACTCGTTGCAATCCAACGAGTATCCCGTTACACTGCGTTTAGATACCGAATGGAACCCAACGAGCGGCTCGACGCAACACAAAAAAAACTCCCGACGCATAGCGCCGGGAGCATGAATTCCAAATAAACATCCTGAAAAAATCACATGCCGAGAGTAAGGCACGGGTATGTCAGAGCATCCGAACAGTACATATAATATGTAACAAACGCCCTTATGGGATATGAGCCGCAAGAGGTTTGTCAAAAATCAAAGTACCATATGAGTACATGAATATACACAAAAACATGTACGCACCGATTAAACAGGCTGAAGATTTGTAAATATTTATCATGATTTATATGTTTGAATGTTTTGTTGTCGGCAACAAATTTACACAATAAAATCACGAAATACAAATCTCATCACGATACACTTCCATATACAACGAAGAGTGGCAGACACCCCGATATCATTCTGTGACATGCCTTTCTTCCAACCGGCCGGCCACCAAATTTGTCAGTTCGACAAACCGTTCCACCGAGAGTTGCTCGGGGCGTAGCGTCATTATCTCGTGCTCGAAAAAGTCGGAAGCCACAGTTCCGGCGGGGAATATCTGCCGAAGACTGACCCGGAGCATCTTGCGGCGCTGGTTGAAGACGGTCTTCACCACCCGCTTGAACAGCCTCTCGTCGCACCCGAGATCGGTGACGTTGTTGCGTGTCATGCGTATCACGGCACTCTTGACTTTCGGCGGCGGGTTGAACACGTTCTCGTCTACCGTGAACAGGTACTCCACGTCATACCATGCCTGCGTCAACACGCTCAATATGCCGTATGCCTTGCATCCCGGGGCAGAAGCCATGCGCAGTGCCACCTCACGCTGTATCATACCCGTGCAGCAAGGGATTAGGTCTTTGTTGTCGAGCATCTTGAAGAATATCTGCGATGATATGTCGTAGGGATAATTACCCGTGAGCACAAACTGTCGGCCTTCGAAGAGTGTGTTGAGATCCATACGCAGAAAATCCTCCCCTATGATATTGTCTCTCAGGCGTGGGAAGTTGGCGTGCAGATACTCCACCGACTCCGTGTCTATCTCGACAACCTTCACCGGTCTTGGTTTCTCCATCAGATATTGGGTGAGCACCCCCATGCCCGGCCCCACTTCGAGCACCGGAATTTCGGGACACGCGTCTACCGTGTCGGCTATGCGCCTGGCTATGTTAAGGTCGGTCAGGAAGTGCTGGCCGAGGTTTTTCTTTGGTCTTACTTGCTTCATAATTCGCAGGCAAAGGTAATGCTTAATTTCCGAACAGCACGGCTTCGGGGAGTTAAAGGGAGTTAAGGAGCGGCACCGCTACACCGTGTTTGACTGTTTTTTTCTTTGTTTTCCGGTTAAAATAATGTATTTTTGCAGATGATATGGAAATCAGGAAGATTACGAATGTCACAGTCAAGATATTGCTGCCGCTTGTACTCGGTGGAGCCATACTGTACTGGATGTATCGCGGGTTCGACTTCAAGCGCATAGGCCTGTTCATGCTTGAGGAGATGGACTGGACGTGGATGTTGCTCTCTTTCCCTTTCGGCATCCTGGCACAGGCATTCCGCGGATGGCGGTGGAGACAGGCACTTGAGCCTCTTGGAGAGCGTCCGAGAATGGACACATGTGTCAACTCGGTTTTCCTTTCATACGCCGCAAGCCTTCTTGTGCCGCGCATCGGCGAGTTCACACGTTGCGGCGTACTCAAAAGATACGACGGAGTGTCGTTTGCCAAGGCGCTGGGCACGGTAGTGACAGAACGTGCCATCGACTCGCTCGTGGTGATGGGAGTTTGCGGCCTGACGCTTATTTTCCAGTTGAGGGTGTTCAGCACTTTTTTCGACGAGACGGGAACGAGCATAGACTCAGTACTCATCGGATTCTCGCCAGCGGGCTATGCCGTGACGGCTGTATGCGGAATAGCCGCGTGCTGGCTGCTGCACGTGCTGATGAGGAAGCTCTCGATATATAATAAGGTGAAGACAACGCTCAGCGGAATATGGCAGGGTGTGCTGTCGATGAGGCATGTACGCGACGTACCGCTGTTCGCCCTGCTCACGATCGGGATATGGGCGAGCTATTTTCTGCACTACTACCTGACTTTCTTCTGCTTTGACTTTACCGCCAACCTTGGCATGGCCTGCGCCCTGGTGACATTCGTGGTTGGCAGCATAGCCGTCGTGGTTCCAACTCCCAACGGTGCCGGACCATGGCATTTTGCCGTCAAGACGATGCTTATACTCTACGGCGTAGCGGAAGAAAAAGCACTGTACTTCGTGCTTATAGTACACACCGTGCAGACGATGCTGGTTATATTGCTGGGTGTATGGGCCTGGGGGGCATTGGCATTTACTCGCATATCGAAAACCGAGAGATGATTTTCGGAAAGTGAGAAGCGGGAGCGAGAACGGGGATATGTCTTTGTATGGCAATAACCGAACGACACACAGTCTCCAAACATATTCAAGAACTGACCGCCAGCCATCACAAGCGTAAGCAAAAAAAACAACGGTAATGACTCTATGAAATGATACATTCCCGATAAAGAAAAGAATTACGCCGAAGAAAAAAAATAATAACATGAACAGTTATTGACGAGCCCCAAAGACCGTTACGGAGCAGATATCAAAACTATAATATTAACCAAGAGAGACGAAAGGATCATATAACAAAGGAGAAAAAGGGAGAACAAACATAAAATACGGAATGAAGACAACACGATGTCACACTACCGGCTCCCCACTACCACTACACGAATATCGAGCCTCGAAATCCTCTTTAAAAGAACAATCATCATGAACGAAATCAAAAACCTGGCACCCGAATGCGTATGGCGCAACTTCGACGCACTGACAAAAGTGCCGCGCCCGTCGGGACATCTCGCACAAGTGCAACAATTCCTGCTCGACTTTGCCAAGCAGGCCGGAGTGGAAGCATTCAAAGATCCGGCACAGAACATAGTGATGCGCAAGGCCGCCACCGCCGGAATGGAAGACCGGAAGGGTGTCATACTGCAGGCGCACATGGACATGGTGCCGCAGAAAGCACCGGAAAGCACTCATAATTTCGAAACAGACCCCATTGAAACATACATAGAAGACGGATGGGTGAAAGCCAAAGGAACGACTCTCGGAGCCGACAACGGACTCGGAGTGGCGGCCATTATGGCCATTATGGAAGACAAGACGCTGGAACACGGGCCGATAGAGGCGCTCATCACCGCCGATGAGGAGACCGGAATGTATGGCGCCAACGACCTGCCGGAAGGTGAGTTGAACGGTGACATCCTCATAAACCTCGACTCAGAGACATGGGGCAAGTTTGTCATCGGAAGTGCCGGAGGCATCAACGTGACCGCCACACTCGACTACAAAGAGACCGAGACAGACACCGACGATGCCGCCGTGCGTATAACCCTGAAAGGGCTGAAAGGCGGACACTCAGGACTTGAAATACACGAAGGCCGCGGAAACGCCAACAAACTGATGGTGCGCTTCGTGCGTGAAGCCATCGCCGAGTGTGAGGCACGTCTGGCTTCATGGCACGGCGGCAACATGCGCAATGCCATCCCGTTCAAGGCCGAGGTCGTGCTCACACTGCCCAAAGAAAATGTTGACGCATTGAAAGAGCTCGTGGAAGACTGGAAAGAAGACTTCACAGACGAGTACAAGGGTATCGAGAGCGGCATTGAGTTCTACGCAGAAGATGTCGAGACACCGAAGACCGAAGTACCGGTAGAGATACAAGACAACCTGGTGAACGCCATATATGCCTGCCACGACGGAGTAATACGCATGATACCGTCATATCCCGACGTGGTGGAGACATCGAGCAACCTCGCCATAATAGATATCGAAGGCGGCAAAGCGCTCATCAAAGCACTGCCGCGCAGTGCCCGCGAAGACATGAAAGACTATGTGACCACAATGCTGGAAAGCTGCTTCAACATGGCAGGAATGAAGGTGGAGACAGCCGGAAGCTACGGTGGATGGGATCCGAACCCCGACAGTGAGATACTCAACCTGCTTCTCCGCACTTACAAGGAGCTGAACGGCACAGACGGAATAGTACAGGTCGACCATGCCGGACTGGAATGCTCTATCATCCTCGGAAAGTATCCAAACCTCGACGTGGTATCCATGGGTCCGACGATGCGTTCTCCGCACACCACAAGCGAGCGTGCCCTGATAGAGACAGTGGAGCCGTTCTATGAACTGCTGAAAAAGGCATTGAAAGAAGTTCCGGTGAAGTAAATATATAAAACACAACCCCTCATCCATACATTCTTTTCATTAAAGAAGTATTAGATGAGGGGATTTTTATTTAAATGAATGACAAAATTATATCAACATTATTGAATATAATCACCAGTCGTCACCTTCATTCCCAACCAGACCATTTTTAATACATTCCTCTATCTTATCCATCACAACATTTGAATAAGCATGAGCCATTACAAGAGCCTTTGAAGATGTTTTCTTGTGAGAATCTTTTGCTGCAAATGGGAAACACTTATCCAAAACCCAATTTTCTTCCATACGTTTGGGAGGAGCAGAGCTACCTCCTAATGCAGCCATCCAGCCTCCACCGGCCAAACGAACAACAGAATAGAACGGAACTGTGTAAGTCACACGCACTTTGCCTTCTTTCATATCACACTTTATCACCGGCCTGAAACTTACTTTGTAACTGTTTGAACCACCCATGTGCTGGGCTATATCGTCTACAAACCCCTGAGCAATAATGGTTCCGAGTTCTTTGTCATTCAATTTAATAACCGAGTTTGCATCATTAAATGTTGCTGTAAACCAATAATTCAATAAAACATACAACTGTTCCTTACTTTTCCCCTGAGCATCTATAATCTGGGTATAAGTAATTGCATTATTCTTATCAAGAGTTATCTGAGAGCCTAAATTAGTAGCTGCATCCACCCATTTGTTTCCATATTTTTCCTTTGCATACTCTTCCAATTCATCTGAACGAAGTATCTGAGCATCCGCAGTCATACCTATCAGACATGTAAAAACCATTGAAAATAATACTTTTTTCATTATATTTAATAATAAGAAAAGGCGTGCAACCATTCATTACCTGCCTCTCTTAAAGGTTACCGCCAAGTGACCATACAACTGACAAGCAAGAACAATTCACGCCTAATCGGCGTGAACTTTCAAACTGCTTGTTCTTCGTTGTAGAATAATTTTGGCGGTATTCTTAAGAGAAAGAACAAGAGCAAAAAGCTCAAATATTTATTATATTATCAAGTCAAGTATAAGAACAGTCACGCTCCTTTGAGTTAATTAACAGTTTTTTACCTAAACTAAATTCTGTGGAAATTAATTCTTCCGAATCAATATTTTCCGTTAAAGTAGCGTTTCTTTCTTTTTGTTTCTTTTTTTTATTTATTCTTTTTAAAGTTAAACATTGTTTTATCGGTTGCAAAGATACGCATTTGATTTGAAAACACAAATAAACAGCAATCACAAAACATCAAGAAAACATATTATTTTCCATTCATCAACGAAAGCATGGAACCTTTCTTTCAAGACAGCAGACAATGTGTAAAAAACAAGACACAATCAAAAAAGCGTGTTTATATGTCGATTATTTTGAAACTAAATATCCCGTAACCGAAAATATCACAGTATTTCGCAATTTACACGATTATCTGTTTATCAACTTTATTAGCTTACACAACCTACTCTCTACCAAAGCAACTTCACCTACCTGTTTTTTATAAATAAAGACCTTATTGCCTTCCATCCAGTATCCCGTTGCTAAATATTGGCAAAATCATCATTTCTCAAAAAGCGGTTTATCGTACTGTTTATAGCCTTGCGTATCGCATTATCTTTTCTATATTCAACGAAAAATAAAATGTTAAATCCGTGACTTTCTTTATTACTGCCAAAGCAATCCCCCACCTTGATGGCACTCCACTTAAAACTATGAATAAACAAAAAAAGCGCCGAAGCACATAAAAAACATACCCACCGCTTCTGTTTACGGGTATTTTTTACTAATTTTGCAGCGATAAAATCAATTCTAACGGAAATATGGACGATTATCACTCGGAAAACTTAAACTTGTAAGAGCATCTGGATCGCTTATCACGGCCATCCCCATGCTCGTTAATCAAATCATGGAGGATTGGCAAAATGAAAACATACTGGAACACTACCAATGGACTGAGCACCATTGACGAATGGCAGCCCAACTGCTGGATACAAGTGACATGTCCCACCGAGGACGACCAACAAGAACTGGAAGAAAGATTTAAAATCCCCGACTACTTCTTTTCAGACATCAGCGATACTGACGAGCGTGCCCGCTATGAGTACGACGACGGCTGGATGCTCATAATCCTCCGTATACCATACGTAAAGGAGATACGCTCGCGCACGCCATACACGACAGTGCCGCTGGGCATAATCCATAAACGGGATGTGACTATCACGGTATGCTACTACGAGACCAACATGATGATCGATTTCGTCAGTTTCCAGCAAAAACGCGGCGAAGGCTTCACAGACCATGTCGACATGATATTCAGGCTGTTCCTGTCGTCGGCCGTGTGGTATCTGAAAAGGTTGAAACAGATAAGCAGCCTCATAGAGAAAGCCAAACGCAACCTTGACCGCGAGGTGAACAACGAGTCGCTCATAGGCCTGAGCCGCCTGCAAGACTCACTGACATACTTCATCACCTCCATCCGAGGCAACGAGACGCTGCTGTCGAAACTGAAATTCAAGCTGCAAATAGACGAACTGGATGCCGACCTGATGGAAGACGTTAACATCGAGATGGCACAGGCACGGGAAACGACCAACATATATTCGAACATCCTCGAATCGACAATGGACACCTATTCGAGCATCATCAACAACAACATGAACACCGTGATGCGTACCCTTACCTCGGTGTCTATCATCCTGATGGTTCCCACGCTGGTCTCAAGCTTGTTCGGAATGAACCTGCTCAACGGCATGGAGACAACCAAGTACGGATTTGTGATAGCCATTGTGCTCTCCTGCACGATATCAGGCGTATTCTGGTGGATTTTCCGCCATAAACGCCTCATTTGACGGTTAAAACAAAAAAAGCGACAGAAAAATTCTGAGTTTACAATATTTTTAATTAAGTTTGCGCAGAAAATAATAAACATTTCGGCCGCAAACCGGAATGATTTAACAAGAAACAACCGAATCATAAACTAAAACAAGTTTAAATGATGGACTCTCAAGACAAAATCCTCGAAGTGGGTAAGACAGAAGAAACAATAGCAACAGAACAGCCCGTTGCGGCCGAACCGGCGGCAGAGAAGAAGACGTATGCCACGAAAAAAGAAGTGCTCGACAGAGTGAAGGAACTGGCTCACGGTGACGAAGCACCGTCGAAAGACGAAGTGGACTACCTGAAAACAGTGTTCTACAAACTGCACATCGCCGAACGCGAAGCCAAACTAAAAGCATACATCGACGGAGGAGGCGACCCGGAGAGCTATCAGATAACCCCTGACGAGGATGAAGAGGCATATAAAGCCGAGATGACCATAATCAAGGAAAAACGCGCACGCATATTCAAGGAGCAGGAGGCCGAGAAAGAAGCCAACCTGCAAAAGAAGCTCGACATAATAGAGAAAATCAAAACAATGGCCACCTCGCCCGAGGAGGCCAATAAATCATATCAGGATTTCAAGGCACTGCAACAGGAATGGAAAGAAATCAAAAGCATTCCAGCCGCAAAAGCCAATGAGGTATGGCGCAGCTACCAGTTGTATGTGGAGCAATTCTACGATCTGTTGAAACTGAACAGCGAGGCGCGCGAATACGACTTCAAGAAAAATCTCGAAATAAAGACACGCCTGTGCGAGGCCGCCGAGAAACTGGCAGACGAAGAAGACCTCATCAGCGCGTTCCACCAACTGCAGAAACTGCATCAGGAATACCGCGAGACAGGCCCCGTGGCAAAAGAGTTGCGCGATGAGATATGGACACGCTTCAAAGCTGCGTCCACTGTGATCAACAAGCGCCACCAGCAGCACTTCGAGGACTTGCGCGCCAAGGAGGAAGACAACCTCGCACGCAAGACGGCCCTTTGCGAGAAAGTAGAGGCTATTGCCGCAGAAGAGAACAAAGGTTCGGCAGACTGGGACAAGCATACGAAAGAGATCATCGACATACAGACGGAATGGAAGACGATAGGTTTCGCTCCGCAGAAGATGAACGTCAAGATATTCGAACGTTTCCGCACTGCATGCGACGACTTTTTCAGCCGCAAGGCAGAATACTTCAAGAATCTGAAAGATACTTTCAAAGAGAATGCCGACAAGAAACGCGCGCTCATCGAAAAGGCCAATGCCTTGAAAGACAGCACTGACTGGAAGTCGACCACCGACAAGTTCATCGCCATGCAAAAAGAATGGAAGACCATCGGCATGGTATCCAAGAAAATCAGCGATCAGCTATGGGAAGAATTTCTCGGGGCATGCAACCATTTCTTCGAAGCGCGCAATGCCGCCACATCCGGCCAGCATAAAGAGGAACACGACAATCTTGACAAAAAGCGCGGAGTCATCGAGCGACTCAAAGCCCTGACCGAAGAAGGGGCGGAACGCACCCAGGAAGCGGTGCAGAAACTTATCGAGGAATACAATTCGATAGGTCATGTACCATATAAGGAGAAAGACAAACTGTACGATGAGTTCCACGCTGTGGTAGACCAACTGTACAAAGAGCTTAATATCAGCAGTGCCCGCAGACGCCTGTCCAACTTCAAAAACAAAATAAAGAACGTGGCAGAGCAAGGCGAGAACGCACTTGACAACGAACGAGCAAGACTCATGCGCCAGTATGAGGCAATCAAAAATGAGGTTCAGACATACGAGAACAATCTCGGTTTCCTCAACGCCAGCAGCAAGAAAGGCAACAGCCTGATTGACGAGATGAACCGCAAGGTCCAGAAACTGAAAGACGACATGAATCTTGTGCGAGAGAAAATCAAGGCCATTGACGCCGAGAACAGAGCATAAAAGATATGCAATAACGGATATGTACCGTAATATTGTGTCCAAGACACTTTGCAAACGGTACACAAGCTGTGTCTTTTAAGACATAAATGCGCAAGTAATCCCATTACGGATACTTGCGCATTTATTTTTTCATACCCCTCTGGTACATCACCATTTATCAGAATGATCTTTCCGGAATCACATATTTTCAACGTACATCAAGCCTGTCATGACTCACAAGAAAATCCATGGCCTATATTTCTAAAGCGCACTGCCATAATACGAAATAAAGCCCACAAACACAGAAAAGACAAACAAACGTGCTACAAAAAAATGCCCGGCACTTCCTGGTCAGTCCGCCCCCTTCTTTCACGACAAACCTATAAACACGTTAAAAGGCAAATGAGCGGTTTATGCTTCATTTGCCTCTTAACGTGTTGGGATACTCGGACTCGAACCAAGAATGACAGGACCAGAATCTGTAGTGTTACCATTACACCATATCCCAATATTGTTCGCTTCGGAATCGCTTATCCGTTTGCGTGTGCAAAGGTAGCAATTTTTCATAAACCAACAAAATTTTTCGACGTTTTTTTGCCTTAAAAACCCAATAACAGGTAATTTTTTCTTAAATCCATACAATTATACAAGGTGCAAAATTGCTAATAAATCCCAATTTATTTTGCCGTCATAGCTAATTACATTACCTTTGCATAAAATAATCTGCGGCTCAGCAACTTTAATCAAGCAGCGTCCGGCCAGGTTAATACGGATTTCCACCGGAATCCACATATATGGCAATAAAATAATCATACATTATTATATAGATGGAACAGACAAAGCAATTAGTACAGACAATAACAAAAGGTATTCAGGAAAAGAAAGGAAGCAACATCGTAATTGCCGATCTAAGCAATATCGACGGTACAATCTGTAAGTATTTCGTAATTTGCCAAGGCTCGTCGCCGGCTCAAGTCGAGGCCATAGCCGACTCCGTAAGCGAAATGACAAGAATAGAGAGCGGCGAGAAGCCGATAAAGGTAGCCGGACTAAACAACGCACAATGGGTGGCGATGGATTATGCCGACGTACTCGTACATATTTTCCTGCCGGATGTCCGCGAGTATTACGACCTGGAACATTTATGGGAAGATGCCGACATAACAAACATCCCCGATATAGACTGACACAACAGAACACCAAATTCATTATGGATAAAAACAACCAGAACAACCCCAAGATGAACATGCCTAAATTCAATATGGGTTGGATTTACGCCATTGCATTGATTGTCCTCGGAGTAATGTTTCTCACTAATGGAGGAAGCAATTCAAGCATCAAAACCGAAACCTCATATCACCAGTTTGAAGTGATGGTGATGAAAGGATATGCCTCTAAAATTGTGGTTAATAAAGAACAGAATGTCCTTGACATGTACATCAAACCGCAATATATACGCGACGTGTTCAAGCAGGGTGTCGACCAGACCGGCAAAGAGCCGTCCGTCACGGTGCAGATAGGCTCAACGGATCAGATAGAACAGTTCGTGGCAAAGGCTCGCAAACAAAAAAAGTTCACGGGAGACTTCAGCTACGACAACAAGAAAAAGAGCGACCTGTTCACCTCCTTGCTGTTCAACCTGCTGCCCATAGCATTCCTCGTGTTCCTATGGGTCTTCGTCATGCGTCGCATGAGCGGAGGCTCTGGAGGCGGACCGGGCGGTGTCTTCAACGTGGGTAAAAGCCGTGCGAAGATGTACGAGAAAGGCGGCGAGATGAATATCACGTTCAAAGACGTGGCCGGACAGGTCGGAGCCAAACAGGAAGTGCAGGAGATCGTCGACTTCCTGAAAAGCCCTCAGAAGTATACCGAACTCGGAGGAAAGATACCTAAGGGTGCCTTGCTTGTGGGCCCCCCCGGTACAGGAAAGACCCTCCTTGCCAAAGCGGTGGCCGGCGAGGCCGGAGTACCGTTCTTCTCGATGAGCGGCTCAGACTTTGTAGAGATGTTCGTAGGTGTCGGCGCAAGCCGTGTAAGAGACCTTTTCAGCAAGGCCAAAGAGAAATCGCCATGCATAATATTCATCGACGAGATTGACGCCGTGGGACGCGCGCGCAGCAAAAACCCGGCAATGGGAGGCAACGACGAGCGCGAGAACACACTGAACGCCCTGCTCACGGAAATGGATGGCTTCGGAACGAACAGCGGGGTAATCATCCTTGCCGCCACGAACCGTGCAGACATGCTCGACTCAGCCCTATTAAGAGCCGGCCGTTTCGACCGTCAGATACACGTAGACTTACCGGATCTGAGCGAGCGCAAGGAGATATTCAAGGTTCATTTGAGACCTTTGAAAATAGATGAAAGCGTAGATGTGGACTATCTCGCACGACAGACACCGGGATTCTCTGGCGCAGACATTGCCAATGTATGCAACGAAGCGGCCCTTATCGCTGCACGCCACAACAGCAAGACCGTAGGCAAACAAGACTTCCTGGATGCTGTAGACCGCATTATCGGCGGATTGGAGAAGAAGACCAAGATAATGACCGAGAAAGAAAAACGCACCATCGCCATACACGAGGCCGGACACGCGACTATATCCTGGTTCACAGAACACGCCAATCCGCTTGTCAAAGTAAGCATCGTCCCGCGTGGCAGAGCGCTCGGGGCTGCATGGTATATGCCTGAGGAACGCGCCATCACCACCAAGGAGGAGATGCTCGACGAGATGTGTGCCACCCTTGGAGGCCGCGCCGCCGAGGAACTGTTTACAGGCCTTATATCGACCGGAGCCATGAACGACCTCGAAAGGGTGACGAAGAGTGCTTACGGAATGATTGCATACGCAGGAATGAGCGACAAACTGCCCAACATATGCTATTACAACAATAACGAATACAGCCTGCAACGGCCGTACTCCGAAACTACGGCGAAGATTATGGACGACGAGGTTCTCAAAATGATCAACGAGCAATACGACAGAGCGAAGAGAATACTCACAGAGCACAAAGACGGCCACGCCAAACTGGCCGACCTACTGATGAGCCGCGAAGTGATATTTGCAGAAGACGTGGAGAACATTTTCGGCAAGCGCCCGTGGGCAAGCCGTGCCGAGGAACTGCTCGAAGCGCAACAAAGAGCAGAGGCCGAGGCCATGGCTGAACGCCGTGCCGAGGAGCTGGCGAGAGAGGCGGAAGCCAGACTGGCCGCTAAATCAGAAACCGGAAACAGCAGCGACGAAAAAGAGAACGGCAAATAAAAGCAACCGAACAAATAACAGAACAACAAATGAAAAACTTTATAGTTCGCGCCATTACCGGTGTATTATTCGTGGCAGCAATCGTGGTATGCTTTATAAATCCCACGGCGATGGCACTCCTTTTCGCCTTAATCACGGGACTGACCGTATGGGAGTTTACCGGACTTGTAAACGAACGTGACGGTGTCGACACCAACAGGTTTATCTGTACGGTAGCCGGTGTATACCTATTTTTCGCCATGACAGGCTTTTGCAGCGGCCTGACACCGTCCACCGTATTTATCCCATATCTGCTCACTATAATATACCTGCTCGTGGCAGAACTTTACGCCAAGAACGCCGACCCGATAAACAACTGGGCATACACTATGATGAGCCAGATGTATACCGCCCTGCCGTTCTCGCTCCTCAACGTGCTTGCGTTCAGGGCGACGGCCGACGGAGTGGCATATACATACCTTATACCGCTAAGCGTTTTCGTGTTTCTATGGCTGAACGACACCGGGGCATATTGTTTCGGTTCGCTCTTAGGCCGCCACAAACTTTTTCCGCGGGTCAGTCCGGGAAAAAGCTGGGAAGGCTCGGTTGGCGGTGCCATCGTTGTCATGGCCGCCGCTGCCGGCATTTGGCACTTAACCGAAAAATATGGAGTGAATGACTTGCAGCTGAGCATGCTTGAATGGATGGGGCTCGGACTCATCGCCGTTGTATTCGGGACATGGGGCGACCTTGTGGAGAGCCTCTTCAAGCGCACCATCGGCATAAAAGACAGCGGCTCCATACTGCCCGGTCACGGCGGAATGCTCGACCGTTTCGACTCCTCCCTGCTCGCAATTCCGGCGGCGGTGGTGTATCTTTATACGCTGACGCTGTTCGTTTAAGGAGTTTAATATATCAGGAATCAAGGGAGCTGAATGAGTTATCGCCCGTTGCACTCGCGGGAGTTAAAGACAATACCATTGCCACGTGATACGAAATCACCGCTTAAAGCAAATGTCTTTAACTCCCGCGAGTGCAACGGGCGATAACTCATTCAGCTCCCTTGACCACAAAGGCACCCTTCTTTAAGAACCTACTCCGGCTGCAACTCCCCGGCCGACGGAAGCTGTTTCCAGCCTTCTCCAAACGTGTCGTACACGTCGGTGACAACCACAAAGGCACAGGGATCCACCTCTTTAATCTTGCTTTTCACCACCGTCACTTCCTTCTGGCTCACCACAAGGAATAGCATCTCCTTGTCGGCACCCGTATAGAGGCCGCTGCTCTTTATCAGAGTGGCCGAGCGGTCGAGGTCTTTCAGTATAAAACGATGCAGTTCCACCATTTCCTTCTTGCTTATCACGAACAGCAGTTTGTCGTCTTTCGCGCCGTTGATGACGTATGCCAGCACACGGGACGTGACGAAAATGGCTATCAGCGAGTAGAACGACAGATGCCACGACGGCGTCACGCTGTCGTCCGTGCTGCCGACTCCGAATCCGATTACCACCAGCCCGAAGAGCACCACAACGGCATCTACCATCAGTATGGCCGTCGAGAAACGTATGTGGCAGTATTTTTGAAGTATCATCGCCACAATATCGCTGCCGCCCGTAGTACCATGACTGCGCACCACTATGCCGCAACCGATACCTATCAGCGTGGCCCCCACAATGCTCGTGAGCATCAGATGGTCTGTCATGTCCACGCTTCCGCCGAGCAGCAACGCCGGGTCGAGCCGTTCGAGAGCGTCCTGCGTGGGATAGCTCAGGCGCGACATAACGTTCATTATCGACGGTGTCGACAGGGCGGCGACAATCGTCCGCGAACCGAGTTTGGCTCCGAGAAATATCATCGAGAGCACGAGCAGCGGTATGTCGAACATATATCCGAACGTACCCACCTGTATGCTCGGGAACAGGTTGTGCATCACGATGCTCGCTCCGTACACTCCGCCCGGCACGATGCTATACGGATTTATGAAATACACGAACCCGGCCGCCATGACGGCGCACCCCACAAAGATGCCCGTCCACGACAACCACCAGTCGAGCCGGGTGAGCGATTGGCACTGTCTGCCTATTGTCTCTATTGCCTTATTCATGGTTTTACGTTATTTTTATGCAGCAAATATACAAATAAATAACGTCATTCGGAAATTATGGCACACATAAATAACACAAAAACCGATATATATGAACAAATATCAAGCGCCGCGATTTACCAATATGCGCAAAGCAAACCGATTGCTTCGCGCATATTGAGAGAAAATCACAGATTAAGAAACATTCCCCATTTAAGGTTCACCGCCGGGCGCACGGTGCCCCCGACGAGATAGCCCCCGACATTGGCACCGACCACCCAACCGTTTTTCATCTGATACTCGGCCCCGAGCCGGGCGGAAGCGGCAAACCCGTCGAGAGACGTCGTCTCGCTCTCCGACGACGATTTCAACTCTTCCCCGAAACCGTAACCGGCCATGACATCGGCGAATATCCACCTGTTTCCGCCATTATAGAGATACACTCCCGGCCCTACGCCTATCATATATTCGCGCATCGTATGGTCAAGCCGCGTCGGTTCGCCGGCATATATGCCCTCATAAGTACCGTCGTTGATACCACCGTGCAGCATGCACGCCGCGAAAAACCGGTTGTCAAGCGTATAGCGGCAACCGATGTTTATGTCGTAGCCCGACTTACCGCTCATGTCATGAAACAGTTCGTAGCCTCCCTGCAACTCCACATGCAGGTAACCGGCCTGCGGAAAACACGCTGCCGAACAGCCGAACAGCAGCGAAAGGACAAAGAAACGAAACCTGCTCATTTTGCTTTCGGTGTATAGAGGTCGGCTATCTGCTTCAGGTTGTCAGGCTCAATCTCCTTGTTTTCCAACTTACGGCACAGTTCGGGGTCGTCTGACAAGAAGTTGATCAGCGACGTGCGCCAGTGCTTCGTGCCGCTGCCCTGATAGCCTATCACCCGTCCTTTCTCCTCGCCTTTCTTTCTGCCTACGAACACTATGCTGCCATTCTGCACGCTCGTGATTGTCAGTGTGCCGCTGCTCTGTATGCTGTACTTATAGCTGCAACAGTAAAACTCCACATTATCTCCCTGCGCCTGCACCGCCATCCACTGCGGGGCCACGGTCTTTTCTTTCTTCGTGGAGAACATCTTATTCGTCACATACGGATAAGACACAAGATAGTGACACATGTCCGTGTGCGTTTTCTTCCACACCCCGAGCACCGCTATGTCAGTGTTTCTCAGTTTCAGCTTCTCACCGCCGGCCGTCTTGATGCTGATATTCTTCGTGTTACATTTCGGCATCTTCACGCGTCCCACATATTCCGTGCCGTCTTTCATCACGATGCGTCCCTCCTCCTTATCGGTCGCGTCTTTTATCACTCCGTAAATCTGGCAACCGCCCAGCATACATGCAACGCACCATACAGCCATGCCCGACAGACATGTCCGGAAATACATTCTAAAATTTTTCATTTGCTTGTTTTTTAATAATGAAAAAGGCGTAAACCATTCCTTTGCCTGCTTTTTGTTAGGTTACCGCCAAGTGACCTTCTGCATACAAGCGACAGAACAGTCCACGCCTTGACGGCGTGAACCCTCAGTCTACTTGTTCCCATGCAGTGAATGTTTGGCGGTATTCAACAAAAAAAGAACAAGAGCCCAAAGCTCAATATCAAATATGTGCTCTACTCAAATCCACATCGGAACGGAAACGCTTTTCAGGTTAATAAATCGGTTTATAAACCCCTCCGGAACGTCAACCGACAGTCGTTGGCCGGCATTCCATGCTCACGCTTCTCTCCTTTCTGTCTGTTTCTTAATTGTAATTTTAACGGTTAATAACTATTTGCCCGACAAGCCCTCCATACCGCGACAAGCGACACTTTCGGCAACAGGCATATTCATTTGCAAAAATAAAATAAAAACGGCAAAACAAGAAAAATAATCGCCTTTATTTTATACCCCGGTAAAGGAAACGGCACCGGCAGGTTACGGCGCATATAGCGCGATGTATATCGCCTTATGGCTTGCTTTCGGCATTTTTTTGTGCTACCTTTATGACACGATAACGATAAAAACGGCAATGAATACCATGATAAATATTTACAAAACCGTATCCGGGAGATACATAAATAAAGTCGAAAAACGCATGTCTGCGCACCCAAACACGACTATAATATTTGATAATCGGCAGAACACGGCTGTCAAACCGCCTCCCGATTAGGCATAACACACATATTATTGCGCGGCACACCGTGCCGCACACAGCATCCGGCGTGCATCAAGGCACGGTCCGGCGGCTGCACACCGCAACGGGATAGCCGTCACAGCGCAACGGGATGCCGAACACCAAGCAACGGGCATCCCAATGCTACACAACCGCTATCCCATTGTGAGATAACAGCATGCCGAACGCAGGATAAGACGTATTGAACTACGGCGCATCCGAAAACTTATCAAAAACCAAAGGAAAAACGGTCGTCGGACAGTGGTTTGTCACATAATCGGGCAGAGACAAGCGTCCCCTAACTTACCCGTATATTTATTTACAAAACACAAGACGCAAACCAACAAACAAAATGCGGCAAAACTACAAATCAAAAGCCGCATGACGATAAAAGACAAAGAACGGCATGACAAAGGACATGCGTTCGGACATATACAAAAACACCATTGAAAAACACTACTGCACACATCCGAACGCATCCTGACGACCCTATTATCTACCGGTCAGACGAGTCACCATGAGCCGGGCGGCGTTGTCGGCCGCGTCTCCTGTGCCGAGACGCCGGCGCAACTCACGATAGTCTTCTTTCATCCGTGCGGCCTCAGCCCCGCCCGGCAGTATGCCGCCCAGCTCGCTGCGGATGTTCGCCACCGAGAAAGACGACGCCACAAGCTCGCGCACCACCTCGCCGTCGCATATCAGATTGACGAGCGACACATATTTCACTTTCAGCAGATGACGGCGCAGGAAAGACACCAGCCGCGGCAACGGGGTCTTGTAGCACACCACCTGCGGCACGCCGAAAAGGGCTGTTTCGAGCGTGGCCGTGCCACTGGTGACCACGGCCGCCGCCGCACAGGCCAGCAGCCGGTAGGTCTGTCCGTGGACTATGCTCACCGAACGGCCTGCTCCTCCCATCACCCGATGATAATAACCAGGCTCTATGCCCGGGGCGCCGGCCACCATCACGGCATAACGATCGCTGTATGCAGAAGCCGCCTCGAGCATGGCGGGCAGATTATCCTTAATCTCCTGACGGCGCGAACCTGGCAGCAACGCTATCACAGGCTTGCCTGAAAGGGCATCGGCCGGGTCGTGAAAAGCGAGAAACGAGTCAACCTCCGCAACAGTCGGATTGCCCACGTAGTCTATCGGGTAATTATGCTTGCCTTCATAAAAGTCCACCTCAAACGGCAGTATGCAGAACATCCTGTCTATATCCCGCCTGATGCTCTTGATACGATACTCCTTCCATGCCCATATTTTCGGTGAAATATAATAGTATACGGGTATGTCGGTATGAGCCTTAACAAACTTCGCGACCGAGAGGTTGAATCCCGGATAGTCGATTAGAATGACGGCATCGGGATGCCACTCGGAAATATCGCGCTTGCACATCCGCATGTTTCCGAGTATCGTCGGAAGATGTCTCAGCACGGGAACAAAACCCATATAGGCCAATTCACGGTAATGGCGCACGCAAGTGCCGCCCTCGGCAGCCATAATGTCGCCACCGATAAAGCGGAACTCAGCCTGCCGGTCGTGGCGTTTCAGGGCATGCATGAGGCATGAGGCATGCAGGTCGCCACTCGCCTCGCCCGCTATCAGATAGTATCTCATTGGATGTTCCAGCCCTTTATTTGTTCAAAAAAATCATAAGCAGTGACATCTATCCGCGTCGGCGTCACGGCCACATATCCATGGGTGAGCGCATAGTTGTCCGTATCTTCGGCTTCCGGCTCGTCGTTTGTATATTCACCGGTCATCCAATAATAGTCATATCCGCGTGGATGACGGCATTTCACGACCTCATTACCCCACGTACCCCGTGCCATACGACATATTCTCACACCTTTGTAAGAGTCGCCAAGCGGGAAATTCACGTTCAGACATACACCAGTCGGCAACCCTTCGGCAAGCACCTGTTTTGTAATCTTTTTTACAATATCCGACATCGGCGTGAAATCCGCGTCATCACTGTGGTCGCACAGCGAGAAAGCCACGGATGGGATATATTTCATGCACCCTTCGAGCGTAACGCCCATAGTGCCGGAGTAATGCGTGTTCACGGATGCGTTGTCGCCATGATTGATGCCCCCGACAACCATGTCGGGACGCCGTCCGCCGCAAAGCTGGCTCAGAGCCATTTTCACGCAGTCGACAGGTGTGCCGCTGCACGACCACACCTCAACATCGTCCCACTTTCGGCGCAGCTTCAACCGCAACGGCTCGGCCGCAGAGAAAGCACACGAAAATCCGCTGCGCCCCGACTCGGGAGCACACACGAGCAGCCGGGCAATCGGGCTGAGCATGTCTATAAGGCAGCGCAACCCTTTGGAGTGGTAGCCGTCGTCGTTTGAAATCAATATCAAAGGTTTCTCTTTTTCCATAAATCTTATTATCGTTTATTGTGCAAAATTACTAAAAAAGCACCATAAATGGCATTTTCTCATATAAAATATGTAACTTTGCAAGCAAATCAAAAAGCCATCACCATGTGGCAACACGTAAAATGGGAAAAATAATCGCATTAGCAAATCAAAAGGGCGGCGTAGGCAAAACGACCACCACCATCAATCTGGCGGCATCGCTCGCCACGTTAGAGAAAAACGTGTTAGTGGTTGACGCAGACCCGCAGGCCAACGCATCGAGCGGACTCGGAGTCGACATCAAGCAGGTGGACTGCTCGCTATATGAATGCATAATCTCTCACGCAGACGTGCGCGATGCCATATACACCACCGACATTGACGGACTCGACATCATACCGAGCCACATCGACCTCGTGGGAGCGGAGATAGAAATGCTCAATCTCGAAGACAGGGAGAAAGTGATAAAAAAACTGCTCGAGCCTATCAGGGCCGAATACGACTACATACTGATAGATTGCAGCCCATCGCTCGGACTCATCACGGTAAACTCCCTGACGGCGGCCGATTCGGTGATAATACCCGTGCAATGCGAATATTTCGCGCTCGAAGGAATCAGCAAACTGCTCAACACAATAAAGATAATCAAGAGCAAGCTGAACACAAGGCTCGAAATAGAAGGCTTCCTGCTGACGATGTACGACTCGCGCCTCAGGCTTGCCAACCAGATATACGACGAGGTGAAGCGGCATTTCCAGGAGCTTGTGTTCAAGACGGTGATACAGCGAAACGTGAAACTGAGCGAAAGCCCGAGCCACGGACTGCCGGTCATCCTCTACGACGCAGACTCGACAGGCAGCAAGAACCACCTTGCGCTGGCAAAAGAGATTATCAACAAGAACAAGTAAACCCTATTATCATATCGTGAGCGGACGACAGGCAGACTGACACAGCCTGCGGGCAGTCCGTGAACTGACGACAATAACAATGGCAGTACACAAGAAATACAGCAATAAGAGCGTACTCGGACGGGGACTCGACGACATCGGAAACGGACGGGGACTCGACGCGTTGATAGACACGGGAGAGGTACACACTCAAGGTTCGTCGAACCTGAGCGAGATAGCCGTGGAGCTGATAGAGCCGAACCCCAACCAACCAAGACGCGAATTTGACGAGAACGCACTCAACGAACTGGCCCACAGCATCAGCGAGATAGGCATCATACAGCCTATCACACTGAGACAGACAGCTGACGGGAAATATCAGATAATAGCCGGCGAACGCCGTTGGAGGGCATCCCAAAGGGCCGGGCTGAAAGCCATTCCGGCATATATCCGCACAGTGGAGGACGAGAGCGTGATGGAAATGGCTCTCGTGGAGAACATACAACGTGAGGACCTGAACGCTATCGAGATAGCGCTCGCATACGAGCACCTGTCGGAAACAACAGGCATGACACAGGAAAAAATCGCCGAGCGGGTGGGAAAAAGCCGTGCGGCGGTGACCAACTACATGCGGCTGCTGAAGTTGCCGGCACAGGTTCAGATGGCTCTCAAGAACAAAGAGATTGACATGGGACACGCAAGAGCGTTACTGGCAATAGACAGTCCGAGCGTGCAGATAAAGTTATTCAAAGAGATACAGAAGAACGGATACTCCGTGAGGAAAGTCGAGGAGATGGTCAATATGCTCAAAAACGGGCAAGACGTGCAGACGGCAAAGAAAAGGATAGCGGCTAAAGCACAGATGCCCGAAGAGTTCACAGCACTCAGAGACAGACTGGCGGGATTTTTCAAGACCGATGTCAGAATGACATGCTCGCCCAAGGGAAAAGGGAAAATAAGCATATCGTTCGCCAACGAGGAAGAACTCGAACGGATAATGAACGCTCTCGACAGCGTGAACAACGGATAAAAACAAGCGGCGGAAAGTGAAACGAAGCAACATCATATCCGCACTGCGTGTATCGGTGACCGCGTTGATACTGTCGATTGGCAGCCTGGACGCGGCCGCACATGACGGCACCAGACACGACACGGGCACCGTCGCAACGTTCACGGCCGACAGCATTGACAGGGTTCTGGCTACCATCGACTCGATAGCTACGGACGACAAAAATGTCGAAAAGGCTCAGAAAAAAATAGAAAAAGAAGCCCGCAAAGCGGCCAAGGAACCAAAAGACTGGGACGCATGGCGGCCGAATCCCCAACGGGCGATGTGGCTGGGAATGGTAATTCCCGGAGCGGGACAGATATACAACCGCAAATATTGGAAACTGCCGATATTCTACGGAGGCATGATGGGGTGCATATATGCGATGAACTGGAACAACATGATGTACAAAGACTACTCGCAAGCGTATCTCGACATCATGGACGATGACCCCACCACGCAGAGCTACAACAAGTTTTTGCATCTCGGAATGCAGATAGACAAGTCGAACGAGGAGCGATACAAGCGTATATTCAAAAGCAGAAAAGACAAGTACCGCCGATGGCGTGACCTCAGTTTCTTCTGTCTTCTCGGTGTATACGCCCTGTCTGTGATAGACGCTTACGTGGATGCCGAACTGTCTGAGTTTGACATTTCAAGCGACCTGAGCCTGAGGGTTGAGCCTGCCGTGATGAGGGTTGAGAACGGAAGCAACTCGCTTGAAAACGCCGCACTCGGCCTGCAATGCAGCATAAGGTTCTGACAGGAGCGGAAAAACCGCAAGACATAGCACGGCAGGCATTCAAGTGGGAGTGACAAGGTAAAGAGATGGGGCCGCATCCGCTTTCCGGCACGACATGACGGATATGAGGGACTCATGAAAAAAAAGAATATTTCCGCTACGGCTAATCACAACGACAAGACAACAAATATTACTATATAACAAAACGAACATTACAATATAATAATGAATAAAAGAACATTTCTGATGACAGCCGCTGTCTTCTTTGCAGGCAACTGCGTGATGCAAGCTCAAAATACGATTGGCGACAATGGGACAACGGCTACGGATAACGAGATAACAGTGACAGACAATGAAGGGCGAAACGAGGTTATCGAGGTGCCCGAGGCAATGGAACAGGACATCGACAGCCTGATGAATCTATATATGTCGAAAAACTATCTCGACGAGGACAACGACTGCCGTATGAAAGATGTCAATCCCGTATTCGCCAAAGAGGTGTATGTGGATAGGCTGAGCCGCATTCCGTCGGTGATAGAAATGCCGCACAATGACGTGGTACAGAAATTTATCGACAGATATAGCGGCAGGTTGCGCCACTCCGTCAGCTACATGCTCGGCGCGTCCAACTTCTACATGCCCATCTTCGAAGAAGCCCTCGAAGCATATAATCTGCCGCTCGAGCTGCGCTATCTGCCGGTAATAGAATCGGCACTCAACCCCACGGCCGTATCAAGAGTGGGCGCGACGGGACTTTGGCAGTTCATGCTCGTAACCGGAAAACACTACGGACTGAAGGTAAACTCGCTGGTAGACGAACGCCGCGACCCGGTGAAATCATCATACGCGGCGGCTCATTACCTGAGCGACCTGTATAAAATATTCGGTGACTGGAATCTCGTCATTGCCGCATACAACTGCGGTCCCGACCAGATCAACAAGGCCATACACCGCTCAAACGGCTCAAGAGACTACTGGCAGATATACCCCTATCTGCCGAAAGAAACAAGAGGATATGTTCCCGCATTCATCGCGGCAAACTACATAATGACGTATTACTGCGAACATAACATCTGCCCGATGACAACAAGACTGCCGGCAAAGACAGATACGATCATGGTTGACAAGAACATACATCTCGAACAGATCGCATCCGTATGCGGAATAGACATGGAACAACTCAGGACACTGAACCCTGCGTATCGCCGGGACATTGTGCCGGGAGCATCAGAGATGACATACATAAGGCTGCCGCAGACCGAAATAGGAAAATTCATTGACAAACAAGAGGAGATCTGCAACTACAAAGCTGATGAACTGATGAACAAACGCACCGAAGTGGCCGTCAACGACGACGCACCTGCATACTCATCCCGAAGCAGATCCACTTCAAGAAGCAGCACACGCTCCTCATCGAGAAGCAGAAAGACCAGAAGAAGCAGTGGCGCAGGAAAGAGCATAACAATAAAAAGCGGACAGACACTGTCTGAAATAGCGCGCAAGCACGGCACAACGGTAAGCAAACTGAAAAAGCTCAACGGCATAAAAGGCACCAACATCCGGGCCGGCAAGAAACTCAGAGTGAAATAAACGACAATCATTCCGAAGGGCATAATCATGGAAGACGAACAGATTAAGAGAGAAGCGGCAGACACTGAGCTAATCAACGGCGCGTTCCAACACTTGCTGGACACTTACATTTCGTCGCGTCACCGCAAGAAAGTGGATATCATCACAAAGGCATTCAACTTTGCGAGACAGGCCCATAAAGGAGTTAGAAGGCTGTCGGGAGAGCCATATATAATGCACCCGATAGCCGTAGCGCAAATAGCTTGCGAGGAAGTCGGACTGGGGTCTACAAGTATTTGTGCCGCACTGCTGCATGATGTGGTGGAAGATACGGACTATACGACGGAGGACATAGAAAATATCTTCGGTGCCAAAATAGCCCAGATAGTGGACGGCCTGACTAAAATCAGCGGCGGAATATTCGGTGATCAGGCCTCGGCACAGGCCGAGAACTTCAAGAAACTGCTTCTCACCATGAGCGATGACATACGTGTCATACTCATAAAGATATGCGACCGCCTGCACAACATGCGCACACTTGACAGTCAACCGGCAAACAAGAAATACAAAATAGCCGGAGAGACACTGTACATTTACGCCCCACTGGCCAACAGGTTAGGACTTAATAAAATCAAAACCGAGCTTGAAGACCTAAGTTTCCGGTACGAGCATCCTGAGCAATATGATTCTATCCGCAGGAAGTTGGCATCCACACAAGAGTCTCGCCAGACACTGTTCGACCGCTTTACCACTCCAATCGAAGCGTCATTGAAGGAGATGGGCATCGAATACTCCATCAAAGAGCGCATCAAAAGCCCTTATTCCATCTGGCACAAGATGCAGACCAAGCACGTCACATTCGACGAAATATATGATATCCTCGCGGTACGCATCATCTTCAAGCCCAAAAGCCGTGAAGAGGAAATCAACGAATGCTTCAACATTTACGTTGCCATCAGCAAGATATACCAGTCTCATCCAGACAGGCTGCGCGACTGGCTGAACCACCCCAAGGCAAACGGTTATCAGGCATTACACGTCACTTTGATGTCAAAGCAAGGCCGCTGGATTGAAGTTCAGATACGCTCCGACCGCATGGACGAGATTGCCGAGCAGGGACTTGCCGCGCACTGGAAGTACAAGGAAGACGGCCAAGTGGAGTTTACGGAAGACGAAGGCGAACTGAACGAATGGCTGCACACCATCAAAGAGATACTCGACGACCCGCAGCCCGATGCCATGGATTTCCTTGACGCAATCAAAATGAACCTGTTCGCATCCGAAATATTCGTCTTCACACCCAAAGGTGAGATAAAGACGATGCCCGCCGGATGCACGGCTCTCGACTTCGCGTTCTCCATCCACACGTTCCTCGGCAGCCATTGCATAGGCGCCAAGGTCAACCATAAGCTCGTCCCACTGAGTCACAAGTTGCAAAGCGGCGACCAAGTGGAGATACTCACATCCAAATCCCAGCATGTCCAGCAGTCATGGATAAACTTCGTATCCACCGCCAAGGCCAAAGCCAAGATACAAGCGATACTCCGACGCGACGGAAGGGAACTGCAAAAGCAGGGCGAAGAGATTCTGAATGAGTTCCTGGACAAGCACGACATGAAATACACGAACGCCATAGCCGATCAGCTCGCGGCTTTCCATGAAGCGCAAAAACGTGAGATTTTCTTCCTGTCACTGGCCGAAAAGACAATCATTCTCGGTGAAAAGGATATCGACGAGCTGCAGGGCAAGCATAAAAAGCTTAAGAACGGCAAGGGATGGCGTAAATACGTGCCTTTCCTCAGTTACGGAAAGAACGGCAAAGGTGTCTCAAAGCCACTCAGCCTGTTTATCGTCCCTGAGAAATTCAACCGCAAGAAGCCTATATTCATCACGGACGACAACATTACACAATATAAGTTCATGCACTGCTGTCATCCTATTCCCGGAGACGACATTCTCGGATTTATTGACAATAAAAGCCAAGTCGAGATACATAAGCGTTCCTGTCCCGTGGCAACGAAACTGAAATCGAGCTTCGGCAACCGGATACTTGATGCCAAATGGGATATGCACAAACGACTGTACTTCGACGCCACCATACACCTCAAAGGCATAGACCGCATCGGAATGCTCAACGAAGTGACAAAGGTCATATCGGAACAGATGAACGTCAACATCCATAAAATAACGCTCTCGTCAGACGAAGGGATATTCGACGGCATCATAGAACTGCGCGTGCACGACAGGGATGACGTAATGGAGATTATCAACAGTCTAAAAAAAATAGACAACATGCAAAAGGTCAACCAGATAATGTAATCTCCGCACCCACCCTCAAACGGGTACACTCCGCTCCGCCGCAAACCGAAGACAATTACGCCGCAAAACATCCGGCATACTTCCATGCACCGCAAAATACGGTGGGCAAAAACCTACTGCCATATTGCCTCACTGTTACCTGATGGCGATAACAGGCAAAACGCATAAACAATCAAAAACAACAAATCAAAAAAGACCTGAAATGAGAAGAAAACTAATCCTGATGCTGGCCTTAGCTGCCGCAACGCTATGCTCAAGCGCCGCAAACAAGTATGACAATCCCGACACGCTGGTAGTGGCCCGCGACGGAACAGGTGAGTTCCGCACGATAGACGAGGCCATCGAAGTGTGCCGCGCCTTTATGGAATACCACAAAGTGATATACGTGAAAAAAGGCGTATATAAAGAAAAGCTCATCGTCCCGCAATGGCTCACGAACATAGAGATACTCGGAGAGGACAGAGACAACACCGTAATCACCTACGACGACCACGCAAACATAAAATCGGCGGAACGTCCCAAAGGAATAGGGACATTCAGGACATACACCGTGAAAGTGGAAGGGAGCGACATTACGTTTAGAAACATAACCATCGAGAACAACTCGGCACGTCTCGGACAGGCCGTAGCCATACACACGGAAGGCGACAGACTGATATTCGTCAACTGCCGGCTGCTCGGTCATCAGGACACAGTCTATACAGGAATTGCCGGCACTCGCCTGCTGTTTAAAGACTGCTACATCGAAGGTACTACCGATTTCATATTCGGCCCATCCACCGCATGGTTCGAAAACTGCACCATCCACAGCAAGTCCAACTCATACATCACAGCCGCATCAACACCCAAAGACCGTCCCTACGGCTACATATTCAATAACTGCCGCCTTACGGCAGATGCCGGAATAACCAAGGTCTATCTCGGCCGACCGTGGCGACCATACGCTTACACTCTGTTCATGAACTGCGACATGGGCACCCACATCCGGCCTGAGGGTTGGCATAACTGGAGGAAAAAGGAAAACGAGACCACCGCACGATATATGGAATACAACAACAGAGGCGAAGGGTCTAAAACGGATAAACGCGCCGGTTGGAGCAGACAACTGACAAAAAAAGAAGCGGCGAAAATCACGATGAGCAAGGTATTCGGCATAAATGACTCATGGGAACCGGAATACTGAATGCCATTAGGAAAACCGCAATAAAAAGATGAAATGATCAACAATGCCGCATCGTCGGCTCTCTGAACATCATTCGGAAAACAGAAATAAAAGCATGTGGGTGCGGAGAATTACCGAAAGTAATATCCGCACCCACGCATTATATATATGTGTCACCTCGCTTGCACCTCGCTCCATCTGGGAGGACACACATTCAGCAGATTACGCACAAAGAAATCGTAACGCTTACGCTCTCCGAAACTCTCGCCCATGGTATGGCGGGCACCCGGGATAACCACCAGTTCAAAGTCCTTTCCGGCCTTTATCAGCGCATCGGCCACCTGCATCGTGGAAGCCGGATCCACATTGTCATCCAACTCTCCCACCACGAGCATCAGAGGCCGGGTAAGCAAATGAGCGTTTTCCACGTTCGAGCAGTCCTTATATTGCTCACCCACAGGATAGCCCATCCACTGCTCGTTCCACCAAATCTTGTCCATCCTGTTATCATGACAACCGCACGCCGAGTAGGCCGCCTTATAGAAATCAGGATGATATAGCACAGCGGCCATGGCCTCCTGCCCGCCGGCCGAACATCCGAAGATGCCCACTCTCGACGTGTCCATGCAGGCATATTTCTCCGCTGCGGCCTTTATCCACGCTATATGGTCGGGCAGACCGGCATCTTTCAGGTTCTTATAACACACGTTTTCAAACTCCCTCGAACGGAACGAAGTTCCCATTCCGTCGACCATTACCACAATAAAACCAAGCTCCGCCATAGCCGACATATTATAATCGTATGGCATGAACGTCTTGGGCACATAGTGGTTGCCCGGTCCTTGATAGATATATTCCACAACAGGATATTTCTTTTTCGGATCGAAATTTGACGGGCGTACTATTATTCCCCACATGTCTGTCTTGCCGTCGCGCCCTTTCGCGGCGAATACCTCTGGCGCTTTCCAGCCCTCTGCCAGCAGGGCCGTTATGTCTGCCGTTTCCAACGGCATCACCACCGAGCCGTCGGCAGCATCGCGCAGCACAGCCACAGGTGCCTTGTCTACTTTCGAATACACGTCTACCAGATACTTCATGTCGTACGAGAACCATGCGCTGTGCATCCCCTCATCCGGAGTGAGGCACGTAAGCCCACCGCCGTCGAAACCGATCCGGTAATAACGTATCAGATACGGGTCCTCGTCTTTACGCATTCCATTGGCCGAAAAGTAAATCAACTCATTATCCTCGTCAACCCTCACCACTTGTCTCACATACCATTCGCCTTTCGTTATCTGCCGCAGGACTTCTCCTGATGCACGGTCGAACATATATAGATGGTTCCAATTGTCCCGCTCACTCATCCATATCATCCGCTGACCGTCGCCCAGGTCGTGACGGAAACGGCGTGAATAGTTCACATACTTGTCTGATGTCTCTTCCACAATGGTGCTCACCTTGCCAGTCTCTGCCGACATGCCGAGCACCCTGTAAACCTGATGCCCGCGCTGGTTATACTCGAAAGTAAGTCCACCGCCGTCTGTGTCCCAGCGCAGTCCCCACAAGTAGTACTGCCTGTCGAAAAGCTCTGTAGACGGAATTACAGCCTGTCCGCTCTCCACATCAAACACGCACGGCACTTTAAATGGCAGTTCATCGCCTGGCTTTGCATATTCCTGTTTATGAAGTTTCGGTTGAAGGCGGTCTTCCGGAGAAGACTCAACGTAATAAATATACCGTTTCTCGGTATCTCGAATTTTGCAAGCCGCCACCTTTCTGCTGTCGGGCGACCAGTATATATATGCCGAATAGTAATTACCCTCTGTGCCGTCCACGCTCAACTGCCGCTCCTTTCCTCCCGCCACAGTACGCACGAAAATGTTATTATCCTTGATATAGGCGGTATATTTCCCGTCGGGAGAAACGGCAGGTGCCGCCCATTTCTCGTCGTCACGCTCACTCCACAGACGCTGTCCTTGTGGTGGCTTCACCGTGCCACGGTCTGTAAGCCGGGCTCTCTTCGTATCGTACACCCAGCGGCGGCCGGCAAAAGCAAACCGTAGCGTGTCCAGCCTGTCGCTCACCGATAACCGTTCGAGATACATGCCACCGGAAGAAACGCTCCTGCCGGTCTTTTCCCCAAGCGCTTTCGCCAGTCTCTTGTGGTCAAACAACTCGCCACGCCGTTTCCGTGCGGCGTCCACCGTCACGTACGCCCTACCCTCCGGGGTTGCCCTCACGTACCAAAACCGATGACTTCTGCCTATCCACTGCGGCCTTACATCAGAGTAAAACACCTTTCCGTGCCCGTACTTGCCACGTAGCGCATAAGCACGCTTATAGTCTTCAACCGTGCCTTGCGCTGCCAGCATACAGCAGACAAGAAGCATAACAGCAGTCAATCTCGTTCTCATAACAAACAGTTTTATATCATTACCGGTTTCTTTCATATATAAACCCTATCCCCGTCACGACATGCACGCCATGAGCCTGACGCACAGTCTGTCCGTCATTCGTCCCGGCAGGGCTTGCGCCTTATTCTGGGAAAGAGTCTCTTCATGCGCAAGAGATAGCGCGTGACTCCGCCGCCCGCCACCACGACAGACACCGACAGGATGATGAGCACAAAACCGCACCACTCCCGCGGGAGCATCTGCTGCCCGAATACGACCATACCGAAAAACACTGCCGTGGCCGGTTCGAGAGCACCGAGAATGGCAGTAGGCGTAGAGCCGATATGCTTGATGGCGGCTGTGGTGCATAAAAAAGAGATGGCTGTGGGGAAAACGGCCAGCGCTATTAAGTTGGCCCAAAGATACCAACCTCCCAACGGCGGCACATGCAGACCGTCGCCGATACATAGCCGCACCACAAACAGACTCAAACCGAACGTAAGCATATAGAAAGTGACCTTCAATGTGGGCATGGAGCCTATCGAACTGCGGTTCACCGCCACCAGATATATGGCATAAGACAGTGCCGAACCGAACACAAGTGCCGTACCGGTACCGCTGAGTGCCATACCACCCTCACCAATGCTGAGCAGAGCGATGCCCACGAGCGCACCGCCAATGCTGACCACAGTCTGAACGGTAAGACGCTCCTTGAACATCAACGTCATTATCAAAGCCACAATCACAGGATACACGAACAGCAATGTCGAGGCTATTCCCACGTCCATATAGTTATAACTCTCAAACAGAGTGAGCGAAGACACGGCCACAAGCAACCCCAACATGACGAGAGGCGGCAACTCAGCGCGCCGCACGGCAAAACCCCGTCCGCGCACTTTCAGCATCACACCTATAATGGGTATGGCAAAAAGATATCTGAAAAACAAAACCGAATCCGGATCCATGCCAGCCTGATAGAGAGGCAAGGCAAACAGAGGATTGGTACCGTATGAGATCTCGGCCAAGGCGCCGAGCAAATATCCGATGACTTTGGTGTTCATATCTCTATATAAACAAAAAGAATATTCTATTCAAATGAAATACTATTCAAGGTAATCGAGCTGACGCTTCAGTGCGAGAAGCTCTTCCCTGATACCGGCAAGGCGCTCGAGTACCTCAGCTGTCTTGTCGGCTCCCGAACGGTTGTTGCTGATGATTTTCTTTGCGGCGGCGAGTTTGAAGCCGCGAACCTTCACGAGATTATATATAAGCTTTATCTGCTCTATATCTTTCTCGGTATACTGGCGCACATTGCTCGGTCCCGTGGTCTTGGGTCGCAGATACGGGAACTCACGCTCCCAGTAACGCAACGTACTCTCGTTGAGTTCAAACATACGTGCCACCTCGCTGATGGAATAGTACAATTTCAGGTTTTTATTCAGATTAAGCGCCATAATTCGCCGTTTTAATGAAACATGATTATAAAAGTAATTGCCGGGATGCAAATTCTTTTCTACAAAGGTAGAAAAAACGGAGTGTACACGCAAGACTTTCAAAAGGATTTTGAGGCGCGGCATCCATTTATTGCTTCCGCGGCATGCACGGAAGAGCATCGTCGGGCGATGAATCTGTAAACAAAACGTCATATAAAAGCGATGCGTCTGTTTTCGTATTTTTATGCAATACAGCCTCTGATTTATGCAATATCCGAACAAAAAGCAGGCGGTTTAACTTCGTTTTTTGACAAACGCTCCATCGCCGGACTGCCATTTTCCCAATGTTCCGCAGCGGGATAGTCGTTGCAGCGCAATGGGATAGTCGTTGCAGTGTGTTTGGATAGTCATTGCGCTACATTCGGTATCCGAATGAAACACAACAGGTATCCTGATGAAACACGGCAACATGCCCGACAGAGCAACAAAAAAGGCTCCCGACACAATGGTCGGGAGCCTGCGCACGCCGCTCGGACATGGAGTCATCGCACATCGGGATGCACGACACGCCGCATGCGGAGCGCAAAGCGTACTCCGCCGGTCACATAACATAATGTCATGCGAGGCCGGGAGCCGGCGGTTTATCAAATATCACGGTTGCCACGAAGTGCATAAATATACGGTTTCCGATGTCTGCCGCACACAAGCGAGCGGGTGTTTTGTAAATATTTATCATAGTCTTGACGATTAAAAACGGTTGTAAACAGAACAAATTTACAATGAAAAACCGGTGAAAACAAGCATCATCAAGATATACTTCGGCATATATACGGCCGCCCACTGCACACCGTGACAGGGAAATCTCACATTAATAAACAAAGAAAAGATTTGCAGATATATAAAATACGAACAGCACTACTATCTTTAAATGCCAGGCAATACAGCTGTACTTGCAGAACAATACCGGCATCTGCAAGGCTTGCAAGACGGTAAAATTTGCGGCTTTCGGTATTAATGATTAAATTTGCAGTCAATTCATAACCGACAAACAGTTTATTATTACAATGAAAAAGATTCTTTGGTTGATTCTTATTGCTGGCATATCGCTTGTAAACGTGTGTATTATGGGTAGTGAACGTGGAGTGATAGGGATTTATTCCTTTCCCTTCGCTCTAATCTATATCACTATATTCGGATATTATGTATCAGTCAAGAAAAAGTTTGATTTCAAAGAGATACTGCTGCTATCGCTATTGGAAAGAAGTGGTATAATGAAGAATGAATGGAGCGAAAGAAAGCAAAGAACTGTACTTTCCTGCATTTCAATTCCACTGTTATTCATATTTTATATTCTCTCCATTTACTTCTATGCCGTCAATGATTTCATGTTATCGCTCATAGTAGATTTCTTTGTACTATTAGTAATAACCCTGTCCGCAATGATCTGGATAAACAAAGCGCCTAAAGAAGAATCAAACAAGAATAATACAACAATATGAAGACACTACTTCCGGTTTTAGCATCAATGCTCGTCGTCTGTCTCGCACCGATGCCTTATTGGTATTACGAGTTGGTACGTTTCGCAGCCATGGTGGCTTTCGGCGTCATGGCGTATCGGTATAATAAAGCGGAGAACGGCAATCTGATGATTACATTCAGCGCCCTGGCCCTTCTGTTCCAGCCTTTTTTCAAGATAGCGCTTGGCCGCGCTATATGGAATACGGTCGACATTGCCTTAGCGATACTGCTCATAATGATATGGATGAAAGAGCGGAAGAAGGCTTGACATAAACAGGATGCTTATTAACAACAATAAAAATAAAAGGATATGCCAAACTGGTTAATAATTGTTTTGATAATTGCCGTATTGGGCGGAATTATCGGTTTCTTCTCCGGCAATGAGGGAGAAAGAGGTTCAAGTGCATTTGCAGGAGCCTTAGGAGGGGCTCTCGGCTGCGGCTACCTGATACTCCATGTTCTTCTAATCGGCCTTTCCATAGCAGCATTTGTAGCGCTATTCGGCTTCCTGTTCGGTTAAACAGAAAGAGAAACAATCCGCATAGCTACACCGTTCATAATAATCAGCAAACAGAAACTATTACATAAATGTTTAAAAATCCATTCAGACGCAAGAAATACGAGCCATTGCCATACAATGAAGTCTTCGACTACAGCATGACAAGGAACGATGAGCCCAAATGCAAATACACAGTAATGCACAATGCCGTCAGAGTGCACGACCTGAAATTCGAGCCTGTACACGAGGAAGTGATATACGTTGAGAACGAATATGACGAAGCGGCCAACAGGTGCATTTGCGACAATATAGACCTGATACGCAGATGCTTTGCCAAGAGAAACTTCATGTTCATATATCTGCCGCTCATCGGCAAAGACCTTATGGACAAAAGTATATGGCGCTATCACTATCCGGACAGGGAAACAGGAGAGAAAGGCGAACTGCCGGCACTAAAAAGCGACTATCTTCTCGACTTCATGAAGCGGCCTGAAAACAGGACAAAGATAAAGCCTTGTTTTGTAAGATACAACTATTCCTTCAATGAAACGGAGTTTTACGGGGGCAAGGCAGAAACATCATGGACCGATTTTTTCGATACTTTCGAATTCGACATAAGCGAAGCAAAAGATGTAAAAGACTACTTTGAATGCCTGAGCGAGCACATCGCTGGAAAACTGTTCTGGTGGTCTGGCCTATGTTCGTGGGGCAAAAGAGAATATGAAGATGCCGACGACGCCTTCGACAACGAAACCATGAAGTTGCTTGAAGACGTGAGATACAAGATCGCACTGCTCCGACGGAAAGGCATCAGCGACGTCATACTGAGCGAACTGGTAAAGCCGGACATTGAGTTAAGCCGGATAATCATCAGCAAAGACTACAGGATAACACTACCGGAATATAACAATACGGAAATAACGATGACTCCGCTCGTAAAGGCTGTGTTCCTGCTGTTCCTCAAACACCCGGAAGGGATACGCTTTAAGAGCTTGCCCGACCACAGGAAAGAGTTGTCTGTAATATACGACAGCATAAGAGGATGCGCCGGCTCGTCAAAGAGAATAATGGGCATTAGGAAATATAGCGACAACATTCTCAACGTTACCGACCCTCTAAACAATTCCATAAACGAAAAGTGCACGAGGATAAAAGAGGCTTTTCTCCTGAAAATCCATGAGTCACAGGCCTGCAACTATTTTATAACAGGCGAGCGCGGCAAATCGAAAAAGATTGCACTGCCGCAGAATCTGATAGTATGGGAAGACTGACCCAACTCCCATTCAATCTACAATCTGAATATGAATTAAGTATCATTATTTTCCATAACAATACGTTTTGCATAGTTGTGCAAGACTGATGATGCTTTAGCTCATATCCAGGCAATTACCAACAACACACAGAACTATATCTTATACATTATGCTATATATTCACTATACCTGCCTGTGAGAAAAAAACAATTGCATCAACACATATATTGCAGATAGCCTGCAATGCAGCTGTTTCACATTAATAAACAAAGAAAAGATTTGCAGATATTGCAAAAACGGAGTATCTTTGCAGAAGATAAGCGGTGCCCCGGCATCGGGAACAAGCTCCCGACGCATCAGGCTTGCATTATCTTTGCATCCGATTTGCATAATCCTTGCAGTCGGTTTTGAACAAGAATAAATTTTATAATCACGAAATAATTATGATGACAGCAAACGAAATCCGCGACTCATACAAGAAGTTTTTCGAGTCGAAAGGACACGCCATCGTGGCATCGGCACCGATGGTCATCAAAGACGACCCGACGCTGATGTTCACAAACGCCGGCATGAACCAGTGGAAAGATATCATCCTCGGCACGCGCGAGCCGGAACCGCGCCGCCGGGCAGACTCTCAGAAGTGTCTGCGCGTGAGCGGAAAGCACAACGACCTCGAAGAGGTGGGACACGATACGTACCACCACACGATGTTCGAGATGCTCGGCAACTGGAGCTTCGGCGACTACTTCAAGGAAGGCGCCATAGACATGGCATGGGAATATCTCGTGGACGTGCTCAAACTCGACCCGAAAGACCTGTATGTCACAGTTTTCGAAGGCTCGGAAAAAGAGGGTCTCGACCGTGACGACGAGGCTGCGGCGATATGGGCCAAGCACGTGCCGGCCGACCATATCATCAACGGAAACAAGCACGACAACTTCTGGGAGATGGGCGACACAGGCCCCTGCGGTCCCTGTTCGGAAATCCATCTCGACTCGCGCACACCTGAGGAGAAAGCCAAGACACCGGGACGCGAGCTGGTGAACATGGACGATCCGCAGGTGATAGAGATATGGAACCTCGTGTTCATGCAGTTCAACCGCAAGGCTGACGGTTCTCTTGAAAAGCTCGGCATGAACGTGATAGACACCGGTATGGGCTTCGAGCGTCTGGTGCGCGCCCTGCAAGGCAAGCACTCCAACTACGATACCGACGTGTTCCAACCGATAATAAAAGAGATTGCACGCCTCTCGGGCATGGAATACGGCAAGGACGAGAACACCGACGTGGCCATGCGAGTGATTGCCGACCACCTGCGTGCCGTGGCGTTCTCCATCGCCGACGGTCAGCTGCCGGGCAACGCCAAGGCCGGTTACGTCATCCGCCGGATACTGCGCCGTGCCGTGCGCTACGCATATACGTTCCTCGGGCAGAAAGAAGCATTCATGTTCCGCCTGTTGCCGGTGTTCATCGGCGAGATGGGAAGGGCATATCCCGAACTGGAAGCACAGCGCGAGCTTATCGGCAAGGTTATCAAGGAAGAGGAAGACTCGTTCCTCCGCACCCTTGACAAGGGTATCAGCATGCTCAACGGAGCCATGGACAATCTGAAAGCGGCCGGCAAGAGCGAGCTTGACGGCGCACAGGCCTTCCGCCTTTTCGACACATACGGATTTCCGCTCGACCTCACCGAGCTGATATGCCGAGAGAACGGCGTGACGGTAGACGGAAAACAGTTTGACGAGGAGATGCGCAAACAGAAAGAGCGGGCACGCAATGCCGCCCAGGTGGAAAGCTCTGACTGGACGGAACTGGCTCCCGGCGAACAGAAATTCGTGGGCTATGACTACACTGAGCACGAGTGCAGGATACTGCGCTACCGCAAGGTGACACAGAAGAAGAACACATATTACGAGTTGGTGCTCGACCACACGCCATTCTACGGTGAGATGGGCGGCCAAGTAGGCGACTGCGGAGTGCTGGTGAGCGAGACCGAGACCGTGGCCGTAATAGACACCAAGAGAGAGAACAACCAGAGCGTACACATAGTGAAAGAACTGCCGAAGAACATCGAGGCTGACTTCATGGCTTGCGTGGACACTGACAAACGCGACGGAAGCGCAGCCAACCACACTGCCACCCACCTGCTCGACTACGCCCTCAAACAGGTGCTCGGCGACCATGTGGAGCAGAAAGGCTCTTACGTAAGCGCCGACACGCTGCGCTTCGACTTCTCGCACTTTGAGAAAGTAAGCGACGAGGACATAAGAAAAGTGGAGCGGATGGTGAACGACATGATACGCCGGGACATACACATAGACGAGCATCGCGACATCGCGATAGAGGAAGCCAAGAAGCTCGGAGCCATCGCCCTCTTCGGAGAGAAGTATGGCGACAAAGTGCGCGTGGTGCGCTTCGGCCCCAGCTGCGAGTTCTGCGGAGGTATCCATGCCTCGTCTACAGGCCGCATAGGCATGTTCAAGATCATAAGCGAAAGCAGCGTGGCCGCCGGCATACGCCGCATCGAGGCCAAGACGGGCAAGGAATGCGAGGAGATGATGTACAATCTTGAAGACATCATTAAGTCTATCAAGGCGCTGTTCAACAACGCCAAAGACCTGCGCGGCGTCATCGGAAAGTATATCGAGGAGCACGACTCGATGAAAAAGGAAATCGAACACTTCCAAGCCCAGGCCGTGGAGCGCGCCAAAGAGACTCTCGTGCAGAAGGCACGCAACATCAACGGCACAACGGTAATCACAGCCGTACTGCCCATGGAGGCCACGGCAGCCAAGGATTTGGTGTTCAAGATACGTCAGGCAGTGCCTGAAAACCTGCTCTGCGTCATCGGAACGGTGGCCGCCGACAAACCGATGCTGAGCGTGATGCTGAGCGACGACATGGTGAGCGGCCACGGACTGAACGCAGGCCAGATTGTCCGTGAAGCGGCAAAACTAATCCAAGGAGGCGGAGGCGGACAGCCCCACTATGCGACAGCAGGCGGAAAGAACGCCGACGGACTGAGCGCCGCTGTGGACAAGGTTATCGAACTGGCGAAACTCTAAGCACGTCAAGACTTTAAATATAAGCATATACTATTTATTTGGCGGATTATACGAGAGATATTTTTCATTTCACGTGTAATCCGCCAAATTTTTATATAATAATAAGTAGATAGAAGGCAAATATAATTTAGTGGTTTTTTTATATAGAAAGGATGCTTATTTTCATAAAGAATAAGTATATTTGCAAAAAATACAAGCCTTGCATAATTTTAAAGCGGCTTCTAAATTAATGACGTAATAAAGATAGAGAGAATGATATAGAAATTTAACAAAGACATAGAGAGAAAAGAAAGTGTTTGCTTTTACTTGATGTACTTTCCAAAATCGCCAAATTTAGAGTACACATCAGCAGTAAGAAGCGAATGCTTGCATCGTATGGTGTGAGCGTCGCTGTTGTATGTGTACAGGTGTTTGGCGATACCAGGAAAGTAACAACAGGATGGTATCACACCTTTTTTTTGCTATTTATAGTCGCAAAAGAATAAGCCTATGAAAAAGAAACAGTAATGCAAAAACAAAATAATATTTCATTATTCTGCAAGTCTTGCAGAAAGATTTTATAGTAAATTGAGTTTACTTCTTATTATATTTGCAAACAGTATTAACAACTAAAAGATTTTATATATGCTTACAACAATATTTTATATTCTTCTATTTATTCTATATATTATTTTTGGATATAGATTAATCATCCAGCTCCTACTCTGGATGCTAATAAGTTATTGGCTATGCGATATAACCCCGAATGAGACATATTCATGGTATTCGGGGATATGGCATGGAATGTTTTTCGTTCCTAATTTCCTCAGAAGTTTACACAGTAACACTCTTTATAAAGCGGAATATTATACTACTGCGTATAATATATGGTGGTGGTTATCAACTATTGTTTTAACTATATCATTTATATTTGGTGAAAAAGGGAATAACAGATATTACAGATAAGCGTGTTCATATCCGTCATAAAAAAGCAGACATGATTAGAATAATAAAGCAAGCTCCAAAGCTGCATAAAGTAATCTCATATAAATCAGATTACAAATGTTTAAAACAAAAGTATTAATTATGAAGTATCTAAAACTTATTTTAGCATTAATGCTCCTACTCTGCCTCACAAAAATGCCATATAGCTATTATGAATTAATAAGATTTGTGTCGGTGGTAGTTTTTTCGATAATGGCATATAATTATTATAAAGAAGAGAAAGAAAACCTTGCCATCACGTTCAGCGCATTAGCAATATTGTTTCAACCGTTTATAAAGATTGCACTAGGACGTACTATATGGAATGTCGTCGACGTGCTTGTCGCTATATTCATCACAGTTCTTTACTTTATGGAAAAGGATAAAAAAGAAACAATATAGCAAGACAATACAATCAATCCTGCCACAGATTAATACCCATAAAAAATCATTCAACCTATGTTGTCATTTATAAAAAGATTATTCAAACAAATAATTAATAGAGAAGATATTATCTGCCATTATCCTCCATCGGATTTCGATATGCCCGAACAACCAAATACATATAAAGAAAGTCCCAAACTGTTGTCATTGAATCATCTGCCATTTGAACCCCAAAAAGACGAGGTCATTTTTGTGGAGAATGGGTATGACGAAAAATTTAACAGGTTTATTATTGACAATCTTGATACTATTGTTAAATGTTTTGCAAAAAGAGATTTGACTTTTATCTATCTGCCATTTCTCAATAAAAACATAGAAAAGCAGGAAAAAGTAATCCGTTATTGGATGCCTCACTACGATAAAGGATCTAATTCAAACCTAACAAGGCTGGAAAACAGCTTCCTGCTCGACTATATGAGTCATCCAGAAGAAAGAGACAATATTAAGCCTTGCTTTGCAATACACTATTGTGTATATATAAATGGTATTTCAATATATAAAAGTGCCAAATCAGATATTACATACTCCCTATATGAACTTGACATAGATAATATCACATCTCCCGGAGATTTCTTTTATAACATGGCAGATTTTATAGCTGATTCTACAAAAAGCTACTTCTTAGAAAGAAACAACTATCCAGCCATTAATCGTAAACAAGAGTATTCCGATGATGCGACAAAGAAAATTTTATATAATGCCGATGATAATTTTGATGAAGAAACACAGTGCCTGCTTGATGAAGTAAAGACAAAAATTGACTTTCTCAGAAGCAAAGGCATCAGCCAGATAATACTAGAACAGTTGGTAGAGCAGAACGTTAAGCTCAGCCGTATAGTCATAAGTAAGGACTATCGAATTGTTCTCCCCGACTATAATAACATAGAAATAATAATGACTCCGTTGGTAAAAGCAGTGTATTTACTGTTCTTGCGTCATCCCGAGGGCATCCTCTTTAAGGAATTAGTGGATTACAGACAAGAGTTATCGTATATATACAACGATATTAAAGGAATAAAAACATCGAATCAGCAAACAGTCGTTCAAACTTATAATGATAGTATTATTAATGTGACCGACCCGCTTAAAAATTCCATTAATGAGAAGTGTACTAGAATAAAAGAGGCTTTCTTAATCCGTTTCCAAGAAACACTGGCCAAAGAATACTTCATAACAGGAAAAAAGGGAGAACCCAAACGAATCACACTACCAAAGGATTTGATTATATGGGAGTAAACAACGGCAAAGAAATAGGTTTGTTTTAAAATAATCATATATATGGAGGAAAATAAAAATAAAGAAGATAATTTTTTTGTATGGATATGGCCGACTGGTATTGAACTCATATTCTTTTGGATTAACATGGTCATAAATACAATTTCATCTGCTTCCGGATGGAGCATAATTGCTGCGATAATTCTTATTTGCTTTTACACAGGATTGTTTGTTTTTGCAGGAATAATGACTTTGTGGGCAATCCAAAGCTTTTGTAATTACATCTATGTTGAAAATGTTATATTCAAGCTTACATTAGCAACGATTTTACCTTTTCCTGTTTTTGTAATACTAATAAGTATATTAACAGGAAGTATTCCAGCATTGTTTGACCCTATATTCATTGATTATGATGGAAGATAATAGTAAAGTTCTCTACAATAAAAATCATTACCACCGTTTTGATTTCTATAAAACTCCATTAGATTTTGTATACTACGATAATGGAGAAGACACCCTGAAATACTCTGATTATGGTATCACACGTAATGACATCAATTCGTATATAGCTATTATAGAAAAAGAAAGGGAAAGAATTGAATATAAAGAAAAAGTCTTTTCCAATAGACTAAATGTAGCATGTGTGTTATTTGGAATTTTTGAGTTTATATTTTTTTGGTGGTCAATTGGTTATTTTAACGATTTCATGAAAGATATAGAATTGTTTATAAACATTATACTATATCCATGCTATGGTATTTACATATATTTTTTAATAAAGATTGCATATCCTTATGGCGTATTTATTATGAGTTCTGTAAAAGAAAGTCTATTGCAAATGGAAAAATGCCCTAATCATGTTTTACATGAAGAACATATAAATAAATATTTTGATGACCTTTTGTGGGTAATATATCATAAAAAGAAACACTAATTTTGCACTTGCCAGTTGAAATTACGGATTATCTTGATACTCCTGTTGCTTTTAGAATGTCAGGTTATGAAGTTGCAGAACCGGAGGAAGAAAAAAAGGTATTGTTCTTATTCATTATGCATATCAATATTTTGACACTAATGGAAATGCTCTTAGTTTGGGTATAAGAGACACTATCGTTACGCCAACTTTCGCAAAGATAACGGATTAAAACGAATATGAGAATCATCAATCACAAAAGAATCATCAGCCTATTATTAAAAGCCGTGCTGTACTTAGGCATTACGGCCGTATCTTGCAATAACAATCCAACAGGCAAACCACACGAAAAATATGAACCGGACATGAATAACTACACTGATAACAGTGGCATAAGTACCGGCGAAGACGGTAATTATGCTGCACAAAAAGCGACTAATCAGTGTACGGATTATAACGAAATCAGCGGCAGCAAGGATAGCCTAAGCGTAATAATGACGAGCATTGCTAATGGTAATAAGCGCAAATTAGCCTCACTATGTCTTTTCCCTTTGGAACGCAAATACCCGCTTTACGACATTCAAAACTCCGAACAACTTATCAAATATTTCGACATCATGTTTGATAATAAGTTCAGGGAAAGAATAAAAAGAGCAACAATCGACAATTGGTATTCTTGCGGTTGGCGAGGATATGGATTTGGAGAACGCCGCGGTACACTGAGCGAACTTAGCGTTTACGATATATTAACCGCCGTAAACTATTACTCTGACAGAGAGAAACAAATGCTCGGAGCATTGCAGCAAGAAGAGATTAAAAGCTTGCATCGGTCATTACAAGCAGAAAAATGGGTTCCTTATGCCTGTCTGTTCGATGTAACAGACAACAGTATCATCCGTATTGACGTTAAAGAAGACAATAGCTACGAGTATCACAGTACCACCACTTCACGACTATTAAAATACAAGAAAGGTGGTAAAGCATCCGACATACCCGATAAGATCTTGTTCGGCACAATCACAACAGACGGTTCTGCCAACGAGAGAGAATTCAATTACAAAGATAATTTTGGTTCATCCATCTCTTTCATGGACTTTGATGGAGCCAAAGACGAATATGGAAGGACAGAAATAGATATTGAAGAAAATAGTAAAACAATAACGCACAAAGTTAAAAAGACCTATTGGCGCGATGTTATGAAACTGTGATTTCCATGTTGCAATCCGGTGTTTTGATGTCAAAAGTCAACCAGCCAGCAAAAAATAACAGTTTGTTAATAGAGTAAAAAAATCATCATTTTCACTCGATTTTTGCGAAAATTGCACTCCAAAAGTGCATTTTTTCGCTGTTTTTGCACTCTCATAGTGCATTTTTTCATTATCTTTGCAGCATCGACAATCACAGGAACAAGATAATGGAACAGTTATATAATACAATGAAAGTGTTGCTGAACTATACCTCGTTAAGTTTCAAAAGGTATAAGTTCAAAGAGATAGGAGCGCACAAAAGGATGTTTGGGATTGTGGGACCGCGAGGTGTCGGCAAGACAACGATGATATTACAATACATCAAAGAGCATCTGAATATATCCGAAACGCTATATGTTTCGGCGGACAATATGTATTTCTCGACCCATAGTCTGATCGGGCTGGCCGACAGATTTGTAAAGCAGAACGGCCGCAACCTGTTCATAGACGAGGTTCATAAATACAAGAACTGGTCGCAAGAGCTTAAACAAATATACGACACCATGCCGGAACTGACCGTCGGTTTCACCGGCTCCTCCGTATTGGACATATATAAAGGGGCGGCCGACCTCAGCAGAAGAGCTCCTATATATGAGATGCAGGGACTGTCGTTCAGAGAGTATCTGCACCTGTTCCACGACATTGAAGCAAGCACCTACACCCTCGACGACATACTGAAAGGGGAAGTAAGGATACCGGGCACCGACCATCCCCTGCCCCTTTTCAACGATTATCTACGTCGGGGATATTATCCTTTCGGCCTCGATGCAGCCTTTGAGATAGAGCTGCAGCAGGTCATCAACCAGACAATGGAGACCGACATACCCACTTATGCCGAGATGAACGTGTCTACCGGAAAGAAACTTAAACAGTTGTTGGCCATCATTGCCGAAAGCGTACCATTCAAACCGAATGCCAGCAAGTTGGCGGAGATGATAGGAATAAGCAGGAACAGCCTAAGCGACTACCTGTATTACATAGAAAGAGCGGGGATGATTGCACAGGTGAAAGACACTACCGGAGGAATAAGAGGACTGGGAAAAACGGAAAAAGTATATCTCGACAACACCAATATAGCATATAATCTGGGGCGGGACAATGTCAATATAGGTAATATAAGGGAGACGTTTTTCTACAACCAGATGCGTGTAAACAATCCTGGTATAGCCTCAAAGGTATCCGATTTCGAGATAAACGGCATCACATTCGAAATCGGCGGGCGAAAGAAAGGACAGAAACAGATAGACGGTCTCGAACATGCCTATATCGTAAAAGACGACATAGAGTATGGATATGGGAACGTAATACCTCTCTGGATGTTCGGATTAAACTACTGATTTGCATATAAATTTGAACTACATCAACATATTTCATAGCACTCTTTGCACTTCGTAATATACTTTTTATTATCTTTACAGCATATATCCGATATGTCATAGGGATGACATTATATACGGATTGATTAGTAAACAGAGCGTTAAAGATATTATCCCTCTTCGAAATGTGGAAGTTTCAAGCATACAGGGGTGATAGCAATAATGCTCACGCTTATGATTATTATTATTATATCCATGCCAATGGTATATTATATCTAATAGCGTGAGTTATTGTTTATTGTTTGTATGCGGGTCCTTCCACAACCTCGAAGAAACAATATCCAATAGTCCCCACGCTTTTAAAATATAAACAGCCGCTTCAGGGGATTTATGGCACAAATTAATAAAACAAATGAAAAACTTTTTATTATCATTGACAATTCTGCTGTCTGCAAGTTTGTCGTGCTTTGCACAAAAAGAACAAGTCACAATTAAAGCCGGTACAATCGTTCCATTAGAAGCTATCAAAGAAGTCAGAGGAGCAAAAGCGCATGAAGGAGAGCCTGTAGACTTTCAAGTTACAAGAGATATTATCGTTGATGGTAGAATTGCCATACCCGCCGGTTCATTAGCTAAAGGTGTTGTATATGAAGCGAAGCGGTCGACATGTTTTGGAACAAGAGGCCGTCTTGGAATAAAAATACGCAATTTAATTACTCCCAATGGGGATATTGTAAACTTCACATCATCTGACATTTACATAAAAGGAAATAATAGAACTCCTGTATCGGTTGTTGTTTTCTGTTTAACTTGTCTTCCTTTCCCCTGTGGTGGCAAGGCAGTAATGAAAGTCGGATATGAGGTTGATGCGACAGTAGCATCTAATACAACAATAACCATTTGATAATTAATGCAAAATAATACAGGCAGCATCACCCCGCCTGTATTATTTATTATATCAAAACAAACACTAAATAAGCATTTTCACAACGTCAGTTTGGCATAACAAAATATCAGCCAGCAAGTAGGGACTTATTCTTGTATTTGTCCGCAGCCCGCAAGGGCTAAGTCATTACTATCGCCTTTACTTTATTATTATATGTCCAAAACATATTCTATATTGCGTCTTAGCCCTTACGGGCTGCGGACAAATACAAGAATAAGTCCCTACACTGCCTGTGAATAGATATCAATAAAACTATATTCTTATACTCATTCCCACTCGTCAAACTCCAGATAGCCCTCAAACCACTCGTCGCGGTGCATGCCTGCGTCTATCGACGGGTTTGAAACGGACAGGCCGATAAGGCGTATCCGGCGTTCGGCAGGGTGACCGGCCTCCTTCAACAATCGCTTGGCAAGAGGCAGAATATCGTCTTTTGTCTGTAAAATTTTGTGTTGCGTGATGCTGCGCGTTATCTGATTGAAGTCGGAATACTTTACCTTCAGCGTCAGAGTGCGACCCTCAAAACGGCCTTTCTCAATGCGACGCACCAGCTCGAGCACCACATGATACAACTCGATAAGCGCCGCCGACAATGTTTTTATGTCTTCGGCGAAAGTCTGTTCGCATCCAAGCGACTTGCGGACATATTCCGTTTCGACCGGCCTCATGTCGATGCCACGGGCAAAATCGTAATACACACGCCCCATCTTGCCGAACACTTCACACAGATGCCGAAGCGAACAGCGGCGCAAATCGGCGCCGGTGAATATTCCCATGTAGTGCATACGGTCGGCCGTGCGAGGCCCCACACCCCAGAAATCTTCTATTTTAAGCCTCGATATAAATTCCGAAGCACGGTCAGGATGAATGACAGTAAGCCCGTCAGGCTTACGGATCTCCGACGCTATCTTTGCCAAAAACTTGTTGTAAGACACTCCCGCCGATGCCGTCAGACACAGTTCGGCACGTATACGTTTCCGTATCTCCCTCGCGATGTCGACAGCGAGTGGCATACCGCGCTTGTTTTCGGTCACGTCGAGAAAGGCCTCGTCAATCGAAAGAGGCTCGATTATATCGGTATATTCGGCAAATATACCGTGTACTTGTCTCGAAACGGCTTTGTATAACGCATGATCTCCACGCACTACGACAAGCCCCGGGCACAGGCGCCTGGCCTTTGCCATAGGCATTGCCGAGCGAACACCGAACCGCCGAGCCTCATAGCTGGCCGTCGACACCACCCCGCGAGGCCCGTCATGGCCCACTGCCACGGGAACACCGCGCAACTCCGGATGATCACGCTGTTCGACGGAGGCGAAAAAAGCGTCCATGTCAACATGTATTATCTTTCGTTCGCCATATATATTAATGTCTTCAACTGGTTTGTCCATCACCTGGCAGTTATCCTTTCGTTTTTCGCTACACCAATCTCACCGCATACTAAACTTCAAAACACGCCGTCGATACCGTTTGTTTCCATCGTATAATAATAAAACCAAATCCATGCCACGTATCGAAACATATCACCTATACATCCGCATCACTCTATCCCGGGCACATCATCGGGCTTCGGTATGCGACGGTTCGGATTCTCCTTTGCGCCGAGATCCACAAGTTCCCTGCCTTTCTTGACCACACTCTGCGCTCCCGTCACCAGTTTGTTGTTTGCGAAATCGTATGCTTTCCTGCTCTTTTCCAGTGCGTCGCCGAGGTCGTTGTAACGCTTTATGAAGTCACCGAGACGGTCTATGAGCTGTTCGGCAGTACCGAACACCTTCTCCTGGTTTTCCGCCTGCTGGTTCTGCACCCACGCTATATGTATCATGTGCAGGATGCCGAGCAGGTTTTGCTCGCCCGTGATGAACACCTTACGCTCGAAAGCCTCGCGCCACAGCGTCGGGTCGTTGGCAAGAGCAAGCTGCAACGACGACTCGAACGGCACGAACATTATAACGAAATCCACTGCCTCGCGGGGCGCACGGATATACTTGCTGTAATCTTTTCTCGCCAGTTCGCCCACATGTCGGCGCACGCTCTTTATGTGGTCCTGCAAGTGCCGGTCACGTTCCTCTGCCGTCTCCGCGTTCACATAACGCTGATACGCCACGAGCGACACCTTTGAGTCTATGATGGCGTCCTGCCCTTGCGGATAATGCAGGATCACATCGGGCTGCATCTCACGGTCGGTTTCGTCATTTTTCAGCGCACGCCCCGTCTCGTCACGCAGTCGTGCCTGCACCTCATAGTGTATGCCCTCGGTCAGTCCCTGACTTGCGAGCAGGTCTCCGAGAATTATCTCGCCCATGTTTCCCGCCGCCTTGTTGTCGCGCCGGAGCACGTTTGCCAGCGATTCGGCCTTCTCTCCTATCTCCCTGTTGCTCTCTATCATGCGGCATATCTGCTCGCGGAACGACGCCGAGTGCTCGGCTGAGTCCTTGATGTTGTCCGTTATGGCCTTGCGCATCTCACTGATGGCGTCTTTCAGCGGCTGGGTGATATGGCCGATATTCTCCGTATTGCGCTCTTTCAGCTTGTCGGCGTTCTGCTCCATTATCCGTGTAGCCATGTTGGCTATCTGCTCTTTTGCCGTGCGCAGTTGTTCGGCAAACTGCTCGCTGCGCACCCTGGCCTCCTCGTCGGCATGCTTGCGCAACAACTCTATCTCACGTGCCTGCGATTGCGACCGTGCGCCGAGAGTCTTGTTTTCGGCTTCAAGGGCGGTCGCACGCTCGGCGAGCCTTGCCAGTTGCTCGTTTCTTATACCCAACTCGGTGGCCGTGCGTTCCATTTCTATCGAACGCGCGGTAATAGCCTTGTCTTTCTCTGACATGCCGCGACGCATTAATGCGTATGTGACGCAAATGCCTGTCACGGCCGAAATGATTGCAATAAGTATTGCCATGATTATGCTCTGTCTGTATATTGTTTTTATATTATTTGCCGGTTTCCCTTCCGCCCTGCCCTATAAGAGCGATATTCTGTTTACAGCCAGCGGACGGGAGCCGGACGAAAGGTCGGCACATACCGTGCATACATATCCTCCGGCATCACTCTCCACCGTATCGAAGCGCGCCTCTTCCAACGGTATGGAACGCAGGTCGCGGCGGATGCCCTCGCCTGTCATTTTAAGGTAGCTCTCTTTTTTTGTCCAGTAACGTATGAAGGCAATATCCTGCCGTTGGGCCGCCATCACATCCAAGTATTCACGCTCGCCGAGAACCCTGCGCGCAAGATTTTCATTGAACGCACGGATGGTCTCGATATCAACCCCCACCCTGTTACCGTCAACCGCGCAGGCCACCGCAGACCGGCAATGGCTAAGGTTGAAATGTATATCTTCACGGCCTACGATAAACGGCTTGCCGCCCTCATGTAAGCCGAGTTCCACCGGCTCGTCGATGCCGTACTCCTGATATAAAGCCCTGCTCAGAAGCATATATGCCGCCATACACGCACGGCGATCGGTCTCGTGCCTGAATGCCATGGCCTTCAGGCGCCGTTGCGGCGGCAAGGCATCGATAGCCCGCAACAGGTCGAACGAGTGAATATCCTCTGTGATATAAAGCATTGTTTACGCCTCTGTTTTTTATTTATATGATTAATGTATTAAAGAAAAAAACTTGTCCATGTGCCTGCATACATTTGCCGCATGTCATACATACTCTGTCTGAGCCTTCGGCCAATTGACGAGAAAGAGTTTTTCCGTAGCCCGGGTGAACGCCGTATAAAGCCAGTGGATATAGTCGGGAGTGAGCATCTCGTCTGTCATATATCCCTGATCCACATATATATGCGCCCACTGCCCGCCCTGCGCCTTATGGCACGTCACGGCGTATGCATATTTTATCTGCATGGCATTATAGTATTTATCTGTCTTCAAACTCTTCAACCGGTCGGCCTTTCGTGGTATATCGGCGTAATCGGCCATCACGGCATCGAACAACCGCCCGCTCTGCTCGAGCGTAAGCGCCGGAGCCTCTGAGTGCAACGAGTCGAGAACCACCGTGCATACAAGCTCCATTCCGTCGTAATCGGGAAATTCAAGAGTCACGTCGGCAAATCGGAAACCATGCTGCTCATGCACATTGCGCACCTTTCCGACCCGCGCCCGATCGCCGTTGGCTATGAACTCTATGTCACCGTGCTCCCTGCGTTCGGTCTCCCCGAGATATTTGTTCTTCACAATCATCACCATGTCGCCTGCCGCCAGTTCCTCTTCACGGCCGAGCACCATCGATCTTATACCTTTATTGTACACGTTCGCCCGCTTGTTGCTCCTCGTGACTACCATTGTCTCGTCTGTTCCCACCTCGCCATAGCTTGTGGCAAGAGTCTCTATCAGTTCTTCGCCGGACACAGAAACAATATCGGCAAATCCGGCAAATCTCACCCGAGGCATGGACACATTGCCGCTATCGGTCATCATCCGACGTATTACGGTGGCGTTATACAATATGCCCGACTCGGCACTCTGCCGGAGAACCTCGCTCAAATCGGCCTCATACACCTTAAGACCATACGTTGAAAGTGCAGAGGCCGAAAGTGCCGGACTCTCCGTCTCACCGACGGGCGGCAACTGGGCACGGTCGCCGATAAACATAAGCCGGCAGTTACGCCCGCCATATACATACTCCATAAGGTCGTCGAGAAGCCGCCCGGTACCGAAACCACCGCCACCATCGGCTATCATCGATGCCTCGTCTACGATGAACAGCGTGTCGGAATACAGGTTGTCGCTAAGCTGGAAGCCCGACATGTCGGACGACAACGCCTTCTGTCGGTATATCCGCCTGTGTATAGTACCGGCCCGAACACCGGAATAGAGCGAAAGAACCTTCGCCGCCCTACCGGTCGGGGCGAGCAGCCTTATCTTCCATCCGAGCGCCGTCAGGGCTTTCACCACGGCCGACGCAAGGGTGGTCTTTCCCGTACCGGCCGCTCCACGCATTGCCATGACCACCCGCTCGCCGGCATCCGTCATGAAACGGACAAACGTGTCTATGGCAGCGGCCTGTTCGGCCGTAGGCTCCACGCCGAGCGCCAGGCGCACCCTGTATGTAAGTTCTTCGCCTATCATAAACGCAAAGGTAAGAAGAAAAGGCGGAACGGACAAATTTTTCACCAACAAGGAAACAGGTGTACATGAAGAACGACAATGCCGACGAACGGCAGCAATACAGCGGGCGAAGGCATGAAAGGCACAAGCCTGGAACGGAATAAGACCATCAATATTGTAAATATTATTCATACCACCAGTATTACGTCTCCGACTGCATATTTATGCAAAATCAAGCATTATACGAGTATAAAGACTTTAAGAAATGATATATTTTTCATTGTCATGTGCCCGAATTACCGATATTCCGCAACGGGATACCCGTTGCACTGCATCCGGATACCCGTAACCTTCCGTTTAGACACCCGTTGCGTTGTGTTTAGCCGCTAAACGCAACGCAACGGGATACCCGCCGAAAGCCTGCGGGAAGGCTTATTTGCATAAATATACATATCGAAGCATAAAAAAATGCGGAATTTCACGCCATTGTGAAGTTCCGCAAACACACATGCCGGCATAGACAGCCAAACAATAATTAATATATATTCGATACATCAAAATGCCCGAGACATGGAAATATCATATTTCATGGTATTTCTTTTGTGCATAAACATACGCGAAAGAGCATCCGCCTGTAATAAAAACATCATACAATTCATATCGTCAAATTATTTAGTATGCCACAAAGATAGCACAAAACCGGACATGAAACAACAATTTTCACGATACACTTCGCGATATAACAGGCGAAACGGATATAGCCGAAAAGGATAATAAAACTGTTAATCATGGTTATCTAACAGTAAAAAAAGTATTTATAAACAGCACTTATCAATTTTTATTAATAATTTTGAAACAGCAAGCAACCGATGACAATACGGTAAAAACATCATGACAACCCTTTCACATAGACACGCCATACTGACGGCCGTAACACTATGCTGCACATACGGCATGGCGCAGACCAGCCATGTGGTGACCGACATGGAGACAGGCACACCGATAAGGGATGTCACAATCATATTCAACAATATCGACTCTTGCCGGACGAAAACCGAATATACAGGTATTTTCACTTGTCCCGACTCGGCCCGCACACTCACATTCAAACACTCCAAATACGAAGGCAGGATAATGGACAGGCACGAGCTGAAAGACACTATAGAACTGCTGCCCAACATGAACAGGCTCAACGAGGTGGTGATAAAAGGCAAGAGACCAAAGATTTCACAGTTCGTGATGGGTCCGATAAAAGACGCCGCACTCTCGGCGCCGAGGCAAACGGCAACGGCAACGTTTGATGTTGTAGACCTTTTCACATGGAAAAAGCGCAAGAAAACAAAGAAGAGAATCAAGGCTATTGAGAATTATTGATTATCTTTGCAGTCTGTAACAACGACATTGACAGCGGATGAAGATAAAAGGCAACGCCATAAACATCGTCCTGGCAGGGGCTGTGGCTCTGCTGGCATATCTTTGCGTGGCCAGCATACAGGCTCCGATGAGGTTTGACAGCAAGCGCACGGAGCGCGAGAAAGACGTGAAACGGCGGCTGGTAAAAATCAGACGCTCCGAAGAGTCTTTCCGAAAGGTCAACGGCCACTACTGCCCGTCGCTCGAAACGCTCGTAAGAGGCGGCTGGATGGCCGACTCGCTGAGATACATTCCGCACAGCGCCAACAAGGAGTTCAGGCTCGCCACCGGCACCACGATGTCCCGGGCGGGCGAAATTGTGCCGTTGATGGAATGCGGAGCCGAGTATGCCGACTATCTCGAAGGCCTCGACAAAAACTCCATCAACGCCATAACAGACGAGGCCAACAGCGCCGGACTGTTCCCCGGACTGCGCATAGGCAGCCTTACAGAGAACAACGGCAATGCCGGAAACTGGGAAAAAGGAAAATGAACAATTCACAATTACATCGCAATACCCAATCATGAATACCACCGGGACAGCCCCTACGACCAACAATAAGAGACTGACGATAAGGGTCGGAAGCCACACACTCTCGTTCTCAACCGTGAGAAGCACGGCCGAGGGAAACTCCGTCGTATACGAACCCTATACCGTGAAAAGCGGGATATCAATGGCCGCAAACCTCAGGGAAGCGCTGAAAACGGCCGACATGCCTGCCGAAGGATTTCAAAGAGTGACGGCGGTAATCGTATCTCCGGTAATGCTGATACCCACCGACCTGTTCAGTGAAGGCGAGAAAGACATGCTGTACAGACACGCGTACACGACAAACGGAAGCGACACCGTGATGCACAATGTGCTGCCGGACCTTAACGCAGTGGCCCTGTTCTCGGTAAACAAAGATCTCAAACTCGTGATTGAGGATAACTTCAAGCATCCCACGTTCATGTGCGCCATGGCTCCCGTGTGGCGTTATCTTCACCAACGCAGTTTCACGGGCAACAGAAACAAACTGTACGGCTACTTCCACGACGGGAAGCTGGAGCTTTTCAGCTTCACACAGCACCGCTTCAAATACTGTAACACGTTCGACACAACAAACGCGCACGACTCTCTATACTTCCTGCTCTACGTATGGAAACAACTGATGCTCGACCAGGAGCGGGACGAGATACACCTCGTGGGAAACATTCCGGACAGCGATTGGATAACCGAAGAGCTGAAAAAATTCATCAGACGTACATATATCATCAACCCGTCGGGCGATTTCAACCGTGCGCAGGTGACACAGATAAAGAACATTCCATACGACCTGATGACGCTATACGTAAAAGGAAGATAAGCGAAGCAGAAAAGGACATACGGCAAAATGAGAATAATAACAGGAATATACAAAGGCAGACGATTTGATGTGCCGCGTTCGTTCAAGGCAAGACCGACGACGGATTTCGCGAAAGAGAATATCTTTAACGTATTGAACGCATACACCGACTTCGACGGAAGCACGGCTCTTGACCTGTTCGCAGGCACCGGAAGCATCTCGCTCGAACTCGTATCCCGTGGGTGCAAACGGGTGGTGAGCGTGGAACAGGACAGGGATCATCACGCCTTTATATTGCAATGCCTCAAAAAACTCGGTACAGACACCTGCCTGCCTGTCCGCGGAGATGTGTTCAGGTTTGTCAAATCGTGCAAGCAACAGTTTGACTTCATATTCGCAGACCCGCCCTACTCACTAAAAAATCTGGGTGAAATACCTGATATCATATTCGAGAAAGGACTGCTGGCAGACGGCGGCATGTTCGTACTCGAACACGGAAAGGAATATGATTTCAGCACAAACACGCATTTCGTGGAGCACCGTGCCTACGGAAGCGTAAACTTCTCGCTATTCACAAAAGCGGTGAAAGAAGCCGGGTAAGACTCTCCCAAAGACGCGGAAAAAAGCCGGGATTCATGCGACCGGGCTTTTCCGACAACGGAACAGAACGGCCGAGATCTTCAAGGAAGATACGCCTGAAACGGCGGGCGACGGTCTCGTCATAGAAAAAAGCATTTGACTCGAAATTGTTTTCAAAACTGCGCGAGTCGACATTTGTTGATCCGCACGTGGCAAGAGAGTCGTCGCAGACAAGGATTTTGCTGTGCAGAAATCCGCTCTCATACAGATAGACTTTCACACCTGAGGCCGTCATGTCACGCAGATATGACCTGCCGGCCCACTCCACGAAACGTGCGTCGCTGCGCTCGGGCACTATAATACGCACGTCTATGCCGCCAAGCGCGGCTGTCTTCAAGGCGAAAAGTACCGGCTCGGTAGGTATGAAATAGGGCGTCTCGATGTATATATATCTACGGGCGGCAAGTATCACGCGCATATATCCCTGCATAATCTCGGGAAACGGGGTCACGGGACCGCCCGTCACAATCTGTATCAGACAGTCGTCATAGTCTGACGATACCACAGGGGGATAGTACTTTCGGTCTGAAAGACGCGTGCGATCCACGAAATACCAGTCTACAAGAAATTCTCTTTGCAGCGAATAGACCGCACTGCCGGTTATCTTTGTCATCGTGTCGCGCCACGGCCTGCCTTCAACACCTTTCACATAGCGCTGCGCTATGTTCATTCCGCCGATAAATCCGACCTTGCCGTCTACAACGATTATCTTGCGGTGGTTGCGGTAATTGACCTTGCTGGTGAACGATGGAAACCGCACAGGCAGGAAAGGACAAACCTCGATACCCTCTTCACGCATACGCTCAAAGAAATGGCGGCTCACGTTCCAGCAGCCCACATCATCGTAAATGACACGCACTTCGACTCCCTGTCTAGCCTTGTCGATAAGCGAGTCGGACACAAGACGGCCGAGAGCGTCATCGGCAAAAATGTAAATATCGATATGTATGTGTGACGTAGCATTACGAATGGCGGCCAGCAATGCCGGAAAGAATCCGTAACCGTCGGTATATATGTCTACGGTATTATCCTTGAAAGGCAGTGCCATGCTTTGATTTACAAACAAATCGATGGTCTGTTTGTGGTTTTCCGGCAACCGCAGGTCTTGTTGTCCGACAAAACCAAGCATCGACCGCCTTGTGATCTCGTTCATGCTACGCTCGCTCACAAGCCTATCTCTGCGCGTATTGACACCGAAGAACACATAAAGCACAATGCCTGCCACCGGCACAAAGTATATAACGAGCGCCCACGCCATTGTCTTTGCCGGCAGACGATTGTCCATCAGCACATGTATAATGGCGAGAATGACGACTATGTCATTGAGAATTACGAGCGTAAGGTATAGTTCGTGCATCGCAGTATGTTATTTGTTTGTTTCAGTGATGTTGCTTGTTTATAGCGGCAGCGCGACTTACCCGTTGTTGCCATAGGCCCGGTGCTGCCCGGTCACTCATCTGAAACCTACCAGCTTATGGGTTTGAAGCGACATCCGCCATTTCGGATGTTCTTTGACATACTCCATACAAGCGGCTGTTATCGTGCCGTTCGACTCACTGTCACCCGTATCGCAGGGCTGCAGATAATAATAATCGGCTTCTATTCCATAATCGGATACATCCCGGCACGACAGCGACAACGATAAGCCACTGGTGGTACTGTCAAACGCCTTGCCGCCAAACACGCACTTCAGCTCATTGCAACGTGTTATGGCAGGCCGACCCGCACTGCCGAGAAAAGCCTCTTTCGGGGATACGGTAAGCCAGTCTATCGTTGAGGGAACGGGGCGGGTACCGTTTGTTTCCATGGCTACCTCAAAGCCGGCATCATGCAACAACGCCACAAAAGCATCGTCGACCTGCAAAGACGGCTCGCCGCCGGTGAGCACTACAAAGCGGGACGGGTAGCGGCTGACAGCCGAAAGTATCTCATCATCACTCATCTCATACGCCGCGGAGTGTTCCGTATCGCAGAAAGGACACTTCAAGTTGCACCCCGAGAAGCGCACGAAGACAGCCGGACGACCTGTATTGTGCCCCTCGCCTTGCAGTGAATAGAATATCTCGTTAACCTTTTTAATCCCTCTCATACGCTATTTCTTTCTTTTTTCTTAAACCTTATCCTGCCGATTTCGGCATACCGTCAGTCTTCCTCGTAAGTCGCAATGTTGCCCTCACTCTCCTGAACCGAGACCTTATAGCATTGCGGTATCTGCTCGGTACACCACTTTGCTATGTTCTCCGCAGTGGGATTGAAAGGCAACAGTTCATTCAAATCACCATGATCGAGATACCCTTTAATCTTGTTTTTCACCTCAGTGAAGTCACATACCATGCCGTTTGCATTCAGTTCCCTCGACTTGCAGAATACCGTTATAACCCAATTATGTCCATGCCTGTGCGTACATTTGCTCTCATAGTCAAGCGTAAGACTGTGACAAGCCGATATTTCTATTGTCTTTTGAATATAATACATACTGTTTTTTGATTTTATGATTAACCATGCCTTGCGGTCATTATCCTTATTTTCCAACTTCAATCATCTCCCTGGCAATACCGTTTACTATTAACACGCGCCACTGTAAGGTATCAATTCACCATTATGTCGCTACCGAGCTGTCGGGCAAGGGCATCCCGCAACATCTGCGTGTCCTTGTGTTCCTGCATCAATCGCATTATACGGTCCATGTCATTGCCCGCCTGCCGCAATTGCTGTTGAATGTCGGCAAGGCGCCGTTTGACTATGTCCATCCGGAAATCGAGTATCAGATGAACCACACGCTGCCGCAATGTCTCGGGCTTATGCTTCATTTCGAGACTGCGGCTGAGCTGGTACCGGTTTATGACGAGCTGTCCGGCAAGCCTGCTTATCTCCACATCCGGATGATGCATGAAATATGTCTCGGCGCGGAAGCCCTCGTCATTGTTGTGCTCAACGGCCTCAGCCAATATGCGGTTGTAAAGCTCGTTGCTGAACACAAGACCGTCCTGTGCCATGTCGTAGTCAATATATTGTGCCACAGAGAGGCTCACGGCCTGTCCGTCTTCCGTTTCGAGCCCGTCGAATATTATCTCCTCACCATGCCTGATGACGCTCTGTATGAGCATACGCTCCACCTCACTTGCCTGTTCGGCCACGGTGTGCAGCCCGATCCGGGGCTGCGGCGAGGACACGGCCCCAGCATGTTGACCGTCTGCCACATCGCCCTGCTGTTGCCTTCTCTGCTCGCGCTCAGCCTCCTTGGCCTTGTTTTCCACGTCACCGCGGATAAAACTGTTCATAGTGTTGATAAGCGTCCGCTCGCTCATGCCGAGCCTATGCGAGCACTCGTGGATATAAGTATCGCGTGTTATCTGGTTCGGAATGACTGAGACGCTGCGCACTATGCTGCCTATCGCCTCCGAACGCTTCACCGGATCAGTCACACCTTTAAGCAGAAGGTCTGTCTTGAACTGTATGAAATCGGTCTGATGACCGTCTATATATGCCACAAACTCATCCGCGCTATGCTTCCTTGAGAAACTGTCGGGGTCGTCTCCGTCGGGCAGAAGCAGTACCTTGATGTTCATACCCTCGGCAAGCAGCATGTCTGTTCCCCTCATGGCGGCATGAATGCCTGCATCATCACCGTCGTACAACAGCACTACGTTTGCAGTAAAGCGGTGCAACATGCGTATCTGATACACACTGAGAGCCGTTCCAGAGTTGGCCACCACATTCTCTATACCGCACTGGTGCATTGCTATCACATCGGTATATCCTTCCACCATATACACACAATCCTCTTTCACTATCGCGCGTTTGGCCTGATATAGTCCGTAAAGCTCGTGATCCTTATGGTATATCTCCGACTCGGGCGAATTGACATACTTTTGCTGCACGCCCTTGGTTCGCGAATCGAGAAGCCGTCCTCCGAAAGCGTTTACCTTTCCGCTGATATTGAACCATGGGAAAATCACCCTTCCCGAATATCGGTCTACCAGTTCTCCGCTCTCCTTTTTATAGCACAGTCCGGTCTTTACGAGAAACTCCTCCTTGTATCCTTTGGCTATGGCCGCTTTCGACATGGCATCGCGCCGCATAGGAGCATAGCCGAGCTGGAACTTCCTCATGATGTCGTCTCGTATTCCACGACTGCGGAAATACTGCTTTCCGATGGCCTGTCCGTCTTCGTTGTTGTGCATTATGTCCATGAAATAGTCTTTCGCCCATTCATTGACTATGAACATACTCTCACGTTCGTTGGCCTCGCGCCGTTCATCGTCGGTCAGTTCCCGCTCTTTTATCTCTATGCTGTATTTCTTAGCAAGCCACCTCAATGCCTCCGGATAAGACAGTTGCTCATGCTCCATGATAAAGTGAACGGGTGTTCCTCCCTTGCCACATGAGAAACACTTGCACAGCCCCTTGGCTGGCGATACATAGAACGATGGCGTTTTGTCGTCATGAAACGGGCACAGACCAACATAGTTTACCCCACGCTTGCGCAAGGTGACAAAGTCTGAGACGACGTCTACAATCTCAGCGGCGTCAAGTATTCGTTCTACGGTAGGGCGGTCGATCATTTTTTTTATTCTTTCAAGGAGTTAGAGGAGTTAAGGGAATTATCGCGGACTGCGTCTGCTGGAGTTAAAGACAAATCTCACTTCAAATATCCCGCCAGCTTGCTCCTGTTGGCCTTCAAGCCTTTCGCCATACTCTTAGCATTGGTCCTGGCACCGAGAAGTGAGGTGTGAGTGTGGTCCCGATTGTAGTATTTCATCGCCTTTTCTTTGCTTCCGCACTTCTTGTCGAGATAGTCGGCGGTAATGTTGTGCATATCCACAAATTCGACGCCGGTCGCATCGACAACCTCACGATACCACTTTCCATAGCTGTCGTTGCGACGCTCAATCCTGCCTTTCGGCCACTCGTTTCGAGGGGTTAGGGATACAAGTATCGGAGTGGCGCCCTTCTCGCGCACATCCTGTATGAACTTTTTAAGATACCAGCCGAACGTATACACAAGTTCATAGTTTCCGCCTTTCTCCATCTTGTATACACGGGTTGAGTCAGACGTACCTGGTATCGTGCCGCGCGCACGGTCTTTGTTGATTGGTCCTATGTCATTATGTCCGAACTGTATTAGCACAAAATCACCCGGTTGCAGACTGTTGTACACACGATCCCATCGTCCCTCGTTGAGATATGTACGGGTAGAGCGGCCAGCATGGGCGCAATTAACACATGTGATCTTCCTATCATCGAAGATTGTATAGGCTTGCGATCCCCAGCCCCACATGCCGTTCTCGTCCTTGTCTTCGTTTTTCACTGTAGAATCTCCGGTGATGAACACCACCGGCTTGCCTTTCTCACGCCTCACGGCCACAGTATCCGGAGCCACGTTTATCATCATCGCTTGCAGCGGTGCCAGTGCCGGGTCGGTGCTCGCGGCTATTCCCTCGGCGGCCGAACGGGCGTTCATCTCCGCCCCGAAGCGGCTCGTGTGTATGTTGTCCTTATAGAAGTGGTAGCTCTCTTTCCACTTGCCGTAGCGGTCGAGCTTTGCGCCCGATATTTCGTTGAGGTCTACGTAGGGCACGCCCTGCTCGCGGCTGATTTCTTCGAGCCATGCCCCGTGGGGCTTGCGCACTATCTTCCCGTCCTCGCCGTACGCGTTGCGGGGCGTTAGCGACATCAGTATAGGATGCGCCCCGGCGGCACGGCAGTCGGCTATATACTTGCGCATGTATCCGCCGTATGTGTAGACGGTCTCTTTCTCGCCCGTCTCCTTTATCGTCACTTCGAGCGAGTCGTGTCCCGTGCCCTTTATCACGGCGCGCGCACGGCCCTCGTCGAACGGTCCGTTGTCGTTGTGCCCGATAGATATTATCACCCAGTCGCCGGGTTTGAGGGCCTCGCGCACCGCCGGCCACAGCTTGTTGTAGTACGTGCGTGTGCTCATTCCGCCGAGAGCCTGGTTCTCGACGCTTATCTTGCCGGCATCGAAAAACCTGTGGGCGAAATATCCCCAGCCCCACTGTCCGTTGTTGCCGTTGCCCAGCGTGCCGTTGCGCATCGTCGAGTTGCCGATGAGAAATAGCACCGGATTGCCGCCCTTCCGGGTCGTGCCCGGAGCGGGACGGGCCATGAGAGCCTTGTTGATGCTGTCGGGGGTGTTGTCTATCACTTTGTTTACGTCTTCAACCGGTTTCAGTTTCTGAGCCGCCGCAGGCACGGCCAACGCTCCGAATACGATAATGGCGGATAGCAGTCTTTTCATTTTTCAGTAGTTATTATTGTTGTTGTAAATAGCTATGCAAAGATAATAAATAAGTGACGAAAAACGATAACGCTTCACCTCTTTATTTGACAATGGCGCAAAAAGCGGCATGCCGGCACCAAACGGAATGCGCTTCAACGCCCATGTTCTGTAAATAAAATATCAACCATCCTTTGTCCGGACTGCGATAAAAAGTCATGCGGAAACCGATTGCTGGACGATGGTTTTTACTTTGTTTTTTGATAAAAACACGAACGACAAGCGACGCCCGTGCCGTGTTTGCGCGTCCGGAGCGGCATTGCATCACGTTCGGCAACCCGTTGCGCCGCATTCGGCATCCGAATGCGGCGCATTAAGATACCCGTTGTACCGTGACGAGCTGCCGGATGCAGCGCAACAAGCACCCCGTTTCAGGCCGTTTACGTACAAACAAAAAAGCGGCGGGGTGTCCGATGAATACACATCGGGCACCCCGCCGCAGCGGTTTACCGGCAAACCGGATGCCTGTCGGGCTACCACGGCCCACCACATATCATATAGCGGCAATACCGCACGCTGCCGCCCCACCGGCATTTATCAAATATTGCAGTCGTTCATAGCCGCAGGACAGCATGTAAAGGCACTTTGGCACGACTGTTGCAATAGGTTCTTTTGTAAATATTTATCATAATTTTATCGTTTTATATCGCTTTCGGGACAAACAAAAATACCGCCAAAACCGATGAAACGCAAATATCATCGCGATACACTTCACGATATTTTGAACGATACAATGCGGCGTAACGATTTTTTTATTACCTTTGCATCATGTTCAAGTCACCCCCGGGGCAACGGGTCCGCCTTGCGGCAAGACTCGGAACACGCATAAAAACAATAAACAAAAACAAAGGACCTGCCAACTTTACAAAAACAAAAAATCATTTATGAAAAAGTTTTTATCAACGAAAATGATGATTGCCGGCATGATGATGCTGTGCGCAATGATGTCGTTCACGGCCTGTTCAAGCGACGATAACGAAGGAGACAACGGCGGATATGGCCCGGGAAACGGTCCCGACCCGGTAGAAACAGGCTGGTCGGGAGATACGGAAAACGGCACATCCTACTTCTGCCCGCAACAGTCTGCGGGCCAGGAAACAGGCGTTACGGTGGCCTGCCGGTTCGAGGCGGCCGGCGGAGTATGCACAAAGGCCGACGCAAGATTTGAATGCGGAAGCCGCGAGATTGCCGACGCACTGTACGACTACATGATAAATGGCGATGATGACGATGCCGACTACGCTCCCGCAAACAAGCAGACACGCAAGATGATCAAAACAATGCGGAGCACGAGAGCCGACCGGCCGATGGGCATTGAAAGTGCTTTGAGCAAAAAGGGCAACACTATCGTTGCCCAAATGTATGTCATCGGCAAGAAAATGTCGGACATGAAAAAGCTGATGGATTTCTATTTCACCACAGACCGCATCGGATTTACATACGACCCGAACCTCAGCAACAGCGAACCCGGATATTACAACGTGGCCAAACTGCCTGCCAAACCGGTGTTCGGCAACATGAACGAAAGCACCCTCAACTATCAATGCGACATCACGGGCGCGTCGGTCTACTATTTCGGCGGTATCACAAAGGCCGAAATTAACGTGACGCGCGATGCCGGCAACCGCGTGAGCAAACTCATCCAGACGCTCACTTTCCGTACGGAACGCCTTGCCTGGGAATTCGTGTACGGCGAAGACGGCGACAACGACGGAGACGGTTTCACGCTGAACGGCAACAAAGTAACATCCGTACTCGACTTCCACGGCGGTTATGACAACGACGGCGCATCGGCGCAATTCATGGAAAACTGTGCCAGACAGTATATAGTGATGTTCGACGCAATGTACAACATGCCGGTCGGTGTATCGCTGATGCTCTCTTTCGCACAATAAAACACACCTATATTTATATACAACGAAAATCCGTGCCACGTATGACTCTCGGTCGTGTGGCACGGATTTTCGTTTTCTTAGTCGCCGGTTACTGCCGCAGGCCGGTCAGTTCTTGTCGTAGGCATGCAGCGGGTAGTCGGTGGTGTAGTGCAGTCCGCGGCACTCCTTGCGCTCTATCGCCCAGCGGGTGATGAGATACGCCACGTTTATCATGTTGCGAAGCTCGCATATATCCCTGCTCGCCTTCACCCGCTTGAACAGGTTTTCGGTCTCCTCGTAGAGCATGTCGAGACGGTCCCACGCCCGGTGCAGGCGCAGGTCGCTGCGCACTATGCCCACGTAGTTGCTCATAATCTGCGTCACTTCCTTTACGCTCTGAGTGATGAGCACCTTCTCTTCGTTGGTGAGCGTGCCCTCGTCGTTCCACTCCGGCACCTTGTCGTTGAAGTCGTACTCGTCCACATGGGCCAGCGAGTGGCGTGCTGCGGCATCCGCATATACGACAGCCTCTATCAGCGAGTTGCTCGCCAGGCGGTTTCCGCCGTGCAGTCCGGTGCAGGCGCACTCGCCGATGGCATACAGCCGCTCGATGGACGACTGCCCGTTGAGGTCTACCTTGATGCCTCCGCACATGTAGTGGGCGGCCGGGCGCACGGGGATATAGTCTTGCGTGATGTCGATGCCCATCGTCTTGCACTTATGGTAGATGTTGGGAAAGTGGCGGCGGGTCTCCTCGGGATTCTTGTGCGTCACATCGAGGCACACATGGTCGAGCCCGTGGATTTTCATTTCCTTGTCAATGGCTCTCGCCACAATGTCACGCGGTGCGAGGGACAGCCGCTCGTCGTATTTCTCCATGAACGACTCACCGTTCGGCAGACGCAGTATTCCGCCATATCCGCGCATGGCCTCAGTTATGAGGAATGCGGGATGCGTCTCGCCCGGGTGATAAAGTGCCGTGGGGTGAAACTGCACGAACTCCATGTCGGCCACCGTTCCCTTAGCCCTGTATACCATAGCCTCGCCGTCGCCTGTGGAAATTACAGGGTTTGTGGTGGCCTGATACACGGCTCCGCAACCGCCCGTGCACATCAGGGTGACCTTGCTCAGGTATGTGTCCACCTTCTCGGTGTCGGGATTGAGCACGTATGCTCCGTAACAGTGGATATAGGGCGTGCGGCGCGTGACGCGCGCTCCGAGGTGGTGCTGGGTGATAATCTCCACCGCAAAGTGGTTTTCCTTTATGTCTATATCGGGACAGGCACGCACGGCGGCCATCAGTCCGCGCTGTATCTCTGCGCCTGTATCGTCGGCATGGTGCAGTATACGGAACTCCGAGTGTCCGCCCTCCCGGTGCAGGTCGAACTCTCCGTCATCACGACGGTCGAAGTTCACGCCCCACTCAACGAGTTCTTTTATCTGCTCAGGAGCGTTGCGCACAACCTGCTCTACAGCCTTCCGGTCGCTGATATAGTCGCCGGCTATCATCGTATCTTCTATATGTTTCTCGAAATTGTCTGTCGCAAGGTTTGTAACCGAAGCCACTCCGCCCTGAGCAAACGAGGTGTTTGCCTCGTCGAGCGATGTCTTACAGATGACACAGACCCTGCCTTTATGCGCTCTCGCTACTTTCAGGGCGTAACTCATACCGGCCACCCCCGAGCCGATCACAAGAAAATCGTATTTAAAAACCATAAAAACGTTGTTTTAATTACGATGCAAAAGTAACTATTTTTATTTACAATGAACAAGCAAGCAGACGAAAATTTGATTTTACAGACACTTAATCATGGTACCATGCACAATACGGACACCGGGCAAAATACATTATCGGCATGCAACGGCCGCATTACCTGCCGATAGCTCCGACGGCACAACACGGCAAAGATATTACCGCAATACGAAAGCCGAAGCACTCATGGCGGACCACTTAAAAACACCTTCATTTCTTTCTCACTGTCTCTGTCATCATCCGGATTATACACAATATGCGACCGAAGAACACCATATATGCCGGCACACTCAGGTCATCGTTATGCAAAAACAGGCAAAACAAACCGTAAACACTTGGAATTCTCGGCGAAATAAAGTAATTTTGTGCGTCTATTTGTAAGTTCAATGAACAGGTTTTATATTTTTATCATCATCTCCTTTCTGTCTATACATGCCTGGTCGCAGACTGAAACGGAACCAGACGAAAGGGAAAGAGACAACGAAACGGAAGCCGCGGCATACGGCACGGAAACAGACTCTATCGCCACGGCTGTTCCGGAACTGCCGTGGCCTACGGGTGCACAGACAGAGATAGACAGGTTGCTCGAAGGCAGCATGTTCGAGACCTCACAAGTGGGGCTGATGGTCTACGACCTCACGGCCGACAGCATAATCTACCGCCACAACGAGAAACAGATGTTGCGTCCGGCATCCACCATGAAGGTGGTAACGGCAGTGGCTGCTCTCGACAGGCTCGGCGGATCTTATCAGTTTCGCACTTCACTCTACTATACAGGCAAGATAAACAACAACACGCTTACCGGTGACATATACTGCGTGGGAGGTTTCGACCCGCTGTTCAACAGCGACGACATGAAAGCCTTTGTCGAGAGCATCAGGCAAATGAGCGTAGACACCATCAGGGGCCGCATAGTGGCAGATAAAAGCATGAAAGACAGCGACAGGTTGGGTGAAGGATGGTGCTGGGACGACAAGAACCCCACCCTGTCACCGCTCCTGATATCGAGAAAAGACATATTCACCGAACGCTTTATCGAGGAACTTAGAGAAGCCGGAGTGACGGTTGAGGCTTTCAACACCGAGGGTAAGTTGCCCGATGGGGCTTTCGCCGTCTGCACACGCTTCCACACCATCGACCAGATACTGATGCGTATGATGAAAGACAGCGATAATCTTTTTGCCGAATCTATGTTCTACCAGATTGCGGCAGCCTGCGGAAGCAGGCCCGCAAAGGCAACTCATGCACGCACGGCGATACGCAATGTGATAAGAAAAAGCGGCCTGACGCCATCCGTATACAAGATTGCCGACGGCAGCGGACTCTCACTCTACAACTATGTATCGGCCGAGCTTGAAGTGGCTCTGCTGCGATATGCCTACAAGAACGCCGAGATATTCAACCACCTATACCACTCCATGCCCGTAGCCGGAGAAGACGGCACACTGAGAAACCGCATGAGAGGCAGCGCTGCCGACGGCAACGTACACGCAAAGACGGGAACACTGACAGGTATCCGTTCGCTAGCGGGATACTGCACAGCAGCCAACGGACACATGCTTTGTTTCGCGATAATAAACCAGGGAGTGATGCACGGCAACAACGGAAAGACATTTCAAGACAAGGTGTGTATCTCGTTGTGCCGACCTTGACATTCATAAACAACACATCCGATCCGGCAAGACACCAAAGAGTAAATCAAAACATAAAACAATAAAAAATCAAATGCAATGATAAAAATCGAATATTACGTTGACAAAATCATCCAGATGTGCGGCCTTACGGGCATGTCGGTCACCGTGGCACGCTTCATCCTGCTCGTACTGGTCGCCGTGGTACTGGCATCCGTAGCCGGAATACTGTTCAGGAAAATTGTCACTCCCATCGTACGGAATATCACCGCACGGACCAAAGTCACATGGGACGACATTCTCCTTGGCGATGACATACTGAAAGCGGCAAGCCGCATCGTGCCTGCAGTAGTGGTATGGATCCTGCTCCCGATGATTTTCACTCGCTTCGATACCGTGCATGAAATACTCGAACGAGCCACGGCGGTATATATCACGGTCATGTCAGTAAACCTGGCGATAGTGTTCATCAACTCATTGAAACTGTTGGGCAACAACATCAACTCGTCGACCCAACAGTATTTCCACTCGTTTTGCGGCGTACTGAAAATCGTAATGATATTCATTGCCGTAATCGCCGTGGTGGCGATAATAATAGACAAAAGCCCGACAAAGCTGTTTGCCGGACTCGGTGCCACATCGGCAATCATGATGCTGGTATTCAAAGACACAATATCAGGACTCGTGGCGGGCATCCGCCTTACGAGCAACAATATGATGCGTAAAGGCGACTGGATAACGGTGCCCAAGGCGGGAGCGGACGGTACGGTGGAAGACATCACGCTGACAACGGTGAAGGTGCGCAATTTCGACAACACGATAGTTACCGTGACACCGCAAACCCTCGTCGACGACTCGTTCAAAAACTGGATTGGCATGCAGAACAGCGACGGCCGCAGGGTTGCCCGCAAGATATATTACGACTTCAACCACATACACCCGGCCGGTCGTGAACTGTGCGACAGGCTTGTGGAGAAAGGCTATTTCAACGCCGGAGAGATTACGCCCGACACCGTGAACCTGACCCTTTTCCGCCGATATGCCGAACGATACCTTGCCGGACATCCTGAGGTCAACAGCTCGATGACCATAATGGTGCACCAGCTTGAGCCGGCATCGTTGGGACTTCCCGTGGAGTTCTATTTCTTCCTGAGCGACAAGGAGTGGCTGAACTACGAGCATAACCGTGACGACATTTTCGAATACATATATGCCATAACGCCTGATTTCGGCCTGAAAATATATCAGCAGTACATCGGCAGAGAGGAGTGACAATACCCGAATGCAACGCAAGGAAATGCCGAATACGATATAACCGTCAAGAAAATGGGACAAAAAAGAGGCAGACGCTCGCTGACGAGCGTCTGCCTCTTTTTTGTCGTATCTCGAACAGCGGCTTATTCCTCTGCCGCTTTCTGCTGTGCGATGTAGTACTCGATGTCTTCCGGACGGAAGTTCTTAATGAAACCGAAGTGTCCCTCGACCTCGGCCTCGGCATGACGCACGTACACGTTGGCACTCTTTGTGAAGAGTTCGGGAGCGCGTGTGGCGTCATCGAGTATGAGAAGAGACATTATTATGTCGGCCGTCATCTCATACAGACGGCGTGCAAGGAAGTCGAGCACACACTGGTTGTCGGCCGCCTTGACGGTCTCGATGGCCCCCTCGAGCTTCGCAACCATCGGAACGACACGCTCTTTGAGAGCCTGCAACTCGGGAGCCACGGCATTTTCGAGCATTTCCTTAATGATAGCAAGGCACGTACCGTTGGTTATATAGCGGATAGCTGCCACCACCTGGAGCTGCGTCGTACCCTCATATATAGAGAATATGCGGGCATCGCGGAACAGACGCTGGCACTTGTACTCCATGATGAAGCCCGAACCGCCATGCACCGAGATTGCGTCGTATGCGTTCTGGTTGGCATATTCGGAGTTCATACCCTTTGCAAGCGGCGTAAAGGCATCTGCCAGACGCGTGTATTTCTTCAGCTCCGCACGCTCCTCGGGAGTGAGCTTACGGTCGCGGGCAATATCTTCGAGAGCCTTGTAGATATCTACATAGCGTGCTGTCTGATAGAGAAGCGAGCGTCCCGCGTCGAGTTTGGCCTTCATGCGGCTGAGCATATCGTATACCGCCGGGAAGTCGATGATCTTCTGTCCGAACTGGGCACGGTCCTTGGCGTATGCCAGAGCCTCGTTGTACGCTTCCTGCTCCACACCCACACTCTGTGCGGCGATGCCCAGACGGGCGCCGTTCATAAGAGCCATGACATACTTTATAAGTCCCATACGGGTACTTCCGCAAAGTTCCGCCTTGGCGTTCTTGTACGTAAGCTCACATGTCGGCGAGCCGTGTATGCCGAGTTTGTGCTCTATGTGGCGCACGTCCACACCGCCCTGACGCTTGTCGTAGATAAACATCGACAGTCCGCGGCCGTCGTGTGTGCCCTCTTCGGAACGTGCCAGCACAAGGTGTATGTCGCTGTCACCGTTTGTTATAAAGCGCTTCACTCCGTTGAGAAGCCAGCAACCGTCTTTCTCCGAGTATGTGGCTTTGAGCATCACACGCTGCAAATCCGAACCGGCATCAGGCTCGGTGAGGTCCATGCTCATGGTCTCGCCCGCACATATACGGGGTATGTATTTTTCTCGCTGCTCTTCGCTGCCGAACTCATAGAGCGTGTCTATGCATGACTGGAGGCTCCATATATTCTGGAAACCGGCGTCAGCGGCGGCTATCACCTCGCTGAGCATCGAGAATGTGGTGTTCGGCAGGTTCAGTCCGCCATACCTGCGGGGCATGCTTATGCCCCATAGCCCGGCCTTGCGGGTGGCATCCATGTTCTCAACTGTCTTCGAGGCGTAAATCATACGGCCGTTTTCCAGATGAGGACCTTCAAGGTCCACACTCTCCGAATTAGGCTCGAGGATGTTCGCCGCCACATCACCGGTTATATCGAGAATGCGCTTGTAGTTCTCTATCGCATCCTCATAGTCGACCGGCGCGTCTTCAAATTTATCTTTATCCGCATAGCCGCGCTCTTTCAATTCAACTATACGCTTCATCAAAGGATGATGAAGATGGAACTCAAGTTCCGGATGATCGCTATAATAATTTGCCATTTTATTCTTTATTTTTTACGGAAGTTAAAGAAGTTACGGGAAGTTAAGGAAGTTAAAGGACAATACCTTTACTTACTCTTTTCATCCCTCATGGCGTTGTCATTGACTATCGCCCTGCAATATGAGTTAAGGAATTTACTTGTTTCCTCTATGCTGCTGTGCAGCAATTCGAACTCTCCCGGACGCAAAAGTCCAAGGTCTCTTGAAAGAAGATTATATGATCTGCACTCTTCAAGACTGCCCTGTGAGATATTGAAGAACCTCAATTTATCAACTTTTCCCAATCGCTTATAGCCTTCAGCGATATTCGCTTCTATCGAAACGGCCGCTCTGCGAAACTGTGATATCAGTCCGTACTTCTCGTCTTCCGGGAAATGACGGGTCACTCTGTATACCGACAACACAAACGCATGTGCTTTCTGCCAGGCTATAATATTCTCAAAGCTATATGTCATGAGGTATTGTCCTTTAACTTCCTTGACTTCCCCTAACTTCTTTAACTTCCTAAGTTTCTTATTCTCAACTCCTGTTCTACAATCACTTGTTATTCGCCTTGTAATACTTTATCAGCTTCGGCACCACCTCTTCCACCGTACCGGTGATCACATAGTCGGCGATCTTGTTGATTGGTGCCTCCGGATCGCTGTTCACAGAGATGATGATGCCAGAGTCCTGCATGCCGGCGATATGCTGTATCTGTCCGCTGATACCGCAGGCGATGTACACTTTCGGGTGAACGGTGACACCGGTCTGCCCTATCTGGCGGTCATGATCCGCCCAACCGGCATCCACCGCGGCGCGGCTCGCGCCTACCTCACCATGCAGTTCCTTGGCAAGCTTGAAGAGAAGGTCGAACCCTTCCTTGCTGCCAACGCCATAACCGCCGGCCACCACGATGGGAGCACCTTTGAGATTGTGCTTCGCCGCCTCCACGTGGCGGTCGAGAACTTTCACGACGAAAGCTTCCGGCGATACATACTTGCCGACCTCGGGATATACAACCTCCTTGCGGCAGTCGCCCTCATATACGGCTTTCTGCATCACGCCGCTGCGCACCGTTGCCATCTGCGGACGGTGCTCGGGATTCACGATGGTAGCGACGATATTTCCACCGAACGCCGGACGTATCTGATAGAGCAGGTTCTCGAATGTCCTGCCGCTCTTCTTGTCTTCATACGAGCCTATTTCAAGCTCAGTGCAGTCGGCCGTCAGTCCGCTGGTAAGCGACGACGACACGCGTGGCCCGAGATCACGGCCTATCACCGTGGCGCCCATGAGGCATATTTGCGGGTTCTCCTCCTTGAAAAGGTTTACGAGAATATCCGTATGCGGGGCGGATGTGTACGGGAACAGCCCCTCGGCGTCGAAGACAAAGAGTTTGTCCACGCCATACGGCAGTATCTGTTCCTCAACAGCTCCCTTGATTCCTGTTCCGGCAACGACGGCATGCAGCTCCACACCCAGTTCGTCAGCCAGCTTGCGGCCTTTGGTGAGCAGCTCCTGAGAGACTTCCTGCACCTCCATGCCTTCTATTTCTATATAAACAAAAACATTATTCATAATTTAGTCTGTCATTATTCGTAATTATCCGATAATCTTCTCGTCGAGCAGTTCTTTTATCATGCACTCGATGTCTGCGTCGCCTCCCGTGAGGGTCTTGCACTCCTTGGCCTGGAACACGATGTTCTTCACGGCCTTCACCTTAGTGGGCGAACCGCTCAGTCCGCACTGCTGCGGGTCGCCGTCCACATCGGCCACCGACCACTGGTTGAGCGTCAGATACGGACGCTCGGCATACAGTTCCTTGTAAGGCATGTCGTCGGTACGTTCCATCGGAGCCGTGGCGCGCTTGAATTTCATCACAAGCTTGGCGTTGCACGGGCGGCATGGAGCCGCGCTTCCGTTCACCGTCACCACTACGGGCATCGGTGTCTCCACTGTCTCCACTCCTCCGTCTATCTGCCGGCGGATAGTCAGCTTGCCGTCTTCGCATTTCAATATCTCCTCGGCGTATGTCACCTGGTTGAGACCGAGCTTTTGGGCCACCTGGGGACCCACCTGGGCCGTGTCTCCGTCGATGGCCTGACGGCCTCCGATAACCACGTCCACATCACCGATTTTCTTTATCGCCGTAGCCAGCGCATACGATGTGGCCAGCGTATCCGCTCCGGCAAACAGGCGGTCGGTAAGCAGCCATCCGGTGTCGGCGCCTCGATAAAGACCCTGCCGTATGATTTCGGCCGCGCGGGGCGGGCCCATCGTCAGTATGCCGACCGTAGAGCCGGGATTTTGCTCTTTGAGGCGCAGCGCCTGTTCGAGAGCGTTCAGATCTTCGGGGTTAAAGATTGCGGGCAGCGCAGCGCGATTGACCGTGCCTTCGGCTGTCATCGCATCCTTGCCCACATTTCGTGTGTCAGGAACTTGCTTTGCAAGTACTACGATTTTCAAACTCATAAAAATTATATTGTATTGTTAGTCAGTCAGAATGTGCCCCGTCACCACAGGGCGGCGGGGCACACCATAGTAATATATGCAAAAGTAATCTTTTTCTCGCTCATGACAAAGAAAAAAGCATTAAAATTGCGCATTTCCTGATTTAATGTGCATACAAAAGAACACAAACGCCGGTACTAAAAAGAGTTTATATGCCGTAAATATCGACTGATATATAGTAAAGTGTATCGCGGTAACGCTTGCGACATGGCGGTTTAAAACATAACTTTGTGAAAGACAAAACCATACCAGAGCATAAACACCATGATAATATTTTACAAAACGACATACAATCCCCATACAACAAGCCACTCACGGCACAAGAAAAAAAGACATCCAGAAACATTACTTTTTGATATTCAAAAATTCAACATGCCGCAACCATCATCAAATTCACATCGAAAAAACAAGACTTCACCATATGGCATGTATAGTATTTCCCGGCATTACACATACCCAATAGCGGTGACGACATACGCACTGCAAATCATCCGTACATGATGTTTGCATAAACAGCCGGCGCATCCTGATACCACGAACTCGCAAAAAGGCTTCCGAAACCAAAATCGGAAGCCTTTTTGCGTCTACATTAGGCTACCCGTTACAATGCGACGGGGTACTAAACGCATTGCATTTAGCCGCTAAACGCATTCCGTTTAGCGGCTAAATGGAACCCAACGGGTATCCCGTTGTGACAAGGCGAACGAACAAACGCATAAAAGACAACCAACCGGCCCGAAACGTATCATAATTCAAAGTTCTCACCACCGCAAGACCGGAAACAATCACACGACCGACCATCCTGCCGCGCACAAACATGTCCGATGTTTTATTTACAAAATCAAATACATCCGCAAACTGTCATATACCCTTGGACAGACAGACTACGAACCCGGATAAAATGGAAATAGAAATAAATTTACTATCTTTGCATGCCCAAACAAGATTTCGGCAGTTACAGATGAAAAGAATAGCATCCATCATTGCAAGTTGCGTCATGAACATGGCCGTCGCGACAACAGCGACCGGACAAGACATCACAGACAGCAAAAGGTTATCGGGAGAAATATATACCGAGGTGAACCACGGCCACAGATACTACGGAAACGAACGCACGATATGGGACTTTCCGCACATCGTGGGTGCGGCCACGGCTGAGTTTGGCCGCGGGTGGAGCATTGAGGTTGAGCTGGAATACGAGCGCATCCATGAAGACGGAGAATGGTGCAACGACCTGAAAGACAATTTCTCGTCCAACAAACTGTATGTCAATAAGAGATGGAGCGACGCGCTGAACATCAAGTTCGGAATAGTGGACATTCCAATAGGAATAACGAACGCCGGCGGTCCGGCGCTGACCATATACGATCCGGAAAGCGAATCAAGGATAATGCCCATGACATGGCATGAGGCAGGAGCGGCTCTACACGGACAGTATAAGAACGTGTCATGGTCGGTGGCCCTGCTGGCATACTCCGACTTCACGTTGAGCAACACCACAATGTTAGGTTCGGCCGTCACGGCTGACTTACGGCCGGCCGACGGTTTGCGCATAGGCATCGGAGGATTTGCGGGAAAACCGCACCACGGCATGATACACGCCTTTGCCGACTGTTTCGACCAGCAGAGCGGCGCGACATTCTATTGCGCCCTGTCTGCCGACTACGAAAAGAACGGCATCACGGCCGACGGATCGCTGATATACCGCAGTGCTGACGGCGGACGCTCGTTTGGAGCGGAAATAGGTTACGACATCGGCAGCCGGCTGACAGCGGAACGGATATCGGCAATACCGTTTGTGCGCCACGACAGGACTGCCCACACCGCCGAACCGGATATGGCAAAATGGACATTCGGAATAAACATATCGCCGATAAGCAACCTGACTATAAAGGCCGAATACGGCCTGAGGCACTTATCGGGATGCGAAACGGAAAAACGTATTGACGCAGGCATAGGTTATTCCATACCTTTCTGACACCGGCCGACATCATGGTGGCATACAGCCATAAAGGCATCGGATCCGTCTATCACACCGGCATCAGGCCTGCGGCCGTTCACTCGCTTCGAGAGCCTCCTCCAAAAACTCAGCGGCATCAGCCACGCAGTCATTGCATTCACGGAGCACGCACTTGTTTTCCGTTCCTTTCAACATCTTGCAGACGGTAGAGCCGTTACGGTGCTGAAACCTGTTCATGATCCGCTTCATGGCTTTCATCGACTTCGCACGATCGCCATATCTCAACCCCAGAACCACACCCGCACCCACAATAGCGCCGCAAGTGCCTTCCATATTGCCCATACCCACGCCGAAAGCGTTTGTGACATCCCGCATGACAACCTCATCCATGCCGGCCTCCCCACAATAAGTGCAGGCCACAGCCTGCGCACAATTGTACTTTCCGGAAGCCTTTCGCTCCACGGCCTGTCCTATCTTTGTTTTCATCTGTCTTTTATTAAAAAATTCCCGGGAGCATACCGCCCGGAAAAAACTGTCACCATAACGTTAAAGAGATTATAAATCGAAAATCTTTTCAAGCACAATCATAGTCATGAAACCGAGAAGCAAAGCGTATGTGGCCTGCTTCTGGCAACCGTTGGCGTGTACCTCCGGTATCATCTCGTCGGAAGTGACATACAGCATGGCACCACCCGCAAAACCGAGCATGACCGGCAGAAAAACCTCAGACACGCTACCGAGAGCAAACCCGAGCCACACACCCGCCACTTCGAGCAGACCGATGGCAACGGATATGGCGAAAGTGCGCCACCGGGTAACGCCGGCCACGAGCAACGGGGCTATGATGACCATGCCCTCGGGCACGTTCTGTAAGGCAATTCCGAACGACACGGTCCACGACGTGCCGTCTGACATGTCGCTGAGACTCACTCCCGCCGCTATTCCCTCGGGCAGCTTGTGTATGGCGATGGCCATTACGAATAGCAATATGTTTTTAAGCCGCTTGTTGCTGGTATGCTCCTCGGGCGAAAGCCCCGTGATATGGTGCATGTGAGGGGTGACGAGGTCGAGCACGTTGAGAAACAACGCCCCGCCCATGACACCGGCAACCACCACCCAGCAACTGCCCGCACCGCACATATCGAACGCCGGCACTATCAGCCCGAGCGTGGAGGCGGCAAGCATCACGCCTGCGCAATAGCCCAGCACGGTGTCGTTCCATCTGCGGGGCAGCTCCTTGAACAAGAAGCCCAATACGGCTCCGAAAATCGACGCACCGCACAGTCCGGCGGCACTTATCCATACTTGTGTCATCCCGTTATCCTTATTTTAATGTTGTCTACAAGCCGCCTGTATCCCCGATACTAGCTTTACGATACCACACAGCACGCACTTTTAAATACCATTACGTCACGGCCACCCGGCATGAGCCTTACTTACCGTTGATATAGTCGAGTATCTGCTCGGCATGTATCTTGGTCTTTATCTCTTTTGGAGCGAATATCTTTTCGATAACACCATCCTCGTTAACCAGATATGTGGTGCGGAGCGTACCTATGGTACGGCGCCCGCAGGCCACCTTCTCGCCCCAGCAGCCGAGAGCCTGCTGCAACGTGGTCTCTGTATCGGCAATCAACGGGAAGTCGAGGCCATGTGCGTCGGCAAACTTTTTCTGCGCCGCCTGCTTGTCTTTGCTCACTCCGACAACAGCGTAGCCGGCCGCCTCAAGTTCCGACTTGTGGTCCTGCAACGAACAGGCCTCAGCCGTGCATCCTGAAGTATTGGCGCGCGGATAGCTGTAAAGCACCAGTTTGCGACCGCGATAGTCGCCGCTCTTTATCTCATTACCGTTCTGGTCTGTGCCGAGAACATCGGGAATTCTGTCTCCTACTGTCATAATCGTAATTTATTTTATATTCGGTTTATAGTTATTTTCCGTTTTTTACCTACGGCAGACAAAGTTACTTATTTATGTATATTCATCGGATATTTTTTTACGATTATTAGCCGCATTTACGAAAAAATAGCGAAGGATGCCGCGGTTTAAGTGGATATTGATATGAAAATAACAAACACACAAACCGCCCGAAAGCCTTTAAACTATATACAAGACACAAATGCCTATACAAAAAAACGGGACATGCAGTTGATTCAACATACATGTCCCGTTTTTTTATCTAAAAAAGAAGTTCCTGCATACCGGCTATTCTGACTGCGAGCCGCACAGGAGACCGTGCGACGCTGTCGGCAATACGTCACGGCAACTTCATGTATTCCTTGTTTCCGGTAACCTTTGTGACCGTAACCACACCGTGCTCGCCAATCTCCACATTAGGATACAGAGGCTCCACCAACACCGTACCGTCAACGGCAAACACTCCCCACTGGCTGTAATTTTTCTCAACGGCACAATATTTGCCGACCGGAGGCATCACGTTTCTGTATATCGGCGGTATGGTGACGCGGTCTCCTTTTTTCAGTCCCCATTTCCGCCCGGCCTTGAACGGCATGGCGTTCCTGAAATCATCAAGCATCAACTGCCTCTTCCGCTCCGCCTCCGCCTGAGACACCAAGTATTGCCTCGAAGCGTCCCGGTCCAGCAGGTCTATCTCATTTTCGACATCGGACGCATCGGAATCCGTAGAGCGACTGCCTATATACCTTTTCCCACATCCCTCCGCGACATGGTAAAACCGCTTGTCGCCATCATATACTATGAGGCTTCTGTCAGCAAGTCGTTTATAAATATGATAGAAACTATCGTAATCATCACGGAGAATGCAGACATATCCGGATGTACTGTCACGCATGTCCGTTGCTTCTCCGAAGAAAGGAGCATGGGCATGATAATCGAAAATCACGATATAAGACTTACAATTGAAGATGCAATCCGCGGTCATATTACTGTTGTTTGTATATACCACCCTTGTCCGGCTGTAATAAACGTTGCCGGACTTCAACAATTCGATATCTCCAAAGCGCTTAATCTCAGGCTTACAGTCATACGTCCGCAAACTGTGCAGATCCAGATAAGAAGCATGTCCGGTAGAGGATGTAACGGTAAGAAAATGATTTCTGCCGAATTTCATCGCTTTACAATGTCTCCTCTTCCAGATTGTCCCGCCGCTGTCGTCTATCAATCCGCAACTGTTATCCGCAAACCTGACAGCCGCCATATCATTACGAATATCGAACACCGTGATATACTGTGCCCCGGTAATATGTCGGCGCCCCCGCCTAAGCCCCCAAAGACCGGTGCCCACATCCTGCCATGCCTTTAATTCGGTTTTAACCGAAGCGTGCATAGGTTGAGGTTGCGATATTTTCTGCTCCGAAAGAGCGGAAAGGAGATTATCGTGAGACACAACCACCTCCATATCGCTGTCACGCACAGTGATTTCCGATGAAGAAGCGACAGAACGCGCCTCGCCCTGAATACGGCCTGCACGGTACCCCCTGCCGGTCTCATATCCGCGGAACATCGACTCCCAATCCCACGACACGGTAGGAAGACCGAACACACGGTAAAGGCCGACATTGTCTATAAGAATGCAAGCGCTCTTGCCTTCCGACTTCCGCAGTCCACGCCCCGCCTGCTGCAAATATTTGGACAAAGACAGCGTGGGACGAGCCATCTGAACGAACTCGACATCAGGACAGTCGAATCCCTCGCTGAACACATCGACATTCACAAGGACCTGTATCTCACCAGCCTTGAAAGCCTCAACCAACCGCTTACGCACGGCCATCGGTGTCTTACTGTCAATAGCCACGGCATTCATCCCTTGCATGCCGTAATACTCGGCTATCGCCCTTGCATGGCCGATGCTTATGGCATAGACTATGCCTTTCTTATTGGCGGCGAATTTCCGTATGCTTGCATAAAGCCGTTCTATACTCGGACGCCTGTTGAGAACATCGTTCATCTCCTTTATCTGGTAATCACCGTCGGCACCGCGTTTCTCCAGACTGTCAATCAACAGCTGTTCGCTACTGTCCTGACGTATGGATATGTAATCGAAAGAAGACAGGAAGCCTTTCCCTATAAACCCGGCGATGCCCCACGACGTGATTAAGGTATCGAACAGGTCGGTAAACCCGTCGCGGCCCATGCGGCATGGAGTGGCCGTAAGACCGAGGAACTTAGCTCCGGGGCATCTGTCCCAAAGCACACGATAGGTTTTCGCCCGCGCATGATGCGCCTCGTCAATGACCACCAGCGACGGCCGTGAAATCTCATCATCCCAATGCCGTGATAGCCACTGGATTGCCAACACCCTCACACGGCCGTCGGTCTTATCTATCCCATAGCGCGCAATGGTCTCCTCGGCTTGCGCCACCAACTCGCGGCGATGGGCTATAATCCATACCGTACCATTACCGGCTGTGATAAAATCACGCACAACGGCAGCCAGCACATGCGTCTTGCCCGTGCCTGTCGGCATCTGAATCATCACGCTGCGATGAGCACGCCACGCCTCAAAAAGACGCGACTTAATATCTTTCTGATAGTCGTGCAGACGAACAGGAACCGCCATACCAATCGTATTTGGGAAATTATATATGACTTAAGACAAAGGCTACATGCCGCCCATTTGTCATCAAAAGCCGACGACCGGATATATCTACAAAATTCTTTTATATACCGCCGGCGAAAGCGCCGATACCGTCAATGGAAACACCGCCAGCCCAAATGCCACACACGGAAAAACGGCTCACACAAAGCTTCTTCAGGATAGTATTTCAACAACCGCATTACCCGTTTCAACTTCCACATTCCGTGCGAGACAGTTCCGCCATATCTCATTTTCTCATCACGACGGTCGTATTGTCCGAAATTGCCGGCAAGCATTATTTCGTCAAGCAAATGCTTGCCCCTCTTCTCATCGGGAGCACATAAGAGCCGGTCGTCGGGCATGGCAAACACTTGTTGCAATACATACATCACCGCAGCGGCGAATTTGGCCATGCCGAGGCTGCTTACAACACGCATTATTTCATCTGCCGGGAGAATGTGGCAGTCTGTGTTCTCATCACCGTCACCATGAAGCATAATACATTTCTCCTTGCGCGCATTATCCCATGACAGCAAGACGAAGTAATAGTCCATGAGTTGCCGCAGGCCTACTCCCTCTTCAAAAACATGGGAGAAGATATGTGACATTTGATACACAACATTCACAGAAGAAGTAGGAACGGCAAATCCCAACGATGTATTATTACCCATACACTCATCCGATCTCTTACGGAACCAACGCCGCATACGCATGTCACGGATAAAAGACCTGAGATAACCCGGCCGATAATGTATCTCCAAATCAATATCCATATCCGGAAAAGCCATGTCTATATGATGCCAGACCGCCCTTTGGTATTGATTCGAACACTTACGGACATAGGATATTACCGGTTTTACGCTATTACGACCGCAATGTGGCATTACCCATAAATCAATATCACCGGCCTGCCTCCTGCATGCCAAACACTTAGGATAATTCAACAGATTACCCTGACCTTTCAGCACACAGCAATCAAAACCGTCCCTGACAAATCTCGCAGATACTTTCCCGCAAGCGGCATTCATGTATCCGTTCTTTCGCTCGATCTGTATCACAAGCGACATCCACCGTATCTTTAACGCATAAGGACACTCAACCCCGAGGCCATGCAGTCTCTCAACGGCACAAAAGCCTATACCGATTAAAGCATGCTTTCTACACAGATCAAACAGATTTTGCCAATCTTCCTCTATGAGGGAGTACGTGAAGATGTCGGTTTGACCCACCGCCAATTGTAAAAAATCAAAGAAACGACTGTCCGGCATACTTCACCGATCGGATGTTTTTGGCATCAGACGTACTATATATCATGATTTTTACCACACCACATTGTATATCCATACGTAATGATACCGACAAAATAAATTGATATCCGACAATATCAATGATACGGAACTATCTTTATTACCTTTACCAGAAATGGCGCTGTCACTTCAATATCACAAAGTAAAACAGTTGTTTTTCGTGTCTTTCATTAAAAAAAATGTACCTTTGCCATCATGAACCGTCTCAAAGGATATTTACTTCTTTCAATCAATGCCATTGTATGGATACTCACATTACTTGTCAGTATCCCCCTGCTAATCTTAAATCTTTTATACAGTTTCCTCAAACGGATTTTTATAAAGTCCGAGTAACTGCTTACCGAAATACCAAAAGAACCTTACATCGTCAACAAAATAACGCCGGAACATCCTTTTCGGTTCCATAAGAAAACGATAAAACCACTCCATAGCCAATTTCTGAAATATCATGGGAGCACGTTTAACATTACCTGCCTCAAAATCAATTGTAGCGCCAAGAGCCATCCAAATGTCGACATTCGGCATATTGTCCTTATGGCCGAATATCCACTTCTCCTGCTTGGGACATCCTACACCTACCAACACGACGTTGGCTCCGCTATCATTTATCATCTTATGGATAGCTTCATTCTCTTCCTGTTTCTTCTCGAAACCGTATGTAGGAGAATATGCTCCTACGACAATCTCCCTGCCTGCCTTACGATTTATATTCTCCATCGCCTTCACGGCAACACCGTCCATTGCCCCGAGCAGAAATATCCGGCAATTCTCATCATCCTTATGATACATGTAGAAATCAGGAAAGAAACCGCTGCCAGGAATTGCCTCTCTCAACGGACGCTTCAACATCTTGGAGAAGAGATAGAGTATTTTGCTGTCACAAACCACCCAATCGGCTTTTTTGATTATATCGTAAAAGGCTCTGTCGTTCTGTAATTTTATCAATTGATCTACATTCGGTGTTATAAGTACACCGCGCTCTAACGACATAAGCAGTTCGGAAGAGGTTATGTTCTGTATCTCAGCATTAAGAATCTTAATTCGTTCCATTTTTTATTTTTTCTTATTCCATAGTCGGGCATACCCCATCGCCACAAAATATGACATCGTAAGGCAGATGATGATTAAAATTATGGTAGGGATCATGCTCTTTAATAAAAACATGACTATCTGAAAAACAAGGATATGCACCAAATACCATTCGTATGAGAGCCTGTTTGTATAACACAAAAAACTGTTGAGCCAATTTATACCTATTTTATATATTATCAGCGCAAATGAGCAATAGCCGAACAATGACGGAATGTCATTGTATAATTTCCACGGAAATCCCATCCACCCCATGACACCGGTTACAGCCATTCCCACAATACATGCAAGCAACAAATACTTGTATTTAGGAATACTTAAATCCGCACCGCGATTGACATACACTTCCGCCAACTTCATGCCGAGACAAAACTCCCACAAATATTGTAAGAAGAAACTATTCCAAACCCGCTCGTCAACATAACCCATAACCCCAACAAGAGAAGACCATAACAAGCTGATAACAAGAGCCTTATAATACCCCCCGAATTCGTACCAGCCTGATTATCAACGGCCATGCCATATAAAACTGAATGATTGTGGATACAAACCACATTTGGCAACCCATAGAATTCTCAAGCTCAGGCACAAACATCTTAAATAGTAACAGATTACCAAGCAATGGCATCATAACATCCTTGCCTTGGAATGTCATCCAAAATGCGGTGAGAATACAAATAATAGCCATTGGCCAATAAATACGTCCGAACCTACGCTTCAAGAATTCTTTATATCCCGACGGTTTATGAAGATATGACAAATACAGCCCAAACCCGGAACAAAGAATGAATACATGTACGCCTGCACCACCAAAAGATGTTGCTTTCATCATGAAGTCGGATAATTCAAATCCCTGTAACAGGTGCATTATCACGATAGTTGTAATAGAAAATCCACGAAGGAAATTCACTATGTCAAGCTGTTTTGAGGGCATAAAATATTATATATAATTTGACCATACACAAATATAATAGGAAGCAAATTACTCCATATTAAGTTTCATAAACTCATTATACCATTGCTGATAGATATTTTCGAGCGTAAACTTCCGGCTTTTAACCATTGCCATCCTTGCCATTCGTTTCCATTCTGCATAATCAGACATATATACAGCCAACTTATCTGCCATAGCCTTACTGTCATAACCATGCTTATTCATCGGCAGGATGACTCCATCCTTGCCATCCTCTACAATATCATAAATAGCAGGATACGTACCATATACAAATGGTACCACACCATATGACATACCCTCTACTATAACCAGTCCAAAGCCCTCAAAATCAGAAGTAAGCAATAGCATTGATGCACGCTTGTAATATTCCAAAGGATTTTGAAATCCTTCAAACGCCACACGCCGCAATCCCATTTCTTTTACCTTATCTTCCAGAGATTTCCTATCATCACCATCTCCTACTATTGTCAACCGCCAATCAGGATAATGCTCTTCAAGATGGCTCCATGTATCTATTACACGATATACTTTTTTTTGTATGTTATCCAATCTACCTACATAAATAATTTCTTTTTCCTTGTTCAAATCAGAAAGTTGCAGTGCATTTTCTTCATGTTGATTTTCAATGGTAATAGGATTGGTTTGTGATATTAGTTTTGTAGGATTCTTGATTCCTGTAAATTTCTTGAATAGCTCAATAAAACTAGGGGAAAGCACCTCATAAACATCACTATGTGCATAAACATACCGCATAGAACGGCTAGTTACCCACTTAAATACAGCATATTTCAGTCTCAACACTCTTTTCATCAAAGGATTATTACAACGCTCTTCAGCTTGTTCCACAGCTTTCAACCTGGCATTGGTATTCACTTGATTATGATGCACCGAGATTACTTTCACACTCAACCCCACCTTGGCTTTACAGAGAGTCTTAATAGGTATATATGGCAACCCCCATTGATTGATAACAATGTCTATATTGTGGTCTATCAGGATCTTACGAAGTGCCACAACATTCTTGGTCGAATATTCATACTTTCCCAAAGCATATATCTTGACATTCTCATCTACACGTGTCAAAGCCATAACATTCGGATCATGAAATGAAACCAACACCACATGGTGCCCATGTCGAATAAAACAACTTGCAAGAGTAGAAGTCACTATCTCAACGCCACCGACCTCATATCTTTTCAATAAAAAAAGTATATTCATACCTTTATAATGCAAACCAATATTTATATGCTAACTTATAATTTATATCACAACTACGCCGCCTTATCAATCTTGCTGGATTGCCACCCACTATTGTCCGAGACTCAACATCCTTTGTCACAACGCTACCAGACAACACTACTGCTCCCTCACCAATGGTCACTCCCGGCATAATAAGCACATTCGAAAAAATAAAAGCATTGTCTTTTATTATTACAGGTGCACCTTTGGTTCTAAAATAAGGATCGTTAACGTCGTGACCTAAGGTGTATATCTTTGTATTATGAGCTATTCCCACATTACTACCAATAATAATGCCACGTCTGTTATCAAGATAACATCCAAAATTAATTACTGAGTTTTTTCCAATTATAAATTTACCCAAATGAAAAAATTTACAACCTCGGTGTATTACCCCCGAAAATTTCAAACCAAACATACGTAAATATCCGTTACGCAAAGGGTTAGGAACCAGTTGATATGTAAAATTCAACCACTGTACTAACAAAAATTTACATTGCAACAGAATTATTTTTCTCATTCTTAATTACTATTTTTCAATCCTTCTCATATAATACTTTATGAAAAACATGATTTTAAATACCGTAGATATTAACAATGGACTTTTGCTCATAACCAAAACATTACATATTTTTACCAGCCCTTTATCCCCCGACCAATGATGTTCATTAAACAGGCTCATCAATGTTTTATCACCAAATATTTCATATCTTATATAATTTATAATCTCACTAAAAGTAAGTGGAGAACCTATTTTAAATAAATTAATAATGAGAATGTATATATTAAGTGTTACTTTTTCCACTTTCATTTGATGAATTTCTTTTTCAGACAGACCGAAAGATTTATACAGAGAGTTTCTTAATTCCATTGATATATACATATTCTTTTTGAGGTTTACATGATATTTACTCAATGCAGAATTCTCGTCGTACATCATATAACGATACCCACAATCTGGTACTACACTCACAAAATTGACTTTCTGATAAAGCCTCAGATTAAAATGTTCATCTTCCAAATATGTAACTCCCAAAGGAAAAACCAAATGGTTATCTTTCAGAAATGACAGTCTGTATATTTTATTCCATGGCACTTGTAGGGGGGGGGGGCAACAGCTAACGCTTCCGACAATGACATTGGTCCGCAGTGCTGCTTAATTGTATAATCCACCATACTCCCTTTCCTTACAAAAATTTGCTTGAATCCGCCAATACCAATATTTATACTTGTATTCTCTACTGATAATATAAGCGATTCCAAATAGTAGTTTTCCAACCTATCATCTGGATCCACAAATACAATCCATTCTCCTTTTGCCAACTCGATTCCATGATTTCTTGCAGACGAAACTCCTTCATTCCGTTGACGAACAGAAACAACCCTCGAATCCATGCGAGCAAAATCTGCCGTAATGTTATCGATTGTTTCACTTCCACCATCATTTATAAATATAAATTCTGCATCGGTAAATGTTTGCATAGACAAATCTTCGAATATGTTTTTCAAATGCTTCTCTACATTAAAACATGGAATTATAACACTTATCTTTGGATTCATACAATTTTCTTTTCTTATTTATATTCCTATCCAATTGTCTGGAAATATTTTAGGACTACCAACTTTGCTATTCCACCATCTCTGTGGATATATCACAGTTTCTTTCTTTCGACCAAGGAAAGCCCCCCAATAACTGAAAGAGCTATTAGCTATGATACCATTCTCGCATTGTGACATCAAATACATATCCAATGGCGAATCTTTTCCGGTATTCCAATCCACATATGTGACATTGTCACCCAATGGTAAATTCTCACGCATCCATATCAAATCGTCAGAGAAACAAAAGTATTTCAAGTCTGGATGCTTATCTTGCATATAGGTAATAGCATTCTTGTAATAGTCGAGTGTACAACATCCCTCAAAAATAGCCTTGTACTTATCAGTGAGATAATCGGCACGCCTTACATGAACAAAACAAGTATTATTGCCTCGAATAGCCTGCAACACTTCCATATTCTTATCAGACAATTCTTCTTCGTTCACTTTCCATCTAAGCCAATCTTTTCCATCAGGAAAATAACATTTGCTAAACTTGAATGGGAAAAAAACTTTGGCATCCCGGTGTCGCCACTCATGCTGGTTTAGGTCGAGCCACTTGGAGGTTGGAACCATCTGCTTGTAGATATAAAACAAGCCCACCATTGGCAATGTCCACCATTTCTCGGGTGGCAAATCCACATCAAACCATCGGTCTATCTCCAACCCATAATGTTCTGTCAATTTCCTGCCATAATGACCATATAACCTCTCATTAGGGAAACAAGTTCTCAGATGGCAGCAAAAAGCATACTCAAATATCTGATTACCTAATCCACCAGTAAAGACTAATATTCGCATTTTGATTTATCTTGATGAATTTATTTTAAATACTTAATAACTTTTGCCGGGTTACCTGCGGCTATACAATCTGGCGGTATTGAATGTACCACAACAGAGCCTGCACCGATAACACTATGTGACCCTATTGTCACACCTTTCAAAATGATACAGTTTACCCCGATAAGAACATCATCTTCTATAACTATTGGCTTATTTTTTTTTGCAATAACATCTTTTGCAAGGACTCTTCTATCAAGATATTCCAATGAATGGGCATCACTATCCATCAATATGGAATTAGCACCGACATTCACATTGTTCCCAATAGTTATAGATTCATGAACCCAAATGACCGCACTACTTATACCAACGTCACAGCCTATCTTCAGAAGTCCATTTTCATTCACACAAATCACCCCCCCAGAATTACGAGACAAGGGATTTAAAGCCCTTCCGCACAAAAAACATAGATTGTCTCCAATTTCAATAAAAGCATTCTTACCAATCTTTAAATAAAGGTGACCATGAACGATACATCGACTACCATAATTAACACCAAGCAGTATAAACTTCATTTTATTTATTAGTGCATAATACTGATTAGTCAACCTTTTCCATAAATAATGGATATTCCGTGTTATATTATATATTTTTCTCATTTTTTATACTCTCCCAAAAATAGCATTTTAATGATTCTATTTTTTTGCATCAATCGAATCGTAAATATGGAGATGAACAACACAAAAAATGCGGACATAACCATCAATAACCAATCAAACATTGAGTTACCAGTCATTATTGATAAGCCAAGCACATTTTTACCTAAAAAAATAACAAATATACTATGTATGATGTAAATACCCAGTGTCATAGTACCAACCTTACTGAAAAGCGAATATTTCTTACTTATTTTTTTGAATAAGTCCAACAAAAAAAGACATGCCATAATACCACATAACAATCGTAAGATTACCATATACAACATTCCATTACTTATCAAATAACGAAAACTCTCTTCATAGAAATTATGTGTTATAGTAAAAAAAAGCAAGACTATATAAAGACTAAAAAAAATGATGTATAACTTACCAATTTTTCCAATAACTTCTTTTTGGTTAATTAATACGCCCACTAAAAAATACCAACAAAACTCACTGGTTCTATTGCCTAAAAAAAGGCATAATAAAATAAAGACGATTTCCCCCCCCAGAATGCCAGTGTCGAGTTAGAGAACAACAATTGACCTAAACACAACGACACTGCATAACAAACCAATAAACGCCACAATATATTTAAAAACCAAAAGGTATTTAGTACATCAGATACAAATCCAACTATATATAAAAGTACTCCCCATACCAATGCTGGAAGAAAAAGTCGCATGGTAATTTTTATACAGTATTCAAAGGTGCAAGCAACATTTTTCCACTTCCTTTTTTTGAGTGTGTATCCAGACAACATAAAGAAAAGAGGCATATTAAACGAGACTATTATTCCTTGAACAATTTTAGAACCCAATGCACTATCTTCATTCAAGAAGCCAATAATATGTCCCAAAATTACGCATATAATACCAAAACATTTTGCATCATCTAACCATGATATTCTATTCATAAGAACCTCCTTATCTTCCTTTTAATTAAATTATATAAATAACAGTTCCAAAACCAAGAAGAAAAATTAGAATGAAGCAACCTGTTCAAAAATACTACATCTTCTTGAGGTCTCTGTTTTTTAGCAAACTTAACCAATCCAAAAACAATCAATTTCTTATACAAAGAATCTAATGCCAATGTATCTACCTTACTAATAAAATCTTTAATAAGCGGATGTACAAAACTGCTGGCACCATCAATATTTTTTATATATCGCATAGAAATGAAAGGTAAATACATCACTTTTCTATACGACAAAATACGCAAAGAGAATTCATAGTCTTCATTATATGATAAATCTTCATCATAGCCACCTTGCAATTCAAGTAAATGTGCATGAAAAATCGTATTGCCCGGTCGGATATAAATATCTCTATACCATATTGCCTTTATTGGATTTTGTATCAAGTAAGGCTTTTTCTTCTTTGAGTATGACGTTATTCGCATTTGGTCATCCACAACATAAAAATTAGAAACAAAAATTTTTATGTTCGTATATTTTTTTATCGCATTATAAAAATTCTCTAAGGCCATCGATTCCATTTCATCATCTGCATCAAAAAACATTGTCCACTTTCCTTGTGCCTTTTGAAGGCCAAAATTTCGAGCAGAAGATACGCCTCCATTAGTTTTTGAAAATAACTTAACACGATTGTCTGCGATGGATTTCACTACTTCATAACTCTTATCTTTAGAACCATCATCAACCACTACCACTTCAAAATCACGATAACTTTGAGTCAATATTGATTGAAGTGTCCGTTTGACGGTTTTCTCTTTATTATAAAGAGGGATGATTATTGAGAATAATATTCTTCCGTTCATTTTTGTATTCTTTTGCTGCAAGTTCTACTATATATAAAGCAATGCCATGTACTAAGAAATTTCCATTTCTCATAAATTCATAATTAGTAACAGATGAAAGCAACAAAAATATATACCATAACGATATATACATGTATTCATTGGCAACCTTTAAACGAATGGCTTTTATTGAAAACATTAAAAAACCGACTACTGTCAAGATTCCCAAAGCCCAAGATTGTCCCAATAACCCCCAATCAACAACCTGATAATTTCTATCTGCCCATGCACCATAAGCAGATTTATAATAAGGCAATCCACCACCGAAAAACCATTCGATAGGGTCATGAAAAAAATCATTAAGATAAAATTTCAATTGTAATACACGTACATAACTTTTATTATTCAATGACGCACCAATCTCATTTCTGTAAATCATTCCTTCTATCTTTGCTTGAACCTCGGGCAACTGATATATATAATAAACAGCAAATCCAATGATAGCCATAAAAGCTATTTGCTTTGGTTTAAATCTGATTCTCATTTTATATATATTAAATACAAAAACTATAGCTGTTGAAGCCAAAAGTTGCCTAAAACCAGAAAGAAACATCACATACAAACCCAATAATATCATTATTGCATAAAGTGTTTTTTTTGTTTTATTAAACTTTACGAGTCCAAAGAAAATGCCAAGATTATACAATCCCGAGCTCATAATGCGCAATCTGTTTCCTTCTATTTCTTTATCATTAAGCATCCAATCTTGAATGTTTAGAAAATTAATACCATAATCAATCAAGTGAAACTGAACAATATAGCAAACATCAAAAGCAAAAATTAATACTGTCAATGCCTTTTCTACAGTAATTAAATTAAAATGCTTGTACTTTAAGAAGAAATAAAATAAAATGCCATAATAATAAAACAGTCCTTGAAATGACTCCAGTAGTGTTTGCCCTCTATAATACCAGCAAGATATAGAAGAGCATACAAGTCCAATAAATATTAGATTAAACGATTTCTTATATATAAAAGTTTTTTTATGTCCAACTGCCCAACAAATAAATAATATTATTACTGTAACATTGTTCGGTATCGGAACCGCTCCAAAAAAAGTATTGATTATTAAAAATAAAAATACAATGTAAAGCATTTTAACCTATCGTTTGAATATACTATAATAATGTCTAATCAACAAATCGTAAACCTGATGAAATTTACCGTTTATCTTCTGCAACAATAAATACCATTGTTCAATACATGGCAGATTATTGCTCCATCTGTGATTAATCTTATATTTCAACAAAGCATCTTTCACTTTTTTATGCTGATAATCAAATTCACTTATCACTTCAACAGATGGTTCATTTATATTCAGAATTAAGTGCTCCCAACGTTGAATATTGCTTTCTATTCCAAACCTTGAGGATACAAAATCATATAGTTCATTTATATCATCCCGGTCTGATGTCAGTCTGGAAGCCACATATTCTGCCAACATAGAAGTTCTTTCGTAAAGATACTTTTTGTTCTTAACCGTATCCAAGTACGCAGGATGTTCTATTGTTACAATATTACATCCCATCAATTGCATCTCTATAGATGTTATAGGTAAGCATTCTGAAAATCCTGTTGGATTTGGAACCGCAACTTTACATTTCCCCATGATTTCATATTTCTCAATACCCAAAAGACCTAAAAAATGAACAGATTCTAAGATATTACCATCTGTATCCAAAAGATTACGCATGAATAAGTCTTCGTATTTTTTCTCTGCTATGCCATACTTTCCTAATTTTGCTTTTTGATTATATAATCTTCCACTTCCAATAACATAAAGCTGTGCATCTGGAACAACCCGCAAAATATTTTTCCAAGCTTTTGCCAACACATGGAAGCCTTTTGTTTCAACAAGGCTTCCCATATATACGACATTATGATTGTTTCCACAATCAATTCGGGATGAATAATATTGCTTGTTTTTAAATGGGAATATATTATAAATATATGTTGACTTCAATGTAGTAATATGATCACGATAAAGTTCCAATTCCTCACGACCACAATTGACTATTTTCTTTATATAGTCAAGTTTCCAAAATAGTTTAAGACGTGAATATGGAACATTGTTATGTGCCCATATAATAATGTTCAACTTACCTGCAAATATGTCTAAAACATTTTTGTCAAAATGCTTAATGTCAACTACAACTTCATCAATACCATTGTGAACACAATAATCACAACACTCATAAAGGTTCTTAATCAAAACTGTATTCTTATGAGGAAAAATTGCTTCACAATTTGTTATAAGATATGGAATAATATTGTTTTTCCTATCCTGCAAAAGGAACGGAACAAGCATAAATTCATATTCAGAACCGCCAACTCCTGGATTTCCATCCAGGATAGAAGTATAATCTCTTCCTGATAAAGAAGAGTTATTAAGATAAAATGCTACTTTCTGCATATTTTTCAGTTTAAGATAAAGCAGAACGGAGATAATCTAAAGATAAACTTCTAAAAGTTTCCAACTTTTGCTCTACAGATATGTAATCTATTTTTTCTTTCAATTTATTGACTACGACATCTATATTATCTTCCTTATGAAATAAACGGTCGCTTAACCCAAGGTATTCCAATATAGACTTATATCTCTCAGAACCTCCCGCTACTCTATCATAAATTACAAATTGTTTCTTAAAAATAATCGAAAATAAAAGACCATGATATGAATCGGTAACAATATACTCTGAATTACGTATTTGATTTAGCCAGTCAATAACAGAAGGAAGTTTTGAGAATCGAGGTATACGATTAAAGTACCTTTTATATAATAACTCTATCGCTCTCTCTTCAACCAAAGGAAAAAGCGGTAAACCCAATCTTTGAGCTATTTGTTTACTTTTTTCAAAGAAACAAGTTGATTGATCAAGTATATAAGATGTTATTACTTGATCCTTTTTCATTGATTTATCAAGTTTAAACTTTTGGATATATTTTTCAGCTTTATGGAACAACGTAGGGTCACAAACCCATATTCCCTCTGTATGAAATTTCTCTTTTAATATATCAATACCAGACTTTTCTCGCACTGAAACCACTTTAAATTTACGTATTAGATTTTCAATCTCACGTCTTCTACTTTCTGGATGCTCACAAGTATTCTTTCCAAATGATACCGCATAAGCAACCCTTAGTATTTGAGGGTTATTTACATAAAATAAATAAGGTGACAGTTCAAAACCAGCATGGAAATAATCATCTCGCCACATTTGGTCACTACCCACAACAATAGCATAATACTTATCTATATCAAGTTCCTTAAAGTCATCATTATTGAATATCGGCTTTGTTTGAGGCTGTAACCATTTGTTTTCAAATTGAATAAGTTGCTCCAATCTTTTTTCTTCAATACCAGCCAACCATCTATTTATAAACTTATCATACATACTTGCTTTTATGGGACGACGATTTATGTATTCTATATCAAAACCGAGGTGTCGTAAGGTTTCTGCTACCGCAAAAGCTTGCAGCTTAGCACCATAATTAGGTGCATAATGCGGTGTTTGTAATCCTATAATCCTATTCATTGACAAAACCTAATTTATATTTGATTTTTAGTATTATTCTCTTTGTTAAACTAACATGAAGAGTTTTGTCTATCGCATCTATCAAAGTCATTGTTTTTACATTTTCATTGAATTTCTCGACTTTTTCTATGTCTTTTTTAGCTATATGCACCAAATTGGAATTACTCTCGACAACTTGCCCTAAAGTCAACTCACGTAGGACAAAATTCTGAATAACTTTATTGAAAACGCCCTTTCCTTTCTCTGAATTTAATGTAATCACACTCAATCCTTTTTGATCGTTCATGTCATCCATATTCAATTTGTGAACACCCCAAAAATCTCCAATGGTTATATCACTTTGAGAAGAGAAACATCTTGCTGGACAATGATAACATGACTCTCGTAAATACAAATCATTCAAAAATCCTCTCATATAAGGATTATTACTATATGTATCTGACAACAAAACGGAATTTTTGTCCGCCTTAAAGGCGGACTCTTTACTGACAACAAAACGGTATTTTTCCCATCCATCAGTTTTATCTCTAAACCTAATGTCCCCAATAGGGGACGTTGTGTTTAGAGATGAATTCAAAACGGTATTTTTCCCATCGGCCGCCTTTACGGCGGCATCATATCCAAATGTCTCTTTAAGATATTGTTGCCATATACCTGGACTGGGCACTCCGTGACAGATAAAATCCATTGTCAACAAATTGTCATAGTTCTTTCCTAAAAACTTATGTAATCCCTCAATTTGACAAGGAGTTCCGGAATATAGCACCAATTTATTAGATTTCAAAAAACTTTTGCATTGAATAAAAGTATTTATAGTGTCACTCTGAAGATACTTACTACCCAACATTGGCCTTACTCCCTCTGCTGTCATTGAATAAACATGCTTCACATTCCAACTTTCATCAAACACAGCTCCAAACACAATACCATCATGATTAAGAACATATTCTGCCAACACCATAAAAACTCCACCTGAAGAACTCTTTAAACGCGTATCTTCATTCTTATTGTATCCAGCAAAACATTCCAAAGGAACTCTTTGTGGTAAAGGTTTGATTACCGGACATACCTTCATACATTTACCACAACCGATACAAACATCTTCATTAACTTTAGGATACCAAAAACCGGCCTTTCTTTCATGTTGAATGCAATGCTTGGAACATATTTGTAAACAAGCATTACAACCCGTACACTCCTCAAATGGAACTATACTTATATTCTCCATTTCTTTTAAAAATCTTAATTATTCCAGTCTTCAGTTTGGTTATCTACTTCTAAATTTATGCGACAAGTACTTTATTTTCTGCAAGACGACATCTTTTTCATGTCGGTCAAGTCCAATATAAAAACTTGATAACACAGCACATAAGATAGTCATAATTACAATTAGTAGTTTTTTATCAATTTGGTCTGAAAGGTAAAAATGGAGAAAAAGGGGAATTGGCATTGCAACTATGGCTACTAAAAGACTTCTAAATACTACACATCTGGTAAATTTAGTTATATCTCAAAAGTCCACACTGTAATATTTTGTAAACCAATGATTTATATTCCGACATGTTTTTATTAAGGAACAAATTAGGAACAGAAACACAAATTATCGCATTTTCCTGTTTTTTTGTTTGCACTACCTTTCTTTCTCTTCACTTGTTCGTACTTTGAGCATTTTTCCAAACCTTTTTGCTCGATTTTCATTCTTTCGCGAAGAGTTATTGTTTCTGTATTCATTAGCGAAAAATCGCAGCCAAAAGAAAAAAGGAGCTAATCTTTTTTTCAAGGAACATTGTTTTTTGCAAAGGTAGCTATTTCCCTCGAAACACATATACAGGCAGCCCAATATATCTGCCTATATTTAGTTTACTTTAGTTTAGCATATATATAGGCTAATAGACTAAACTAAACCTTTCCCAAACGACCTCCCCATACTTTTATATTTGCAGTCAAAAGAGAAGATAGTCACACCGATATTTTCTCTTTTCGCTGCAATCCCCTTTTATTCCATAGTCCCATTTACAGATTACCCATTGCAGGTGTACTCCCACATTCTTGCATATCGACTTTCAGGCTGCCTGATGAGAATTGTGTCGCAAAGGTACTTGTCATGGCTTTCTTGTATTCAAGGTCACAGCCTGACGGTTCCCGACAAAATCTCCACGCTCCGCTTTGCAGAGGTCGTATTTGGTCGTGAAACCCTGCATAAAGAGCCATAACACCTTTTGAGGCGACATAATTTTCAATCAAGCCCGAAAGTAGCTGAAATGCTAAAAGAGGGAAAAATAAAAAACTTAAAACTTAGGATTATGGCAAATTACGCAACAAACCTTTTCTTCGCAACTACAGAGAATGAACAAGACCTTGATAAAATAGAGGTTTTCTTGAACGACAATTTTGGTGACTGTTATCTTGAACGTGCTGATGACGCTTTGGAGGGCGAGTTTTCTTCTCGTTGGGCTTATCCAGAGGAATTGATAGACGAATTGGTAGCATCTTTAGAGACTAAAGATAGTATCTATATTCGAGTTCTGACATATGAAATGGGATGCGAATATGTTAGCTTTCGGACATACTCACAAGGCAAATGGCATATCAGGTTATGACTGTAAAATGACATGACTATGTACGAATACGAAGAAGATAGCGAAATTATCGGTGCGCACTGCACCCTGCTTACCCCCTATAAAGGCTATACCGAGGGAACAGTTGTCGGCGACTTCGGCAATAAAATAGTGGTACGTCTGAACAGTGGCAAGGAGGTGGTCGAGTACCGTGATGAAGTGATTATTTACGATTAAATACAAGAGCGATGCAACAGGTAGCAATGAAATTCGTCCAATGGGACGTACCCGAATTAGAGAAGCTGAAAGACAGCAGGGTTTACCAATTACGGGAACAACTTGATAACGGAGACAAGTTGAGCCGTGAAGACAAGAACTGGATTACCCGAAACGTGAAAGAGTGCATCCATTTCAAAAGAGGTATCGCATTGATGGGCTACTTCTTTGATTTCTCCGATGTTCTCAAACGATATTTCGTAAAACAGCACGGACATATCGCCGAGTATTACGCCATTGACAAAACAGCGTTGCGCTCTGTCCTGTATGGTCGAATAGAAGACATAGTAGAAGTATAATTAAAATCAAAGAAACATGAAAGCAACGATTGAGCATAGCTTTTGTCCTTATTGTGACGAGGTAACAGAACTCTACTTCCGTATCATCAACACGATTCTTTTCTCCACCGATGAAGCGGAACTGCGTACCGGCATGGAACGCCTACAAGAAAAAACACGCCTTGATGATTATTTCGTCTTCGGCTATGGCAAGCATCATCTATGGGTTTGCCAAAGACGTCCCAGTAATCAAAAAAAGATTTTCGAGCATCGGGTAATCATGGCAGAATTTTGATGATACAGGCAGGAACGGGATAATCTTCCATTCCTGCCATGCCGCATTCCCTTTTTTACATTTATCTCTCTCTTTTGGCTGCGCCATATCCTTTTGTAAAAACCAGCCATTCGTGAAAAGCTGCCGTCCGCTTTTTCCGATAAGCCGGGTTCTTTCCTTTTTCCCTTTTGTCCCCTTTTCTTTCTGCCGGACGGGAACATGGCAGCACCCCGATACCCCGTTCCGCCTTTTGTCGCCACTTCGTTGATATTCCCTTCTGCGGTACCGCAACCTGTTGTCAGTTCAGTGTTCTGTTTGTAGCCACCTCAATTCAGTCCGACCGAATTACACGAAAATCCCTGCCGATTCTGCGGACTTACAGCCGAAACGCGCACCATTGTGCCGGTGGATGGATTGCACTTTCACTTCCCCTGCAACTACGGTTTCCCGCTCATTTTCAGAATAGTTTTCCGTCGAAGTCATCATCATTTTCCGATGCAAAGATAGTATGCAGACGGGAACGACTTTGGAAGTCTTGACCAATGGCACAGCCGTACAATCTTCCTTTATCGAGCCTTCCGGTTTTGCCTACGGACAAAAATAAAGAGTATTGATGCGTCCGGCCTTGGTGCATCCCCTTAACTGCACCTACTTTTTGAGGCAGCGTAAAATTGATTTAATAACTTCTAAAAACAATTCATTATGAAAAAGATTGAAAACAATTTCGTAGTAACCGGTTTCGTAGGAAAGGATGCAGAAATCCGTCAGTTCACCAACGCAAGTGTAGCACGTTTCCCTCTGGCAGTAAGCCGACTGGAGAATAATGGCGAGGAATCCAAACGCGTTTCCGCCTTTATGAATTTTGAGGCGTGGCGTAAAAACGAGAACACCGGGTCGTTCGACCAACTGACCAAGGGTACGATGCTGACCGTCGAGGGGTATTTCAAGCCCGAAGAATGGAGCGACCAAAGCGGCGTGAAACACAACCGTATCGTGATGGTCGCCGTCAAGTTCTATCCGCCCGTCGAGAAGGAGGAAACTCCTGAAAAGCCGGCCAAACCAGCGAAAAAAGGCAAGAAATAATCCTTGCCTTATCACGACAAAAGCGGCCTTCGGGTCGCTTTTGTTTTACTCATTACAGTGTTGTTGCACCATCTGTATTTTATACTCTACTTGTTCTCTTTTACCGCATTCAGAAATGCTTTGGCAGGTTTGAATGCAGGGATATTGTGAGCGGGAATTTTAATTGTCGTATTCTTCGAAATGTTCCGGGCCATCTTTTCAGCTCTCCGTTTGATGATAAAGCTGCCGAACCCACGCAAGAACACCTCGTTTCCCGCAACCATCGACTCTTTTACATTTTCCATGAATGATTCCACCACAGTCATCACAACCGTTTTCTCTATTCCGCTCTGCCGTGAGATCTGAGCGACAATTTCCGCTTTTGTCATATTGTTCTTGATTTTAATGAATACGGTGCAAAATTAACAAATATCCGCCTGTTATAACAATCCAAACTTATTTGTCATCCCGAAAGCTGCTTTTACTGAATCCGCCGAAGACGCCCCTCAAGAGCCTGCCCACTACCAAAAACACCAGCAATAAAATTATAATATCTCCCATAGGTCTTATTTTTTATAGTTATATTCAACTTAAAGATACGAAAAAATAATGAATTACGCAAGTAAACTACTGATTTTCAATATCCATATTTGATTTATAAGTTCTATTTCCGGATGCCCGGCACGCGTCCCGGTGTCCGGTTAAGCTGAACCTTGTATTTATTGAGAATGCTGTACACGGTGCTTTTACTCCGGACACCGCTCTCTTTCCAAATATCACGGATTGAATACCCATTGTTATACATATCCACGATTTTTTTGTCCCGTTCAGTTTTACTCATACTTTTTTTGGTAATCGGAATACTGATACTCTGCTGCAGGCGTATAATCTTATCCGACGACTTCCGCAAAACAGCCACTTCCTCCGGTAATGCCCCGAACATGGCCAATACTTCCGCCAGTGTCGTGTCCGGAAACAATTTGTTGCCGGTGTCAATTTTATCGTGAATGGAGATAATACGCACGACCTTGATGCGGCATAGCTCGATCAATGCCGATAGTTCCCGTAAACCACGCACGGCATTGCTGAATTTTGACACCACCAATTCGTCGCCTCTTTCAAGATTCGACATCAGTTGTTTCCATCTCGGTCTGAGCGTCTCGTGTCCGACCGATTCTTCAACCACTTGTACACACCCGTACTGGCGCATCCATTCCTTATCCGCATCAAACGCATCGTAGGAATTCGCCTCGAATATATAACCGACTTTTGCCATATCAATATACAATATTCATGATAACAAGTGCAAATATACAAGTTTTATTCGAGTATATGAATCATACTATATTAAAAAACGAAAATCGTACATTTTTTCATGTTTTTATCTTCACTTGTTTTCATTGGTAATCATATCATTAAGTACGATATTAAAAAATGCACAAAATACGGTTTTCTGGATACGAAGTATCAAAAATAATATATAGTTTTGCACTAAATAGTACGAAACAATATAGTATGAAAACATCAAAATCGAACTTAAAACAGCCGATAATCTTTGCCAAAATAATTGCCGTTTCGATTGCCATATTCCTATGCGCGTCATGCGACAACGGCAATGGCAAACGATTGGCGAAAGCCAAGAATGATCCTGCCGGAACATACAGGGAATACCTGTCCGACATACGCAGGCAGAAAAAACTCTCCATTAAAGAATTGACCGGACACCTCAAGCAATGGCAAACATTGAGGGATTCCGTATTCCTGTATCTCGAATGTGATACGCTTGGCCGACTTCATTCCACTGTAAGAGAAGAGTGTGAACAGGTACATGATTCCATCCGCATGGAATTTTCACGGATGGTGCTGTCTCAGACACGCACTTATAAGGATATACTGTGGGTAAAAGAACAAATCTCGCCGCATCTTGAAGACAAAGAGTTGCACCGTGCGGCTGAAACAATCCGGCCGTTCTTTGCCTCATTGGATAACCAGCCCGTCAGTCAGAGAAACCGACAACACATTCTTGCCACTTATCGAACTACCCTTGCTGAAACGATTGATTACGGTATTCATTGTATGGCAGACCTGACGACCTTTATCGAAAAGGAGGATGCTGTGTACCGGGCATTCCTTTCACGTCTGCCTGATTTCGACGGCGAGAATCTTTCCGACATCACGCATGACACGGAACGATGCTGCGCACAGGTATTCCTTGCCGCCGAACGGAACGACATCACCTATCGCAATGCCATGATTTATTTGGCCATGCGCACCAACCGCAGGCTGATTCAGAATGTCCGAACCTGTATCGACGACATCTGCAATAAAAAAGTCAAGACACCGGCACAGGCACAAGCTTACATCTGGATGCTTCTCCAGCCTTATTCGTCGTTGGACGGTTTCTGCCTGGCGTTGCTTTCAGCCGAAGAAAGAGAGCAACTCGATATGCTTGCCTCGCAGACACCCGACGCTTTCAGGGAGTTGGGCAGGATGCTGCACCCCGGAGACAACCGCTTGGACGAGCTGCCCGGAATGCTGATGGAAGCATTCATACACACGCTGTAAAATATAACAACAGAAAAATATATGAATATGTTACGACATTTTTATAATGACTTCATGGCATTCGTCCCCCTGCAACTTCCGCAGTTGCTCGATGTGACGACGATGGAAGAACCGCAGTTCTACGGCGACTATGTGCTGCTTACGTTTCCGTTGCGCACCCCTTACGAACTGGACGAAGTAATGGATATGTTTGAGGACGACATGGAGTTGATCACGCTTTACCACCATATCCCGATGCGGACGGAAAAATTCGGTCATAGCACTTGTGCATACTCCAATCCCGCTTTCGGACAGATGTTCAAGATGAACGCCAAGACGGATGCCGAGGGCAATGTAAACAGCATCCTTGTTACCATCTATGATTCTTTGGAGCAGATGTACGGGGACCTATGCCTCGATTTGGAACTTCACTCCAAAAGCGGGTTCCTGAAATACAAGAAAGACAAGTCCGACGTGCTGATGAATTTCATATGAGAGAAACTTTATACCGACAGATGGTCTATTGCATCAACACCTACCGGACGTGGATAGAGGTTGCCGATGACAATCTCTACAAGGAGCATATCATCTCAAGAACCGACCGCACCGACTACCTCGTTTCCCGTACATTGGTACTGCGTGCCTTCAAGACGAACGGCATACACGCCGAGGGTATGACATGGACTATTCCCGAACACGAACTGGACAAGGCTTTGGCCATCTACCGAAAGCAAGACAGTACATTCAAGCAGCGCATCAAGAAAGCGGCCATGTACTTTTCGCCCAAGGATGCCGAAACCCTTATCCGGCTGGCAACATACGGCATTATCCAATTGGAACTCATTGTGTGTCCCGCTCCCATACCCGAAAAGCCCTATTACTTATGTTACTGAATATCCTGCTACTCATTTTCTGCGTGATACCTTTCGGGGTATCCATGTCATTGTACAAGAACAACAAGCGGTTCATGGCAACCTTTTACATGGCAATGGCACGAAGCGGCAACGCCCGTAAACTATATGTGCAAGTATGGCTGATATGCCTGCTTCTTTTCCATTATGTATATGCCTGTGGACACATGGGCGAGTTTGGAATCCTACTCTCTACCGGTGTCTGTGCCGCGATGTTCTCGTTCCGACGGACGGACAACTGGTTACGCAGGTTGCTTGACCGCCCCCGTGCATTTGTCACACTCGCGTCGGTCGCACTGGTCATCGGCTTTGTGCCGCATCTGTACACCTTGGCAATAACCATTGCCTATCTTCTTCTGGCAGCCCTGTTCTATCCCTCCGTTCGGGTCATGTCCGAATGCAAGGATACGGGCACACTTTCCGGATGGGCAAAGCATCCCGGAATGTTGTCAGAATCCTATCACGACAATCATCACGCAAATCTGCCGCATGAAGCGTACAGCGGCAACACTGATATATCCGCACAATATGAATCATTAAAACCGAATGAAAATGAAAAATAACCAAAAGATACCTGTTTCCATATTGGCAGACAGGGAGGTATTCGAATATCTCAAGGAGAAAGGGGATGAACGCAAAACACGCACCGAAGCGTACTGTGACCTGTTGGACAAATCACTGGTAGGTTTCGTCTCCCCGTTTTTAAGAAAGAAGGACTACGTGCTGCAACCCAACCAGTGCCACCTGACCGTTTCCGACCTCGCATCGGAGTGGCATTGGCACAGGGCTACTGTCCGTTCTTTTTTGAGTGCAATGGAGGCATTCGGCTTGCTGACCCGCATCCAGCTTCCCAAAAGCGTGGTCATTACCATGACCGTACAATCCGGTCAGGCAGCACAGCCCCGCAATGCACAGGAGCAGCCGGACTTTACCGGACAGCTCCGTGAGGTATTGTCCGATTGGGTAATCGGCAAAACGACCGCTGCCGAAACCGGCACAGCGTGTGGACAACTCGTAAGTCAGGCGATGTCCGAAACTGCCGACCGTGACACCGGACTCTGTTCGGACACCCATTCCAACACGACCTCCGCACATTCCGGCACTTTGGTCACGGAACATCGTGAAACAGCCTTGTGCTGCATTGCCCACGCCGCCCTGCAAAAAATCCTGCACAAGTCGAGATTCGATGACAGTTCGCCGCTTGTGGATTTCTTCCGGTTTGACCTCGGTGAAGAATGGGCTGCTTTCATCGAGTCTGCCAAAGACCTCGCCGGGCTGATTCTCGACACCGAGGCATCAGTGACGGACTTCGACATGGACGAGGACAAAGAACGCTTCAAATCGCTTTGCAAACCCTTTTTATCGCTTCTGGCGAAGGCACAGGCGATGGTGGATTGAACCGGGAGTCGAAAACAGATTGTATAACGCGAACAATCCACCTCCATCCCTTAACGGTTATCCTGCCGGTTATAAGAGGCACACGGGCTTGCCCGTCTGCCACGAAACAAAGGGAAGGGGGAGCCTAATACCCCGACCGTCTATCGACCGTCGGAAGGCTGTCCGTTCAAGCAGCAAGCTGGGACAGGGCGGATTGTCCGAAACAACACGAAAAGAGTATGGCAGATCAAAAACAGGTACTTGATGTGAAGGTGTCGAAAGGCATCACCGCAGCCCAGAGCAACGAACATTTGCGCGATCGCAGTGAAAGGGCGGAAAAGTACGCTATGGATAAGGGGAATTACGACCCCACACGCAAACACCTGAACTTCGAGATTGCACCCGGAGGCAAGGTACGTCCCATCGACACGAGCCGCAACATTCCCGAACGGATGGCGGACATATTGAACAGGCGCGGGATTAAAGACCCCAACGAAGGACTGGCAGAACCGAAGTACCGCACGGTGGTGAACTTCATTTTCGGCGGTTCCCGTAAGCGGATGCACGAACTCGCGTTCGGCACGCAGAACGTGGATTTTGATGAAGGTGCGGACAATACCCGTATCAAAAGAATGAGCGATATTGAACGCTGGGCGAAAGACGTCTATTCATTCGTGAGTGGCAAATATGGCGAGCAGAACATCGCCGCATTCATCGTACACCTTGACGAATTGAACCCTCATGTGCATTGTACTTTGTTGCCAATCAAAGACGGCCGTTTTGCGTACAAGGAAATATTCGCCGGTAAGGACAAGTTTGAATACAGCGCAAGGATGAAACAGCTTCATACCGACTTTTTCACCGAAGTCAATACAAGGTGGGGAATGTCGAGAGGAACAAGCATATCCGAAACAGGCGCACGGCACAGGACTACCGAAGAATACCGCCGTATGCTATCGGAAGAATGTACGACCATCGAGGAAAATATCAGCCGTCATCAAAAAATTTTGGCTGACCTCCAATCGGACATCCGTCTGGCAGAGCGCAGGGTCAAGGGGCTTACGACAATGGTCGATAACCTTGAGAAGTCGAAAGCCGAAAAAGAGGTCCTGCTATCGGCAGCCGAACAGGATTTGAAAGCGAACAAGGGCGATGCGGAACAATTAGCCGCACAAGTGAAAAGTCTGGAAAAAGAACTGGCTGGAATCAACTGGCAACTGGCAGACAAGCAGGAGAAATTGCAGACGGCTGACCGGCAGCTTGCCGAGCTGAAAGAGAACATGTATGCCATTGAGGAACGTACCGGGGAACTCAAGGAGGAAGCCTACAAATACTCCCATGATGTACATTCCAAAGTGGACACGTTGCTCAAGGATGTCCTGCTGGAAAATGTGGTCGGCGAGTATAAGAACGTATCGGCACAGATGGACGTGGCGGAACGGCAACTGTTCGACGGCTCGCTCGTCCAGTCCATAGCGGAACAAGGTACGGACGTGATGCACTGCGCGACGATGCTGTTTCTCGGTATGGTCGATGATGCCACCACTTTTGCCGAAACTCGTGGCGGCGGAGGTGGCGGCAGCGACCTGAAATGGGGGCGCGACGAGGACGAGGACAACCGTGCATGGGCACTCCGCTGCATGAGGATGGCGAGCCGCATGATGCGTCCGGCCATTGGCAAGAAACCTAAACGGTAAGTGGCATACGCCTTACTACAAATCAAAAAGTATAACGAATAATATCATTGGAATATGACGAAACAAATCTTTTTTATATTGGCCGTGCTTTGCACGTTGCAGGCACAGGCAAGTGTACGACCCATACAGGTGGATACTGTACAACATACACCGTACTATGATGTCTCGGAGAAACTGCAACCGATACAGCCCGTCTATCTTGATGGAGTGGTACTTCCGGCATCCCGGACTGGCAACTGGTTTGTCAGCATTGCCGGGGGTACGTCCGCCTTTCTCGGCACACCTCTCGGCTGCGAAGACCTCTTCGGACGCTTGAAACCCTCGTACAGCTTCGCAGTCGGAAAATGGTTCACTCCGTCCGTCGGCGCACGTATCAATTACAGCGGTGTGCAGTTCAAAGATGGCACATTGTCCAATCAGGACTACCACCATATCCATGCGGATCTGCTGTGGAATGTCCTTGGCCGCAGATATGCCCGGCAAGAACAGGTACGCTGGAATCTTGCTCCCTTTGCCGGTGTCGGCCTGCTGCACAACGCCTCTAACGGGAATAATCCCTTTGCCGTTTCGTATGGCGTACAGGGAGAATATCGGATATCCAAACGAGTAAGTGCCATATTGGAACTCTCCGGCACGACCACCTTTCAGGACTTCGATGGTTACGGACGCCCGAACCGCCTCGGCGACCACATGGTATCGCTGACCGCCGGTTTCACGTTTCATCTCGGAAAGGTCGGTTGGAAACGCGCGGTTGATGCGACATCTTACATTCGTCAGAATGAGTGGCTCGTGGATTATGCCAATGTCTTGTCCGGAGAAAACAAGCGTTATAAAGACTGGTACGACCGCAACCGACGGACGCTCGCAGAATTGCAGAAAATTCTGGAAATAGAAGGCTTGCTTGACAAGTACGGTCATCTGGTTAATGACGATGAGACCGACCGCCGTCAAGGTTATCCCAGAAATAATTACAGCGGATTGAACTCACTTCGGGCAAGATTGAAAAACCGGCATTGGGATGGAATATCGCCACTTGATTCTGCAAGTATTGTATATGGCAACAACGGAGATGATTCCGAAAAACGGGGCATAATCGTCTCTGAAAGGACGGAACTCATACAAGCCGGAAATTGCATCGGGTCGCCTGTCTATTTCTTTTTCAATCTCAACACGGCGCACCTGACGGATGCTTCCCAAATGCTTAACCTTGATGAACTGGCTCGCGTGGCCAAGAAATACGGATTATCCGTGAAAGTAACTGGTGCGGCCGACAGTTCGACTGGAACTCCCGTGCTTAATGGTTCATTAAGCACATTGAGAGCGGATCATATCGTTGCAGAATTAGAAAAGCGTGGCATACCAATCGAACGCATCGTCAAGGTAAGCAGGGGGGGCATAGCCGACCATGTGCCGGTCGAAGCCAACAGGCATACGAAAGTAGAGCTGTTCTTTTAGTTCTTACATTCATTGTTATCAAGTCCCTCAATCCATAATTCGGATTGCAGGGACTTTCTGGTAAATAGCTGTCATGACATTATCAATGAGAGTAATAAGATTATAGGTTTACTGAATTCTGATTACGATTCGTATGACTGATAATATTTTTTGTCGAATTATGGAAAAATCCGCTTACGAGTACAAGATATTCCGGTAGAATTCCATTCTTTCCCCAGAGCAGTTCTATCCCGAAAAGTTCCGAGAGAGTACGTGCTATATCGAACCCGAATGCTTCAAGCGAGGGACGTACTTTGTCCGGATGCAGACAAGGACGGTTGCACTTGCGGGCACATTCCGCACCGTGACAATATAAACACTTGCCGACATAGGCGAATGCCCGACCTCCGAATCTGAGTTCCAGTTTCAACAGTTCTTTTTCTACCCTGATTCGTTCAGGCCTGATTAACTCTTGTGATTTGTCTATCGGGATGCCTTTTTCGATAGGAACAATTTTGGTAGCTATAAGATAGGCATACTTGTATTGGCGCAGAAATTCTCCGGTATCGAAATCGAACGGCGGACATCCCCAACTATTACCGTAGTTGGGGCATTGTTTGCAAAATTCGACAAAACGTTTTTCGTCTCGGAAGCGTGAAATGTATTCGTCCACGCTTATATTTGCCGTGAAATTCTCTGTTACATATCCTTTTTTCATTGCTTTACTTTAATGAAACCTGTTATGATATCGAACGTCACGCAATTATTTCGGAAGAGCCGTTCAATGCAGTCGCTCCGACGCATCTCCTCGGTCAACAGAACCGGTTGTCCGGGAAAAGGACTATAAAGGCTATATCGAGTGATGTGCCGGTTTATCGGCTCGAGTCCATTGCAACGGTAAAATATTTGTTTGAGCATGCGCATATAAATCAGATGATTCGAGTGAATAGGTCAAGCTGGTGCAATAACGTGAAAGTAAAGAAGATGCCGATGACCAGGCACAGCGTAATGAGCAACGCATCGAGCACATGGGCCGAGGGTTTCATCGGCCGGTCGGCGTTGCTTCGGACATACTCCCGAAAGAAGATGTAGAGTGCAGGTATGGTGCTGCACGCCAGCAGGTAGTCTTCGGGGATGCCGAAGAAGTAGACTTTCGACAGACCGATGAGTGCCCAGTGGCAGAGGAACATCGCCAGCACGATATTGACCCGCTCCGAGAAGGCGAGCATCAGTCCGATGGTGAAGACCGCCACCGAACAGGGCATGACGGGCGAGGTCATTATGGGGAATTCGTGGCCCAGCGCCAGCGAGCAGAGTGGATATATCAACGGCATGACAAGGAGCAGGATAGCGAATGCGTTGTGCTGGCCGGTGCGTTCGAGCGAGGCGTGCTTCACCAGCAGCTCATAGATCCATATTCCACCCATTATGGCCCAGAAAAGCGCCAGCATGCCGTGATATTCGCGCGGACGGCAATAGATCATGTAATAGACTCCGGCGATCCAGAAGTTGAGAAACGCCATGAAGAGTTTCATGGCGATCCGTACTGCGGGCGTCGGACGGAGGTAGAGTAGCACAAGCAGCATGGCCGCCACGAGCGTGAAACCGATCTGCGCAGGCCAGGTTGCGGCATTGTAGGCCGCGATCGTGTTCCAAAAGATTTCCATAACCTAACTATTTTTTCGTGTGCGTCGGGTCATCGAGAAAGCCCGGCGTTTGAAGATGAATATCGGCAGCGTGGCACCGGCGGCAAGCAGCGCAATGACACTCAGCGATACGGTGGCATTGAGAAAGAACTGTTGCATGTAGCGCATACCCTCGTCGGCCCGATCGAGCGACTGGAGGAACATGATGAGCGAGAAGACCGTCTTGTAGGCGTAGATGCCCGGCACCATCGGCAGCAGAGCCGGAATGTAGAGGCAGGTCATCGGGCAGCGGACGCCGCGGCCGAGCCACAGGCTGCCCATGCCGATTGCAAAGGCCGCGAAAAGCGATGCGGTGGCGATATCCAGTGCGGCACAGTGTATCAGCGTGAAACGCAAGGCGTGGCCTATGGCGGCAAGCAGGGCGATGCGTGGAAAGGCCCGCATCGGCGGGTCGGAGATGGCCCCGAATCCGATGGCGGCGACAGCGGCGAAGAGGCCGTCGAGCAGAATATCCGTCACGATCATAGCAGCGAATCTTTAACCATTAACAAAGTGGCCGACAAACCGACGGCGATGCAGACAATCTGCAGCAGAGCGTTAACCAGCCGGCTGCCCCCCATGAGGACGTGTCCTTCCATGATGTCGATGACCCCGTTGATGAGCGGCACGCCCGGCACGAGGAAGAGCGGACTTGTTGCCAGCGCTATCTCGGCCGTGCAGTCGAACCGCAAGGCTGCCGTGGCGCAGAGCGAGGCGACGAAAGCCGAGCAGGCGAAGACGAGGAAGTGATTGACAGCGTGGGCCTGCATGCGCTGTTTGACGGCGAAGCCCACGAGTGTCGCCGTGAAGACGATGCCCACGGCCGTCCAGTCGCCGCCGAAGAGCTTGCAGAATGAGGCGTTGGCCAGCCCGACGACCACGAGCGTGAAGATTGGGTCCATGCGCGGTTTGTCAACCAGCGTCCGGTAACGGCTGCGGATCTCGTCGAGCGAGAGGCCCTCGTCCAATGCGTCCCAGCTCAGGGCACTCAGATCGGAGTTACGCTCGAAACTGATGGGGAGCGACGGGATTGCCACAACACGGGTTGCGGACTCGCCGCTTACGGTGTCGAGCACCGTCAGTATCGTACTCTTTTGGAAACTCGATAACTGAACGTCCACACCCAGCGCCTCGCCGATCCGTTGCGCATTGCGTATTACCCGAGAGGTGTGCACACCCGAACCGAGTTGATAGGTCGCATATTCGGCGATGAAACCGAGTATATCGCAAAGTTCCTGCTGCGTTTTCATATGCGGATCATTATTTATCGGGCTTTTACCATACCTGTCGCGGTATCGAACGTCACGGAATTATTACGGAACAGCCGTTCGATGCAACCGCTCCGGCGCATCTCTTCGGTCGGCAGGCACGACAGGCAGGGCGGGTCGATAAGGGCTATCGCATCGGTGAGCGACAGGGCGATATCCAGCTCGTGAGTGGAAAAAAGGATGCACTTGTTTTCTTCATGCGCCAGCCGTGCCAGTAGCGTACACAATTCGTAGCGGTTGGGCATATCGAGAAACGAGGTGGGTTCGTCAAGTAGGATAATCGGCGTATCCTGCGCCAATGCCCGTGCAATCATGATGCGCTGGCACTCGCCGTCCGACATCCTGTCCATCGTGCGTTCCGCATAGTCCTCCATGCCTACCGAGGCGAGCGACCGCATAACGATCTCCGTGTCGGCCTTCTGCATCCTTCCTATCCAATTGGTATAGGGTGCGCGGCCGATAGCCACGACGTCCTCGCATTTGAGGTTGGCGATGCGTGTGCGCTCGGTCGTGACGAATGCCAGTGTTCTTGCCCTCTCTGCAACCCGCATATCGGCGGCGTTATGCCCGTCGAGCAGGATTCGACCGGCATAACGGCGGTTCAGTCCGGCGATGGCGCGGAGCAGCGTCGATTTGCCCGTGCCGTTGCGCCCGATAAGGGCTGTCAGTTTGCCTTTTTCTATGGTGGCTTCCACCTCGCAGAGCAAAGTTCGCTCGCCGTAGCCTATGGAAAAATCGTGTAACTCTATCATGCTGTAACGGATTTGTTGCGCAAGACCACCCACACCACAATGGGGATTCCCAGCAATGCGGTGATGGCGTTGATCGGCAGGGTGAACAGTTTGGAAACAAGGTCGCAAAGCAGCAGCACGGAAGCACCCGAAAGAACGGTTCCCGGCACGAGCACCCGATGGTCACTGTTGCGGAACAGCATCCGCGTGACGTGGGGCATGGCCAGCCCGATGAAACCTATCGGACCGCAAAAGGCGGTCACAGTGCCGGCCAGCAACGTCGTGGAGAGGAACAGCAGTCCGCGTGAGCGACGAACGTTCAGCCCCATCGTCACGGCATACTCCTCGCCGAACAGCAACAGGTTGAGCGGCTTGATCGTCACCACCGCCAACAACAGTCCGGTGGCAATCGACGGGATAAGCACTGCAAGCTGGTTGAAGGTCACATCGCCGAGCGACCCCATCGTCCAGACGACGAACATTTTCAAGGATTCATCGTTGGCAACATACTGCAATATTTGGACAATCGCACCGATTCCCGACGAGAACATCATGCCGAGAATCAGAATTACCATGATATCCTTGATGCGGTGTCCGACGGCGGCGATGACGACCAGCACGATTGCCGCTCCGAGCCATGCCGCCCCAGCGATGCCTATCGACGAGCCGACACCGGCGAGTACGACGAGTGCCACGCCGAGGCTCGCGCCCGAACTGATGCCGAGCACGTAGGGGCCGGCAAGCGGATTGCGGAAGAGGGTTTGCATCTGGAGTCCGCTGACCGACAGGGCGGCTCCGGCCAGCAACGCGACCACCGCCTTAATCAGTCGGATATTCAGTATGATTTTCGCCGTCGCTCGCGGACAATCGCCGCCCGTCAGGGCCGCCCAAACATCACCGAGCGGTACGGCGACAGCCCCCACCGCCAAATCCAGCAAAAACAGGAAAAGGGTGAGGGCAGCCAGTGCGGTAAACAATAGGACGGAACGGGAGCGCATCTATTTCAGTTGCTTGTAATAGACGAAATCTTCCTCGACCAGTTCGGGGTGGAATATCTTCACGAGGTCTCGCAGCACGAGGTCGGGATTTACGACTGCAGACTCATAGTAGTCGTTGCCGCCAGCAGCATTGGTGCGGGCGTTGTTGTTATAGACCTGTCCACCACGGAAACAGCGGGTGTCGATGAACTTCGGGCAGGCGGCTCGCAGCTCGTCGAGCGTGTTCGCCATACCCACATGCAGCCACATATCGGCTTGCGAGGCCAGCAGGTAGGCTTCCTCCAGGTCTATGGGCACCGAGGCATTGCCCGTGTTCTTTTTGTAGATGTAATCGCCTCCGGCATCTTTGACCATTCGGGCGACATAGCTTTCGGTCGAGGGCATGAACCAGCTGTCGCCGTAAGGGGTGTTGAGCATCACCGACGGGGCATCGAGAACATTGTCCGCTACTTTCTTTCTCAGGACATTGTATCTGACGGGGATTTCCGCGAATACTTTTTCGCCCTCCGCCCGTTTTCCGATGATCTCCGAAAGTGCCAACAGCCATTCGGCTTTGCCCAGCGGCGATTCTTCGAGGTAATCGCCGACGTACATGAACGGAATATCCAGTTCTTTGAGCTTGCCCTCCATCGAGCTTGCCCCGTTCACGCCGTAGAGCAGCACGAGGTCAGGGTCGAGCGAGAGCAGCAATTCGTAGTTGATATTCCCTTCGTAGCCTACATCTCCAACGCTGTCCCGCCGTGCCTGAATGTCGGGATTGGAGATGTAGTCGATGCCTGACACGCCGACTACGCGTCCCGTTTCACCGATTGCGTCGAGCATGGCGATATGGGTAGAGGACATGCAGATGATGCGCTCGGCATCTTTTCCGAGCACCTGACCGGTGAAATCTTCGGGTACGCTTTCTCCGTCACGGGCGATGAACAGGTATGTGGTAATGCTGTCAGCTCCCTGCCAAGGGTTCGTGATGGTAACCAATACGCTCTTTTTGCCGTCTGCACCTTTTATGTCAAACCCCGAAGCGTATTCGGGTGTATAGACCGCTCGGTTGAAATCGGCAAGTTTGGAACTCTTATCATGGCAGCCTGTGAATGTCAGTACAAGCAGCAATATCAGGCTCAGATTTTTCAATGCTTTCATATCGTTACAAATTTGTGTTTACGGACTTTTTCTTGTTTTTCCCGAACTTCGGGGTGATACCGATGAACAGCTCGAAGTTGATGCCGGGCATGGGGCGCGAGAGTACCGAGAGGTAATCTTCATTGAAAAGGTTGTTGACGGCGAATTTCAACTGCACGTCCACCGGTTTGAAAAAGAGGTTTTTCTCCAAGGAGACGTTGCTCATGAAATATTCGGGCAGGTGTCCTGTCAGCGTATAGTCGTTGCTCGACATGGTGAAACGCTCCGAGTAGAACGCCCACTTGTAAAGGAACGCCCACGACCGCCACGACAACCGTCCTGTCAGCGAGGCGGAATGCTCCGGCACGTAGGGTAACTGTTTGCCCACCGACTGGTCAGCAGGTGACATTTTCTCGCCCTCGTTGATAGAGGGTGTCCACGAATAGGAACCGTTCAGGTCAATGAGCCAATCCTTTGCCGGCTGCACGGCCAGGTTCGCCTTGACCTCGATGCCGTAGGCGTGTACCTTCTTCACGTTGCGGGGCGAAAAGAAGCCTTTGGTGGTGGGCAGCCAGATAATCCAATCGTCGATGTAGGAATCGAACCAGTTCACGCCGCCGCTCAACTTATAGACATTTTCTTTGCCGACCTCGAAACTTACACCTGCATCGTAGCTGAAACCATGCTCGTTTCTCAGATTGGGATTGCCACCGGGCAGAAAATAGAGGTCATTCAGCGTCGGGAAACGGTAATTGCGTGAAACAGAAGCTTTGAGCATCACATTCCCTTTCGGAGAAATGATGCCGTCAATAAAAAAAGCCGGTATAAGCGGAGCCCACTCGGAACCGTACATTTCTTCTCGCAACACAACCGACATGCCAAGCCGGTCTATCGGTTGCCACTTGGCAGATACGGAGCCGGAAAGTTCCACGCGTCCTTTGTCATAGCCCACGATGGCTTTGCCTCCGTCCTGCAAGATGATATTCTTGTCCTCACTGCGTACCAAATGCTGGTGAGCCGATACGTTAGCGGTGAAAAACCAACGTTTTGTCGGACTGTATTCACCTTCAGCCTGCCCGTAGAACGTATTTACCTTGCTACGGGAACGGGTCATCGACGCCCAGTTATCAGGTGCGACCTCACGCTTGTAGTCGTAGGCCATCCATGTGTGTATGTAACCGCCTTTCACGCCGAGTTTCCAGTTGCTTTTGATATGATCCCACGAAAGGACACTGCGGAAAGTCTGTTCCCGCTGGCGGTTCTCGAAGTCGGTTGCATCTCCGTAGTCGGTCGTCAACATCGGAAGTTCCCGGTTGGAGTTGATATACCATGCGTTCAGGCCTAATTTGTCGCCTTTGCGGGTGTTGTAATAGACCTCTTGAAGCAGGTGCAGGTCCTTGAACGCCCCGGAGCGGTTGCGCTCTTTAGGGTGATACTGCCCGATGATGTTCTTGTCCTCGTCGTAGATGTTTATCTTCTTGTCGTGGTTGGTGTACTTGTAATCGTTGGGCGAGGAAGAATAGACCGCACGGGTGGAGATGTGCCACCGCTCGCTTCCGTAGGTGAAGCGGGCGAACTCGTCGAATGTCCGGAACGATCCGATGCCCTGCACGTACTGGGCGTTGAACCCTTCGGCAACGGTGGGGGTGGTACCAAGCTTAACCAGACCGCCCAGTCCACCGCCAGTCTCGTTCACCGATGAAGTACCGTGCAGCAGCGATGCGTTGTCTATGAAGTAGGACGGAATGGTGGAGAAGTCTGTCATGCCGAGCATGGGGTTGTTGATGCGCATGCCGTTCCATGTCACTTGCGTGTGTGAAGGCGACGTTCCTCGGAACGCGACGGTCGAGAGCGTGGCGCGTCCGTAGCTCTTGACGAATACGGACGAGTTGAACGTCAGGATGTCGGCCATCGAGAGGGCGATGTTCTCTTTCAGTGCGAGTGAATCGAACTTCGTCTTCTGCACACCGATTTCTTTCATCGGCCGATGTCCGATGACCGTGACTTCCGGTATGGTAAGATGCCAGTCCGACCGCTTTTTGCTTTCCGTCTGCTGCGCGAAGAGTGTCGTGGGGAGACATGCTGCCAAAGCGAAGAACAGATATAGTCTTTTCATATTGCCTCCTTTCTTATTTCCAACAAAATGCACCGGGGATAATCCCGACATAAAATTCATCTATCAATTTCCCTTCGGGCGAGTAGCGGTAAATCATGCCCTGCTGCTGGTAGTCGATGGCATCGGCGATGTATACTTCCCCGTTGGCGGGGTTTACCGTCAGTCCGTAATAAATCGTGCCGCTGTATTCGAGGAACGGACGCACCGGCACATGGCTGGCTGTCACGTCCATGCTCCAAATGGCCTTGTTGATCCAGTAGAGTTTGTCCCTGTCGCCATTGAGCTGTACCTCCGAGGGCCAGTCGCCCAACTTGAACTTGAACTGCTTCTCCACCGTGAATGTCTCGGCGTCGATGCGGTAGAGCGACGGGGCTTCGTAACCGTAGGGGCTGCCTTCGTAACCGCCGTCGGTCACCGTCCACATCTTGTTGTACTTGTCCATGACCAGCGATGTCGGTTGTATGCCGACCTTCAGTTCATCGACCACTTGGTCGGTTTCGGTGTCGATTTTGATGATGCGGTTCTGATACGACCAGCAGTTGCAATAGACGTATTTGCCGTACTGCACCATCTGCTCCGTCGAGCCGCTTTCCATCGTCATGTCCGGCACTTGAATGTAGCCGGTAATTTCATATTTCTTCGGGTTGATGATGAAGATGCGGTTGTCCCACAGTTGGGTGACGTAGGCTTTTTCGTCGCTTAGGAAATGAATGTAGCGCGGCGAGGTCAGGTTCTCGATGCGTCCCACCTCCTTGAAGGTGTTCAGGTCGATGGCGAAAATCACGTGGGAGTTGTTCACCACGACCCAGCCCTTGTTGTCGTAGATGGTCATCGACTGCGCCACGTCGCCGAGTTTCATGCCGTTGGCACGGAAGAAGATTTCGTTCTGTACCTGTTTGGTCGCAGGGTCGTAATAGGACAAGGTAGCATTGCCGTACTGGAAGTTGCCCTCGTTGGTGATGAACAGTCCGGCTCCCGTGGCATTGAAGTCTTCTACGGCATCGCCGTAGTCCCACTTCATGCAGGATGTCAAGGATAGTGTCACTCCGACAACTACGCTCCATAGCAGATATTTCAATTGGTGATAGGTCATACCGTTATTTTTATAGTTAATCCCCGGTAGTCTTACCTTACGGTAAGCATACCGAGGATTGGCAGAAAACTTATTGTTTGGTTATCTATTCGGCAGGCTTGTACTTCCCGTCTTTCATATCTTGGTATGTGGGGTTATAAGCACATTCTCTGACAGACCATTGAGATTCTCCTGTTAGAACATTGTTTTCAAACAGGTATTTGAAAGAACTGAAATCGCTAACATCTCCTTGCCCGCTTATACTAATCCCTTTTACTGATTTGAGACCTGAAAAATCAATGGACAAAATACCATTAGAACCAAAATCAGAATACGGGCATGTTATTGAAAGATTTTCGGATATTGATTCAACGGTAGGATAAGACACCTCATCAGCCGTCATACCCCATACAACAGTAGATGTTACAATATTAAACAGTCCGTTTATCGTTTTTAATTTGGGACATAAAATATTAGTAACATCAATCTTAAACTCAATTTGTGTATTTGCTCCATCCGTCCCAATGCTTTCCAAACTGGTAAACTCAATATCATTCTTAAGAAAATCAGTCGTAACCGAACATGAACCGAGAATTTTTTTCAATGACGGGAAGGTAATATTATTTGCATTCGTATTATTTTCTAATGTTAAAGTACCTCCTATTTCCTGCAATTTAGGAAATTCAATTTCCGCACCCGTATCAACACTTCCCGAATTCAATGCAATAGTCATATTTCCTGCCACACGAATAAATGGCATAACAAATTCTTTTACATAAAAATAATCTTTGCATTGGAAGTCGCCCTCTATATTTGAGATTCCCTCAAGAGTCAATTCGGTCAATCGACAATTTTTAGGAAGCAGAAGAAGGCTACCGTTAAATGTTTCCGAACCTACGATTTTATTTAGTTGCTTACATTGTAGGGTAAGTGTATTCCCGTTAAAATTTATCTGGGACAAATCCAGTTCTTCTATGAGCAGATTACTTAAAGTCATATCACCGAGTACATCTTTCAAAGAAGATATATTAAACTTATTGACTTTATTCGCATCCACACTGGTCTCTCCGCAGGAAATAAGACCGGGAAGTTCAACAATGGAAATCTCTTTGCAATTTTTTATAGTCAGTCCTCCAACCGAATGTAATTCGGTCATTGCAAGACTTCCGATGGAGGACATATCGGAGAATGAGGCAGTACCGGCCACACTTTCCAATGCCGGTAGATAAATTCCTTGCAGTTTGGGAAAATATTGGACTGTAAGTTCATTCCCGACCCGTTTGAGCGCTGAGAAAACAATGGCTTCGGTTGTCGCTGATTCTTTTTGTGCTACCGAACCTTTGACAATTAAGGAAGCTCCGACAGATTCAACGGCATTTGCATCCAAATCAAGCAAAGCATCGGAGGTTATATACATATCCTCACCAATGAACTCGACTTTGGGTATGGATATTTTTTCAATGACAGAACTGTTAACGACAAAATCGCCGGTCACTCCAAGCAAAGAGGGCAGATTAACCGTTTTGAGCGTTATGTTTTTACTGGTAGAAGTTGTCGATCCTAATTTGAAACTTCCGAGTTGTTCCAGATTATCCAACCCCGTCAAATCCGCTCCTTTGTAAGACGGATTGATAACAAGAGAGTTACTGATTTGTTTCAGGTTGGCAAGTCCGTCCAGATTGGTGATTTCTTCTCCGTCTGCCGTTCCGATGGTCAGGCTGCCTTCGATTTTGTTTATTCCTGTCTTGGCAAAATTATCCACCTCGGATTGCGTGGCAAGTACCACGCTGCCGCTCTGTTCGATGTCTGCATATTGATAAGTATAGGAATATACTTTGCTCTCCTGCATTCTGGAGGTGACTACGAATTTCCATTCATTTTCCCAATCCTCTATGGTTGATGGATTCGGGTTAATAGAGGCTCCCTCGCAAAGGGCATACTCTACGGTAGCCCCTTTCAGACTGGTATTATAAGGTATCTCAACTGTAATCTTGTCCCCGACTATCATGGCTTGATAGGTAATGCCATCTACAGTTAGAGCAAACTCGGAGATGAAGTGATCCTTGCCGTCTATTCCGCTTACTTCAGGGTCGTCATCACTACATGCAGCAAGGCAGAGCGTAGCGAAACAGAATAGGATGAAATGATATATTTTGTTCATAATGAATTTTATTTGTCGTTATTGTTGTTTTCATCACAGAACTTGAAAACTTCCGTGGAATTTTCCCCTAACCATCCGGCTTTTACATTGACTCCGGTCTGCACCTTGATAAAGTCGATATGGGAAAGGTTTGCAGGTGTACCGTCGATATTGACTGCATCGGAAATCTTAAAATAGTTTCCAAGTGCTCCCGCGTTAGGATTGTCTTTATTGGGCATATCATCACCAATATTATCGGCATATCCCCATCCGAACGGATTATTGGACCACATGCCTGTCGACGGGCTTTGTTCGGTACGTGCTTTCAGGCATGTGCCGTATAACGTATAGGAATCCGCTTCAATCCACAAAGGATAATAAAACTCTTGCGGGTGATAGTTGCCGAGACGGTCAATCGCTCCTTTATTTCCCTTGTTGTCCTGCCATTGAGTATCCATGTTGGGACCGGGACGGAAATAAGTTACGGCATAGTCCTGAATGGTTTCGGGTTTTCCATATTCAGAACCCTTCAGTTCATACCATTCATCGTTGGGCAAGCCGTCTCCATTGACATCTTGCATTACCCATACAATGCCCGGTTCATTTGACGAATCAAAGGCATTTCCTTTGATGGAAAAATCATAACCGCCTTTGTTTTCGATACTGTGGTCGAATCCTACTACGATATATCCTCCCCAACCTCCAAGAGAAACATATTGTTCATTATCAAGACGTTTTTGTGCGTAAGCACAGGCTGCTTCGTGCGTGCTTTCCCCATTGAAACCTGCTGTATTCGTTTCGTTTACGAATTGTCCCGGAGCCGGAACAAATTCATATACTTTATTGCTGTAAATGGAATTTCCGGCAGCAAAAGGTCTTTTTCCGGCCGCTTCACAACATTTCACCGGAATATTGACACTGACTTCATCGACACCGGAAACAGCAATATTACGAGTGAGGGTTGCTTTTGTTATTTGATTATCGTATTTCACGGTAAAAGTAAGCGTGTGTTCTCCGGTTTTAGAGGGTTTGAAACCGTAAACCAAGGAATTGGCTCCCTCAATCGGTTGCCCGTCCAAAATCCATTGATAAGAAGGCTCGGCACTTATTGATACAAAGGGGCGGACAAACAAAGTACGTCCTAATTCTACGTATTTGGTATTATCCTCGGTGAAATATAAAGATGACGGAACTACGATTTCAATTGGAAGTTTATCGACAACCTCAATAGAAACTGTCTTCTCTGATTGTCCGTCTTCATTCGCTACAGTTAAAGTCAGTTCATAAGTTCCCAACTCATCTTGCTTGAATGTATAAGTATTTTCAGTTCCGACTTCGTTCCCGTTAAGAGTCCACAAATAAGTAGCTCCTTCTGCATTTTGAATGTCGGGAGTAAGGATATATTCACGTCCTGCGACAACTTTAAGCCCTATAGAGGGGGTTACCAATGAAATGACGGGCGGAGCCAATTCATTGACATCCACACGAATTTCTTCCTCTGTGCTGGCATCCCTCGTATCCACACGCAGGGTAACGTAATACGAACCGCATTCGTTGAAAATGTATTTCAATTGAGGCTCATCGGAAATGATACGACCGTTGCATTTCCATGAATAAACGGCGTAATCGACATTCTGATAGGTCGGCTCAATAACGACCTCTTTTCCTATCTTTACAACATAGATTCCGTCTTCGCTGTCCAATTCAATGACAGGAGGCACGGTCACGTCCTGCGATATTTCTTCGTCTTTGTTGCATGCAAATAGAAATATCGTCAAGGAGAATAAAAGCAAATACTTCTTCATTATATTTATAATTTTAACGCTGAAATTCCCTTGAAGAAAGTATTTAATTTCAATCTCCATTGGGATATAATAAAAAGAGGCAAATACTTAGCATTTGTCGTTAAAAAGCATTTGCCCCAAATTCATGTTATTCGTTTACGGTTACATCAATATCGTCTATGGCAACGTAAGCAGGAGTGTTCAATCCGTATGCGCTTGAATCGCTTCCTTTAAAATTGATAGCTACAGTACATACGCTGTCACCTAAACCGCTTAAGTCCACTTGGCTCCAACCAGTACGGATTTGATTGGCCAAGCCTGATTCTGCATCCTTACTGGAATCGAAGTTTGCCAAATAGTATTCTACTTCCTTACCTGTAGGTTTACCCGTCGCATCCAACGCAACAAATACCACCTTAAACCATCCTTTTTGTGCCGACAAAGAGCCTTGTGTAAACGAGTTGCCATCCTTCATGACCAAGTAGGTATAAGTTGTATTGCAGACCCATACACTGTTGAATTTGCCATATTTCGGTGTACCCTTGACAGGAGTGTTTGTGGTAACGACTCTGTAGCCGGTTGCATCGGTCAGGTAAATCTTCGCACATTTGTCATAGGTTGCTTGTGAATCATTGTATGAATCGCTATAACCGAAAGCTACAGCAAAATTTTTACCGCTATGACCGCCGTTGGGCCAGTACACGCTACATTGGTTTTGATAATCCCCCTGTGTCAGATTATGGAAATTAGAGATGGCAAAACCACCATTCCAAAACTCATATTCCCAAGGCTGTCCGCTTACCCATTCTTGTTCCAAATAGTTAATCGGGAACTGAATGTACGTACCGGTTTGCCCGATTTGAGTGATGTAGCCGGTCGTTACCTGCTTGCCGTTGGCCGTGGCAGAATAGAGATTGTTTCCATACTGGTCAGAAGCCATTACGCTGGAAGGTACGTTATCAAAATTGATAAGCGCATTGGTAGAACTTATCGCGCGGGTTTGAATCGCACTCTCCTCATACGGAGCAAGGAAGTCATCATCGGACGAACATCCTGTGAACACTGCGGCGGCCATTGCTACAACAGCCATTGCCAAGAATTTAAGATTCTTTTTCATAACTCAATTATTAAAAGTTAAACAAAAAAGTTTAATTACACATTCGTTTTCCTTGCGATAGATTTGCAACGAATGAGAAATCGGTTATCAAAAAGAATATTAGGTGTCTTTGGACGAGCCTCTGTTCATTTTAATCTAATGCCAATTATCCCGTGGTCACTAAATCATATCTCATCAAGCAGGTCTTCTGGCTCATCCCGCTTATCGCGCCTTCCCAGCTTTCACCAGTGGCAAAGAGTGCGATAAACTTTAATAGGACTTACAGCTGCGAGTACAGCTCCGGATTTTCACCGGGATTCCCTTTTAATTCCATTCGACGCTTCGATTGGAAACTTGACTGGTGCAAAGTTAATGGTTATTTTTTAATCTCGTTTCTTTTTCCCTAATTTTTATTTCAAGAAAAGATTATTTTATAGTGCGAATTGTATTTTCATGCCAACTAAACATTTATAACAACTATGAATAGTCCTTCCCCTTTATGAATAATAACATTTCTCAATTATGGCTTTTTCTCATCTCACGTCAGCAATTCTCTTCGGAGAGGTTTTCTATGCAAAGGTACAGCGTGCGTCCGGTCGTCAAGTACCGCTTTCGCTAACGGTTCCCGGATATTCTTCACGGCAGCCTTCCGCAAATCGAAGATGGGCTTTTAGCCCCCGTCTCGTTGCAGAACAAAGCCGGTCGAGCCGGGTTTTGCCCTTGCACTCGGCGGTTGGGTATTCCGTTCCATCCCGTACACTGTTTACTTGCCTTATCCGTCCTTTTTCCGCTGTCAGTCCTGCATAAAAATCATTCCCCGACGAGAAGCCGAAGAGCTTCAAGAAAAGGGAAACAAGAAAATGTTTGACAATCTAAAATTTACAATTATGCACAGCAGGATTTTTCAAATTTCAACAGAGCCGATAGACAAAGAAAACTATCTGAATGAGGACACACTCCAGCAAGGAGACGGGAGCTTCTATGACTATTGTTCAGAAATAGACGAGGAAAACCGTAAAGAGGATATTGCCAATTTGGTCAATCATGCCTTACCCAACGGAATGTTCGAGCTTATATCCGATGACACCATGCGCTATAATGGTGGAATAGAGCAATGGAAAGAGGAGTATGTCGCCAATATCAAAAAGAGAGCGGATGCTCTTACGGTAGATAATATGTTGGAATGGGGTTCGACCTATTATCTCAAACAGGCAGTAGAAAATCCGTTGGATGTCGCCTATCATTTCTATTTGGATGGCGACGGCTGCCAGTCTTTTGCCGAACAGTCCTTTGCGTTTATGGAGTTTGTTTGTAGGCTTGAACCGGGAACGATACTCTACATCGGAGGAGTTGTTGATTATCACTTCTGATGATTGTCCGAAACATTGGCAATCACCCGCCTCAAAAGCGGGTGGTTGCTCTCTTTTTTGCACAGGCTCCCCGATTACTTTTATAACATACTCTGCCGAGTTTCCGCCATCGGCTTCCCTGCCGGTATATTCCTGTTTTAAGGGTATAATCCCTTCACAGCCCCGACATACGCCGCAGATCTGTTTTCGTGTGCAAAGGTACGGTGGACGAACATGGTTCAAGTACCGCTATCGCTACCTGAAATAAAATTTGACGACAACTTTCCGTAATCGGAGATAACGGTATTTCATAAAATTTCATCGCAGGTTCCTTGTCCGTCGTTCTTGTATCCCCCGTTTGGAACGCACATGAAAACAACCTCTTTGGGCGAAGTCAGAAGACTTCAAGAAAAGGGAAATAAAAAAAATCACTAAATCAAAAGACAATGAACAAGTACGATTTCATCAAGCAAGGCAACCTCCTTTATCGGCACACTGCCGATAACGATGTAGAATGTCGAATTATCTCAACTCCCGAAAAAGTGGATAGCGACAGTATTATTTTAGTCGCAACAGGTTCTTCTGAGATTGAAGTTTTGGCATCGGAGCTATCACCCATTGGCTCATCGAGAAGCCACAAAGAGGAATTTCTGCGCTGGAAGAAAGAGCGTGAAGCCGAGGGCATGGAGTTTTTCAGCCGGTTGTCCGAAGTCATGGAAACAGACAGCGGTTTGGCTGTAGGCGATATGGTGGCGTTTACAAACGACTATGGGGTGGTGTTTGGCCCCAAAGAAGTATTAGCTTTCAGAAAGCCGTGGAATGGCGGTAGATGCGTATATATCGACAGTGATGCCTATTGGTTTCCAGACCGTCCCGGACAGCTTACTATCCTAAGCAAAGGAGGTGCGGAATGACAACAACCGGCATACTCAAACGACTTTGCGGCAATATTGCCGCAGGTCGTTTCAACTGGCAAAAATACTGCACGCCACAACTTTACTTCGGGTGGGAGATTTGTGTTACCCCTCTGCATTGCTCATACGGACAGATAGGCTATACCGTTAATTTCCCTTATACCAATATACCGGAAGTGGAATACGATTGGGAAATGGGCAAACTGACCATTGACGGCGAGAAGTGGAAAAGTTATTTGTGGAACGAATAATAATAAATATCAATATGGCACAGAATTTTTATACCAAATGGCAGAACGCTATCCTTGCAGATGCAGGAGGCTATGTTTCAAAAGAGTATCGCAGTTTCCAGACAGCATTGGTACGTGAGATTTCCAAATATGCAACGGCGGTCGGTGCACAGGTGGCATCCAACTTAAAAGGACATTATGATACCTCATGTTTCATCGAGCGCAACGGCAAGTTCGTTTACATCAGGCACTCTTCCACGTTGGCCCGAATGGGCGGCGGCGTAAGAGTTGAACTTGATTCGTTTCTGATACGGACAGCCCAACACGCAAAAGACTACAGAGGAGGATATAACCAATATTGTGACATGGCAAATTTGCAGTCCATGATGGATGATTTACTGAAAGAATAAAAAAACGAAAACAAGAAAAGATGCGGAGCCAACCGGTTCCGCATCTTTTCTTGTTTTCCTTACCGGCGCATACCGCCACCGTATTCAGCCTCTTGTAGTTCTGCCCGATACTCTTCCAGTTCGTTCAGCTTCTCGTTCACGGCTTGCAAGTTAGCATCCAACCCGATATTGTGGTCGTAAGGGAAACGATGCTGCGCGACCAGCCCGGCATTGGTGGGCTGCCCGACATCAAGCGTATCGGATTCCTTGTTATATTCGACATACAGCACGTCGCCGTTCGGCATCTCGAAGGTCGGAATCTTTTGATGCGCCAAAGCGGAGAACTGTTCCACCGCCATCTCCCTGGCAACCTCTTTTATCGTCTCTCCGGCAATATCGACACCGTAACGCCGGATATGGTCTCGGATTTCCTGCTCCGTGAATTTCAACATCACCTCGTAGGTTCCCCCGACACTCCCGTTGTACACGACAGCAAAATTCCCGTCATCGACAATAAGGCTGTCACCCTTGTTGTTCGTAGCCGACGGATAAGTATATTTCTCGTTGATACCGTTGCCGTCATAATACTCCTTGGCAAGCGTAAGCAACCCCTCATAATCACCTTTGTCCCTAAGTTCGTCAAGCTGCCTCGTATCATCCGAGGACTGGAGATAAACGACAGAGGAATAATAAATCTTCTCCTTTGCCGCCACTCCATTCTCCTGCTTCTCACCGACATTCTGTTCCAACTCCTGCGCTATCTTATCCACCCTTTGGGTAATCATTGAAGTCGCTTTCTTTACATCCAGAAGCGTCGTCTTAATGAACTGCGGCGATTCCTTCAGCTCATCAAGCCAACTTTTGAGATACGCGCAACTGTCCTCCTTGATATGCTTGGTCATGCCATAACGCTGTGCGACCAATGCGCTGCCCAATTCCGCCACCAGTTCCTCACGGGCATACTCCGGGGAACCGAAGGCAGTCGGCTTGAATCGGTCGAGAACACCCTCCGCACCGGTCGAGTGTGTCATTTCGTGGAACAGCGTCCCATAGAACGACTCTCCCGATTTGAATTGTTCCTTTTCCGGCACGATGATTTCATTGTTCGAGATTGAATAGTAGGCTTTATCCTGATATTGCGGTGTAATCGGGCAAATCCACAGATTGTCCCGTATCATCGTATCGACAGGTGCGAAACTGAAATGCTCGCCGTTCTCAATGGCCGGACGCGAGTTTTCCCGCTCCAGCTTTTCCCATAGCTCCGGCCTCGCTTCCTGCAAATTGGTCTGCGCGACATTGAAGACACGGAACACCTGCATCTTCGGATAGACATTGTACTGATTCTTTTCTTCATCGGACAACTTCTTGTAATCGTCATACTTGATTTTCTCCCTGGTTTCCTTATGGATGCAAGTGAACGTGGTGAGCATGACCGGAAAGGACTTCTCGCCACGAAGCACGGAGACACGGGGCAGTTCCTCCCCATCCTTGCCGGGCTTGTTGAGCCGCTGCACACAGTCGAACGTACAGAAACGGGGAATCTTGTACCCCTCTTTCTCACAGTGAAGGAGCAACATAAAGGCATTCATCCCGTTGTACTCGCGCCCGTGAAGGTTGCGGGGCCACTGCAACGCACCCTCCGTAAACCAAGGCTTTTTCCAGTCCTTGTGGATGCCCTCGATTTTCTCGATCATCATTTCGGCGAACAGGTCGAGTGCCTTGTCCTCGCTGTTCGGCCCGTCGGCATTTCTTTTTCTGTAACCGGCCATAACCCTTACTGATTATAGTTAGACGAATCCGCCACATATTGCGCCAGTTCCTCCACCTTGCAGGAGAGGTTGACCTTCCCGTTGTGCGCCGACAGGTTCATTTCACCTCTGGCATCCACCTTTACACCCGGCTGCAGCCACTCATCGCGCTCCTTGCCGAAACAGAAGAAGCGCACCCACTGGTACTCGAAGCCGTCATCGACCTTCTCCGCGCTGAACGCCGAGAATACCGTGTACGGCTGGTCTTTCTTATCCCTTTTTTCTTCGATGTTCTGGCCGGTCTTGCCACGAAACACCAGTTCGCCCTTGACGGAATCCGCATTATCCGTAGCGGCATGGCAGATTTCATCGGCGAACAGGTTGAAATAGAGCTTGTCGCCCCGACGTTTGAGATACATCGTACCCCTCACTTCCACACGGGAGCCGTTCCGATAACCGGCGGCTTCTTCCTGGTTGCCCTCCCTGCGGACATCCACCTCGATAGTGTGCTGGCCACCAGTCGCCGGAATCTGTACCCGGAGTGGAAATGCCAGAAACTCTTTATCTTCTTTGTTCTTGCGAACCGACGCATCGCGGCCGATAACGCCGCATACCGTAACATTACATTTAATCATTTGTTTTTCTGTCTTTAATGATACATGGATCATCCGACAAGTGATACATGGGTTGATTGATGTTGAACTGTTGGAGGGTACAGTCAGTCAGGTGCGCGTATCATCGCCCAGACAATCCATCCGGCGATGACTAATTGCACGCCCACGACAACGAACGTCCCGATCCACCCCAACAGCAGGTAGCAGAACCGGACGTGCAAAGCAAGGATGGAAACTCCCGCCAGACACTTGCATAGCTGTATCATCACGCATTTTATCATATCGCCATGCTTTTATCTTCGCAGGTTTTCCGTCTGTCCCTGTTGCCGGGACATCCCTTGCTCGAAATTCTGAGAGGCCGCTTCCGACAGGATAACCGTATTCAGCATACCGGTTACACGCATCCGCTTGGCCTCTTCCGTGAGTGTGCCGTTGTTCAACGTGGCAGACAACCGGCTCAGCTCGGAAGCGGTCAGCTCCCGTGAGACACGCAGTTCGCCATTGTCCGCATTCAAGACAGCCTTGCCGTTCTCGCCGATAGTCAGGTCGCAGTTCTTCATATTCGGCAACAACGGCTTCAGGTCAATGGCACGAAGATCCATCATAGCAGATATGGCCGCCTTCTGTTCCTCTTCGTTCCGGTTGTCAATCTGTGTGGCCAGCAGCATCAGGGAGGCGAAAGCGGTCATCGCCATCTCCACAATCGGGTCGTTGCAACCCGACATTCCCACACCGCTGTCCTCCGACGAAAGGAGCTTCTTCATCCATCCGTCAGGCGAAAGGTTCTTTTCAGGCACGGTCTCTTCCGCCACCTTGTATTTGGCGAGCAGGTCATTACCGTTGTGCAGCATTTGCAGCTTGATATGTCCTTTCTGTGCGATTTCAGCCAGATACGCCGCAGGGTCTATGTCCCGCATCGTTCCGTCGGCATAGATATTCTTCACACCGAAATGCAGATGCTCCCCGGTCGTCCGTGTCCCCGTATTGCCCGATGTGCCGAGCCGTCCGCCGGCCTGTACCGTATCGCCGACCTTGACGGAAATCTCCTTGAGGTGCATATAGGTACATTGTACCTTGCTGCCGTCCGTCCGGGCATATTCCACCGTCAGCGACCTGCCGCCGGGCGTGTTCCTGTTTTGGTTTACCGCCACGACCTTGCCGCCGTTTTCCGTAGCCAGTACCGCGTCGCCTTTACAACGGATATCCACCCCCTTGTGCATCTGCTGCTTTGTGCCGTCCATCGGGTCTTGCCGTGTTCCGAACGGCGAGGTGACGAATAGAAATTCCTCCCGTTCCACCGGAAACGAATACCCCGTTCCATGTTCCGCACCCTCGGATGTTTGGAGCGGATTGTGTTCCACCCCGAACTGCCTGCCCTGTGCCGCCATCTCCTGCATCACCTGCCTGTCATACTGCTGCAAGCCGTTCTGTTCGATGATTCTTTGCAGGTTCTCGGCATACTTGCCTCCTGTGGCGTAACCGGCTTTCTCAATACTTTGTGCCCAGCCCTTGTAATCGTCCGGGGAGAGCTTGAAGCAACTGGCATAGCGGCTGTTCTCCTTCAAAAAGCGGGAGTGATGCTCGTATGAATCACCCACGCTGTCATAGCTGCAGAACTTTTCATTCGGCTTGTCGTCCGTATAGGTTCCGTACCTGCCGCCCCCGGCAATCCACGAGGGGGTTGCCTTGATACCGAAATGGTTGTTCTCGTTTCTTGCCAGACGGCTTTGTCCGTTGCTGCTTTCCAGTATGCCTTGCGCCAATGTGACGGAAGCCGGAATGCCATACCTGCGCATCTGTTCCATCGCATACTCCGCGTACTGTTGTGCATATTCCTGATTCTTGCCCATAATCTTCCTCCTTATCTGTGAATACCACTGTGCGTTTCCTGTTCGGCCTGCTGCTTCTCTTGCGCCTCCATGTCACTGATAGCAACCCGCTCACCGGCACGGACAAGTTTCGGCAGGTAGCTGTCAAGCTGATTCATCGGGAACTCCGCATAAGATGTGAAGCCCCGTTCCCGGTTCCCCGCATACTCATTCAGTCCGATACCCAGTATTTTCGCACTCTTTACGGCGTCCTCGTCATAGAGCCGATACACCTCTCCGGTACGGATCAGGTGCAAGGCATCGGGGTACTTTTCCTTGACCTTGTCCCAAAACTGCCGTTGTGGGGAAACATTTTCATCATTTTTCGCTTCCGGCCGGTTCTTTGCCACCGCCTCGTTCTGTTGCCGCACCTGTTCTTCCTGCTTCTGTTCCCCGACGGATTGCCCCTTTTGCAGCACATCGGCAAACAGCGTGGCCGCCAGATGCCGCTTGTAGCCTTCACGGTCTTCCGCCACCCACATCCGTTGCCATTGTTGCGGCGTGACGCTCCGGGGCTGCAATTTTTGCCCGTCGATGGTCGCCACGCACTGAATGCCGTCCTGCCTGGTCTTGAAGACAGACACACGCTGAATACGGTTCAGGTCAATCTCCGGCGTCTCGCTGCTGAACAAATCCACTTTCAGGTCAGGCTTGACTTCCGCCAGTGTATAATATTTGTGCGCCAGCTCCATGCGTACCTTGTCGATGTTGTCCATCGCCTGCTTGAGCGTGGAGAAAAAGCGGTTCACATCCTCCTTGTCGGGATAGACACTGTACCCCTCCTTGTTCTCCGGCTTGATATAGAGTGCCCATCGGTTCTTGTCATCCTGAATCATCTGTACGGCATCGAACCCGACCTCGTTCGCCCGCCTGACCGCATCCGACACGTCCAGTGTGGAAAGCCTTTCCAATGTGTAGTTCCTTAGCCTGGCCAATGTCACCAGTTTCTCGTTGAAATAGCTGTCGTCAGGTCTGTAGCCCAGCGCACCGTCGGTATTATAGAAGCGTACCTGTTCGATGCCCTCCTTATTCAAGGCACGTTCGATACGCCCCTTGTTCATGCCGGGAATCTCGTTGTTCACTTCGGTCGAAGCCCCAGCCGGCAAAATGACATCCGCCGATTTCGCTTCCCGGTCAATAACGAGGACAATACTTTTCGCCGCCTTGTCCGGGTGTTGGCGGATTTCGTTCGCCACGAAGTAATGCTTGGGCATCTGCTCCTGCATGGTCGTGGTCTGCCGCCTGTTGCGCAGGGTGGCGTACTCTATTTTCTCGCCCCGTTCCGCCTTGCGGATAACGTCAAGCGCATTGTTCACGTCGCTTTCGAGTGCATCCATCATGCAAGGATTCTCCTTGAACTCCCGACACCAGTAATCCACCGTCTTCAGACTTTCATCGGACAGACGCGCAGGCAGCCCCAGTTCCAGCATCTTGATTCCCGAAGCCAGTTCCACAATCAGCCGTTCATATTTTACCGCATCCTCCGACGGGGCCACGCCGTTCTTCATGACCATGCCCTCACGGGCAAGCCGCTGTTGGTGTCCTGTGGCACTCACAATCTGCCGCAAGGTTTCCTGCACATAGTCGTGGTAATGCTCAAAGTCCTTTTGACGCGGCATATAGACCGCATCCTTGTCCGTCTCGTAATGGGGTAATCCGCAGCCGTCCGAACGCACGGGGACGAGGTTGTCCCGCATTTTCAGCAGGAAATCGTTGAACCGGGTGCGCAACTTGCGGTTGTCCGCTTCGGTATATCCTTTCTCCTGAACACCGCCGTCCTGTCTTACCGCATCCTCGTAAGCCGGCTTGTCCACGTAGGGCAGCGTCGTCTGGTCGATGTTGAAGATAGTGCGTATCTCCCGGTTGTGGACACCCTTGAACTGTGCCTTCTGCCCTTCGTCCAACTGGAGATAGGCGGTGCGGTCGATGGTTTCATTCGGGTTGTTCCGGTTGACATACTTGTTCCAGTTATAGAACAGGAACGGTACGCCCTGCTCATGCTCCCGTACCGCAGCACCCCGTGCCTTGGTCTCGCTGTAAAGCGTGAACAGGTTGGTCTTGCATCCGTTATTGTCCGAATGCAAGGCCATAAAGAGGGCATTGAACGGACTGGCCGAGACACCCTGCGGATAGAGCCGGGGAAATCCCTTGCCCGATACGTTGAGCCAATGGCCGCCGGCGTTCGATGCCCCGCCCAGTGCGGCAGACAGCAGCTCCGCCTGCCTTGCTTCGGCTTTCTTTTCGATTTGCGACTTTTCTTTCATATCATCATGCTTTTATTGTTCATGGAATTATTGGATGCCCCGTGTGCGCACGACCGTCTCCCGCTGTCCGTCGTCGTAATTCTGCGAGGCGATATGGCGCAACTGGTCGCTTTTGGCAAGCACGGCGTTCGCCAGCGTGTTCAGCGGCAATGCCCCTGCACGGTAAGCCTCTCCGACAGTCGGCGTGAGCTGGATAGTACAGGGAACACGGTCTATCGTGGCGATGAGCGTGCTGCCTTGCAGTACCGGGTTCACGATACGGGGATTGAGCGGCTCGTCGGGATAACGGCGGTACTGTTTCTCCGTCTGTTCGGCAGCGGACGGCATGGGTCGCCCCAAAGCCTCGTGTCCAGCCTTGTTCAGCAGGTTCGCGCCGCCCAGACCGACAAGGAGCATCTTCAGCAACGGGTTACGCACGAACAGACCGGCCACGATACTCGCTATCGGCAGCAGGTTGTCCCCCAGGCGCAACGATTGTGTCTTGCCGGTAAACGCCCCCAGCAGGATGTCGGGCAGCATGGCCATGACATATCCGAGGTTGCCCGTGACGTCTCCCATACCGTCCAGCCCCAGCATACCGAGCAATCCGTTCCAACCGTTCGTGTTGTTCTGTACGGCCTGTTCCTCTTGCATTTCTTCCTTGTGGGGAACAACCGCCTGCCGTTCCTCTTTTTCTTCTTTTTCCCTCTGTTCCGTCTCCGGCTGCGCTGACTCCTTTTTGGCAGTTACAGCCGTTGCATTCTTATATTTCTCCAAATGCTTCAGATAGGCTTCTTCCTGTCCGGGAGCGACGACCAGCGGCACATCCTTGTACCGTTCGGCACGTTCATTCTTCTTTTCAGGGTGTCCGGGCAGTTCGGGCATTTGGAAAGGGGTAAACTTCGGCGTCTGCATCCACTTCAAAAAATTAAAGTCCATCACCGGTATTTTCTTTTTCAATCGCTCGTTGGCCGCCATGATAAGCGGACTCTCGCCGGTCTGTACCGTTGCAGCCTCTTTGCGGAAGTCCGCAAACACGTTCCGTTCGCTGCCGAACACCCCTTTGCTGATGCACTGTTCCACAGAAAGCGTATCAGGCTTTTTCGGCTCGAAACGGGAGGCGACTGCCGAGATAGCCACATCTGCCCCGACAAACTTCGCCAGTGTTGCCCACGAACCCACGCCGCCCATCATCACGGTATCTGCCGTTGCGCCCAGTACCCGACCCGCGCCTTTTTCCCATCCTTTCGGACGGTAGGCCGCTTCGCCCCGTGCCTCGATTTCCTCGGCAAGCGGCGAGCGGTTCAAGGTCTGCGAGAGTCCGAGCAGGCTCGATTCGGCGGCCTTGCGGATGATGTAGTCGGCTGACGATTTCGGCATACGCTCCTTGACCAGCCGGTCAATCATCAGTTCCTCCACCCGGTAGTCCATATAGGCATAGGCAAGGTCACCGCCTAATTGTTCCGACAGTTCATCGTAACGCTTGCGTCCGATTTCCTGCACGACGGTATCACGCCACTGCCCGGCCATGTATGCGAGGTCTTGCTGTATCTCCTTGGAGCCGGTAATCTCCGCCTTGCACATTCCGATATAGTCCTCCGTTGTCTTCGAGTTCCATTCGCCCGTGACCTTGAGTACCTGGTATGGGTCGCCCATCGGTTGTGCCGCAGACGCCATCGCGCTGAGTATGCCGCCCAAGGAGGTGGAATATTCCCTCATTTCCTCGCCCTGTTTCTTCGTGAGGTAAGCCTGCGTTTTTGACATGACGGGCGCAAGGTGGCAATGGAAATAGTCGCTCACGAGGCGTTCCATTTCCGCGAATTGCCGGCTATGTTTGATTCCATCCATATTGTGTACTATATATTTATCTGTTTCAATAACTGTTCTTTCGTCTGCTCGATGGCGTTGTGGTAAACCTCCATCTGCCGGGGAAAGAACTCTTCCAGCCATGCGTCCTTCTCGATGTTGTCCTGCATGAACCGTATCGCCTGCTCCCGTTCGATTTCGACGGATGTCTCGCCCTCTTCCCGGTTGTTGAACCATGCCTTCGTCCACCAGCGCACACCCGCCCGGTCGGGATAGACCGTGACAAGCCTCGGTATGTCGAAGCTCTGGATGTCGATGTCCAGTTCCGCCAACGGGTCGATGACACCGTTATATGTCAGGGCTTCGTCATGGAGTTTTTTTTTACGTCGCCGTCCGCTGTGGAGAGGTACACGTCATGCCGCAGGGCGAGGTAATGCAGGAAATCCGCAATCAGGAGGTTCTGTACCTTGCAGGCCAGCGGCAGGGCTTTGTGTCCCAGTCCGAGCGGATTGGCCATGCTCGGCATATTCTCGTAGAAATACTCCTTCATCGCGCCCACCGTGAAGATGTGGCGTAGCGACTGCTCCGTATTTCGGGGCAAGGTGTATGTCCCATGCCGCAAATCCTCCATGTAATGCGGCAGGAAGCGCAGCATCAGTTCCTCTATCTCCCTCTTGTCGTGTTCGTAATCGGTTTTCAGTTCCAGACCGGAGAAATAGTCAGTCTCGTGTCCGCCAGCCTGACGCATCGCCTGAATATTCCCGTACAGCATCGTCAGGAACTCCAGCGGGTTCAGTTCCTCTCCCTTGAAGCGGACGGCGATATGCAGCTTGTCGCCGCTCAGGGCTACCGTCTGCCCGGCCTTGACACGCTGGCCGAATTGGGCGAACACATTGGACAGGTTTCCGTAGGTCACCTCATACTCCCCGTAGCGGATGGTCTGGCAGATGCCGTGTCCGCTATCGTTGCCCACGCCCGACACGATGCCGCTGGCAAGGGCAGAAAGCATATAGCACCGCACGTTGAAGTCAATGCCGTGATGAAAGAATTTCTCGCCCGTCGCCGGGTCGGTCTGTTCGCCGTAGCCGAGCGACAGCTCCACGTCTTTGCCCTGCTGTTCCTCGAAAGGCATACAATAACCGCTATCGGATTGCAGGATCATTTCTTCTGTATATTTCATGCTGTTTACCTATTGATTCATATTCCTATCTTCTCATCCCTCCGCCATGCGTCTGTTCCTCTGCCGGAAGTTCGGGCGTCCGGGTGCGCTGCACGTTTTCTGTCTCCGGCGTTCGGAAGACACCCGCATTGTTGCCAATGAGCATCATGCCGAGGAATGCGCCGGCAATCTTGCCCAGCCAGCCGAAGCGTCCGAATATGAGGAACGCCGCCGCAACCAGCCCGGCAATACTCAGCCCCGACACGTTGCCGCTGCCGAGGTTACGGAAAAAGTTGCCGAACATATCAAGGCCTCCGCCACCGGAGGCTTGGCGCAAAAAGTTCGACACGCCGTTCAGCTTGTTGTCAATGCCGGTTACCGCACCGCTGACCGAACTGACGGCTTCCCCGGCCTTGCCCGTCAGTTCACGCACCCCGTCCGCTGTCTCCGCGAGGGTATTCGTCGCCGGTTCGCCGATGACCGCATCGCTCACGATACGCACCACGCTTTTGTCGGTGGTCAGCTTCTCCCAACCCACATAACCGACCGCGCCGCCGATGGTCGCCGTCTTGACGGCCTGACCCGCGCCACGCAAGGTCTGCGAAGGGTGCAGCACTGCCTTACCCATACTTTTGCCGGTGGCCGCCGTTGCCGTACCGACACCTTTTGCGGCCTTGCCGCCATATTTCAATAGTGTACTCCAAACGCCCATACGTTGTCTGTTTTTTAAGGTCTTACATTTTTTCCTATCTGCCGCCAGCGTCGCTTGGCAGCTTCCACTATGTCACGTTTGTCGGCCGCCGGACGTGCTCCCTCGTCGATTTCACGCCAGATGTCGCCCATCGTCGTGTACTTCACCGCCTTGGTCAGCCGTTGCAGTTTCTTGTTCATCATCTTGAGTTTCGGACGGATGCCGAAAACGATTTCCATGCGCTCCTTTTCCGTCATTTTGTTGTCCGACAGGCACGCCATGCGGATGTCATTCACAATCTCCACGCTGTTCATGATCAGTTCCCTGTAAATTCGGTTCCGTTGCGTGGAGAGGGCGACGGCCAACGCATGGGAGCTGTTCCGGCTCACCTGTCTGGTAAAGTCACCCATGTTATCCGTCAGCTTCGATATTTCGTGATAGAAACCGTATATCTGCGCCGCGTAGCAGACTATCGACCGGAAAGAGTCCAGATAGCTGTTGAACTCCCGTTGCAGGTCGGTCGTGGCTTTCACTTCCTCTTTCGTCCACAGGTGGCCGGTGGTCTGCAGCAGCATGACTTTCTCCTGATTCTTCAGCTCCTTTTCCGCCTTGTTGGTATAGAGCAGGATCATTCCGGCCAGTACGGGGTCGTTTTGTGCCTGTGCCTTGCCGATACCGATGCACAACAATAAGATGCCTATCCAAATCGTCCGTTTCATTGTCAGTTCCGTTTTTATCGTGCGAGGACGGCAGCCCTGCGCCAACGGGTCATGGCCATCCGAGCCGCCTCCCCGTTGTTGCGGTCGAGCATCCCGGCCGTCACATTGTTCCACACATCATTGAGGGTATAGTACCGCATGCTCAAGTAGAGCAGGTGCAGCTTCCGGCTGAAAGCCGAAAGTTTGTCGTTCAACGCCCACAGGGTCTTGCTGCGTTCCGCTCCCGTGAGCATATTCTCTTTTCCGCCCTTGGCCACTGCGTCATTCAGGAGTGTGAAGACCGATACCAGTTCCGTTGCCGTCTCGATATAGAGGTTGTTCATGCTCATGGAGGCAATGATGCCCTGCGGGTTGTTCCTGATGGCGTTGCCAAGTTTCCCTAACGTGAGAAAGATTCTCACGCCGTCGTTGTAGAGGTGGGTGCAGGCTTTCAGCGACGAAGCGTAGCCGCTTGCCGTCTTGAGATAGCTGTTATATTGCTTCTCCCATTTGTGAATGCGGTTGAACTCGGCGGCGATGCTGTTCTGCAGCATCGCTGTCTTCGTCTGACCGTTTATCTGTTTCTCTATCTGGTCATTGACGACCTCGTTGCCCTCGGCCAACGCCATCCATTCCAAGGGATTGGACGCCGTGATTTGTGCTTTCGCCCAGTGTGGCATCAGGCAGACGGCAAAAATGACCAGACTAATGATTCGTGATTTCATATATTCCCTTTTTTCGTTTGTTATACTCGACCCGTTCCCGGATAAGCGTTACCACATCGAAGTTGTGTCTGATACCTACCAAATCAAGCCGGGGCGTATTCCTGTCCATCGAGAAGATGCGTACCGTCTTCAATCCGCAAAGCTGCTGCATGAGGCTTTGGTGTTCCACAAAGTCCACGATACGGTATTGTTCCATGTAGTCCGTCTTCCGGGACAGCACCCCATGCCTGCTGATAAGCTGCTCGCTGCCGATGTGGTAGCGTGTCCGGCGCAGATAGATGAAACGGTACAGCAATGCCAAAGAAAGCAATGCGGCGACCGGTACGGCAAGAGCTGTCAGAGGCAGTCCCTCCATGCCACCGTACACCCATGCCGCACAGCACAATACGATTGCGGGCAACTCGTCGATAACGAATTGTCCGGCGTGCGGTCGCAGCACGATACTTTGGAAATGTCCTGTGGGTGCATCGGTCATCATCGGCGAAAGTGTGTTTGTTGTTCCTCTTCCGGTGACTGTTCTCTCGCCTGTGTCTCATCGACCGTCTCTTCCTGTTTCTGCCCGGCCAAAAGCTGTTCGTTCCAGTCCTTGTTGGGATAGGTAGGCTGTTCACGGACAAAAGAGGCGTCATTCGCCTTGTCCAAACCGAGGAACTCCCGCAATCCTTCACGGAACTCCTTGTAATGTCCGTTCATGATATCCGTCTGTTCCCGTATGTCGTCCGGATGGCACAGGCCGCTCGAACGCATCGACATGGCTTCTTCCCACGCGGATTCATATTTCCCGTAGCTCGACCGCAAAGCGTCGGGCAGCAGGTCTATGTCACCTTCATCGAGGTTTTTGCCATCAGAGACGGAATCTAAATAAGGCTTCCGCTCCGGTGTCTCCTCGATGGTGGAACGGACAGCCCGGTACATCTCCTGTTGCAGGTTCTTGGCAAACTCGATTCCCGCAAGGTCGGTATCGAAACAGATGTGTTGCTTGGCAGGAAGCGTGAGCGTAAGGACACCCCGCATCTGTTCCACCGTCGGGTTGCCGCCGGTAGATATGAAGACCGCTTTCCGCAAATCCTTGTCGTTTGCCTGATGAAGCTGGTAATAGGCCATCGCGTCGTAGGCACTCTCGAACCAGTAGATATGCCTGGCTTCGGTAAGCGTAGTTTTGGCTGGGCTGGCAATCCATAGCCCTTGGCTCGAATTGCTCCCTTCCGCCTTCCCTTTATAACTGCCGCTGCCATCCATGCGAGGGCGGCCTCGCTCTTCCAGTCCGACAACCTGTCCCGTATCTTTCGGAACGGTCAGCGGAAAGGCGAGGTTGGTGTATTTTATGCCGTTCTCACGGTGTTTCGTCGCCAGACAGAAGTTCCGGTGAAAGGCATACTGCGTGTAAAGGTCGATGCCCCGATGCTTGAAGAACGGATAGAACTTCTTTTGTGTCGCCCGATCCTGCGGATTGAAGTGGTGAATGTCGTAATCCGCCATGTCAAACGGCTTCACATCCCGTTTAGGCTGGATAATCCGGATGTCCCGGTCAGCGACGGGATGGTTCAGCAACCGGTTACAGACAAGGTTTACCAGTCGGTCGGGAGACACGCCTGCACGGTATTCCGCAAAAAAATGCGGATGCTCCTTGATAAAGGAAATGATGTTATACGACTTCTGCTGTTGCGGTTTGAAACAGCATTTCCCTTGCTGCGTGACAATGAACTTGTCGTTGCGGATGCGCCGCCCCTCGCTGTCCAACCGGACATACGAGGGATAACGCAGGCCGTCGCGCCGGTTCAGGTGATAGCCCGCGTCAATAAGCACGTCCTGAATGTTCAGCCTGCGCAGAAAATCGTCGTAAGTCAGTTCGCCCTCTCTCATGGTTTACCTCCCCATTCTCATATCATTGATTTCACGGTTCATCTCTGCCTCGAAACAACGGATGGCCACATCCCTCGGCGTATCGACACCCGGCTTGAAGTACGGGCGTGGCGGACCGCCGAAACGCTCGCCGTAGAACTCCGGGGCTTGGCAGTGATGGTGGATGCCGTGCGCGACACCCGCCGCGACTACCGTACCTGCGGTGAGGGCGGCAAAGATTTTCGTACCGAGCCCCCGTTGTGCTTCCGGGCGTGTCTTCATGTCCACTTCGCTGAAAATCTTGGAAAAGAGCTTCATCCGGTGATAGTCATCCACAGCAAGGAACTTGTCGTAGTCCCGTTGGGTTATCTCATGGCTGATAGCCTGACCGTCGATAACGGCGGTCATCCTGTATTTCCCCTCGGTTTGTGCCGGTTGAACGGCTATCTGGCTCACTTCAACTTCCCGCCCGTGCTTCTCTTCCCGATACCATCCCTTGTTTTCATTCAGAAACTGGAGGTCACGCCCGTCAACAGCCGCACCGACATAGCCCTGCACGGATTCCTCTTGCTGTTGCAGCGAGGTTTCCACCGGCATGAAAGCCTCCTGCTCCTGCCGTTGGCGTTGTTCCAAATCCTGCTGTACTTCGGGATGCAGACCGATAGCGATGCGTTGATCGCTGTTGAGAGCCTCCATCGTCATTTTGTCGGAAAAGTCAGCTCCGATAATGCCGTTCAGCAGTTCCAGGCGTTTTTCTACGGGTTGTTCCTCGATGGGTGCGGCAACCAGTGTCCTCACTTCCTCTTCCGTCAGGTCATAGACCATATCGGCTTGGACGCTTTCCGACTGCACGGTCAGCGTCCGCCTGTCCGCGTCCACGACAAGACCGTGCGAGGCAAGGCACTCCGCCCATTTCTCGTTGGAAAAATAGACCGGAGAGGCTATAAGCTCCTTGTACGGCCGTGCCGGTTCCCCGCTGCGCGGACGACTGACCATCGGCGTGATGACCGCCTGCAAGTCCTGCAGAACGTCCCGTTGCTGTACTGGTTGCGCCTGTTGATGCCCCTTGTAATAGAATCCGTAACCGCCCGATTGCAACTCGCCGGGCTTCATGCGCCCGTCGGGACGTTCGGGTACGATGGACGGCCCCGGAAAGAACAGTTGGCCGCCGACCCTGCGCAGGTGGAAGCCCCACTGGTTGCGTGGCGTCCAGCCGAGGAACGGCGGGGGCATTCCCATCCGTCCCATGCGACCGTACTCGCCGATGCCGATGCGGTAGCCATGCAGCCCCATAGCCACACGCCCGTTGGCATTTCGGGCATGGACGAAGTTCTTGGGCATATAGAAGTCTTTGCCCACGATGCTCGTGAGCACGTTGTAGGCTTTCTTGTTGGCCGTATTGGTTCCCCAGTCCGTGAGTGCCAACATCTGACGTTCGCTTATCGGATAGACCAGCAGCGGAGAATCATGCCCCTGCACAATCAGCCGATACCCTGAACCATCAAGCGCAATATGGGCTTGCAGGCCGTTACGCATCAGCATATTGCGCATTTCGGGCTGCAAGTCCATCTGCCGGGGATTGGTATTCGTTCGTATCGCCATAGTCGGATTGTTTTCGTTATGCGTCGCCGCGTTCCATTGCCACCTCTAACTCTTCGTCCTTGAAGCGGACAAACTCGGCAGCGGATTCGTTGCCGACAGCAAGCCCCTTTTCCTCGCAGTAACGGGCGTATTCCTCCTGCCAGTCGGCGGAGAAATGATTGACGTAATCGAGCCAGCCGTATTCGCCGCTCTGCATCTTCCCGACAAGCACCTCTTCGGGATAATATTCGTTTTGTGCCATAATCTACGGATTGATTGTTTTTACTTGTGAAGGGCTGCCGCACGGTTGCGCTCGCCGCTCTTCTTCTGTTCGTTCCACAACTCTTCGGTATAGTCCTCTTCCGAAACGTAGTCAAGGTTGCCGTCATCGTCCATGACCCAGCAACCGTAGCACCCGAAGGTGTATTTGTCCCACTCGCGCTTGGGCTGGTTGCGCCATTGCTGCGCGTCGCCCGAACAGATGCGGATGCCGGTCTTGGCATGAAGGTCTATGCCCACCGTGGCAGGCTCGCCGTCCACAACGACTGTCAGCGGCTCGCCGTGCTGCATCCCGTTTACCTCCACCGCACCGAGACGCATGACCTCGGCCAGCACTTTCAGGTTGCGTGCGATGATGGGCGTGGGGACATACATCACCTGTTTCGTCTCGGCATCAATCTGCACGAAAGCCTTGCTGCTCCGGCCGTCCGCCATTTCCACGTCGGCGACAATCGTCTTGCCGTCGAGCAACTGTTTCTGTTGCACTTCGTCATACCGTTCCAGCGGAGAGGATTTCAGTGCCGGATAGAAGACCACATCCACCTGACCGTTGTCCATGCGGATAAAGGCAAAGCGGCTACGGCTCTCTATTTGCCCGCCATGCTCGTCCGTGACACGCACGGGAAGCACGGGAGAATGCCGACCATTGCAGATGTCGTCCAACACACGCATCGGCAAATCCTCGATCATCTCCCGTGTGAGACCGAATCGTTCCAGTGCCGGAAAAGGTAATTCATCAAATTCAATCTGAACTTTTTTCATACTATATTCATATTATAAAATTGTACTATACAAAGATAGAGACATCTTATTATGACGGACAAAAAATACAGCTATATAAATGGTTGTAATATGCTGTTTTTATCTTCATTAGTACGATTGTTCAATTCAAATCGTACTAATAGACGCAAAATATCAAACCAATACAAGAAATGACGGCTGTTTGTTTCCGACATGAAAACTCCCGTTATAACTTTGCCGAATGAGAAAAATTTTACTGATAGCAATATCGGGTATTTCATTCTGCACGATGCCCGTTCAGGCGCAGTTCAACACGATTGCCAAGACACCAGAAAGATACAAGGTAGAAGCCTTGCAGGAGGGTATGAAAAAGCAGGAGCCGACACCCGAAAGCATGGCTCCTGCACAGGAGGCTTCAACAAAACCTGCCGATGAAAGTAAGAAGTTGTGGATTGACCGTTATCTCAGCGTGTCTTATCCATTGCAGCGCATCAGAATTACATCGCCATACGGCTACCGGAAAGACCCGTTTACCGGGAAGAGGAAGTTTCACGGTGGTATCGACCTGCACGCACGAGGCGAGCAGGTATTGGCCATGATGGAGGGGGTAGTCGTCAAAGTGGGACAGGACAAGACGTCCGGCAAGTATGTGACCCTGCGGCACGGAAATTACACCGTCAGCTATTGCCACCTTTCACGGGTGCTGACCGCCAAGGGTACGGTAGTCCGTCCCCGCGATGCCGTCGGTATTACCGGCTCGACCGGACGAAGTACAGGCGAGCATCTGCATATCACCTGTAAGCTAAATGGCAAGAATATCAATCCCTCGGTTCTCTTCGATTACATCAAATCCATGCAGCAGGAGTGTGTGTCGGCATTAGCTGGACTGTTATAGGGCTGTTAAGCCAACACCTCGTCCAGGTGACTGTAATTCAGAAGTTTGATTTCTCCGGCAGTATTTTCGAGTGCACCCGCATAGGCCACCGCCTTACCCAGTATGGTTTCTTTGACCCAGCCGTCCATCTGTTTCAACGCCTTCTCGAAGTCCGCATGGTAGGTCATCGCCGACTTGATTTCAATACCGTATAGCCCCGAATGTTTTTTCAACAGCAAATCGACCTCGTTCTGGTTCGAATCCCTGTAAAAATAGAGGTTGCTTTCCTTGCCTTGGTTATACCGCCGCTTCAAGGCTTCCGTTACGATGAAGTTCTCGAACAACGCCCCACGCATCTTGTCCCGTGCGAGCTGTTCCGGCGATTCGATGCCGAGCAGGTGACAGGCAAGCCCTGTATCCGTAAAATAGAGCTTGGGAGTTTTAGTCAGCCGTTTGCGTGTGTTCTCGAAATAGGGAGGTAGCAGGAAGACAATATAGGATGCCTGTAAGACGGACAGCCATGCCGTAACGGTATGTGAACTGACACCGATTTCGTTGGCCAATTCAGAGGCTTTGAACAGCGAACCGATACGTCCGGCGCAAAGCCGGATAAACGTATGGAACTGCATCATGTCCTTAATTTGCAGCAGATCCCGCACGTCTTTGTCCAAATATGTTTTCATGTACGCCGGATAGAGAAATTTGGGTATGTTACGACCCGAATAAATGGCAGGGTAAAACCCGTTAAACAGCAGGTTGTCAAGTGGTGTATCAGCAGCCTGTTCCCGTATTTCGGAGTATGACAGGGGGAGCAACTCGAAAACAGCGGTACGTCCTGCCAACGACTGCGTAACCTTTTTCAGCATGGCAAACTGCGAACTGCCCGAAAGGATAAACCGCCGGTCGGCATCATCGTCCACCATACCCTGAATATACGACAGCAGGTTCGGGGCGTTGTGTACCTCGTCGAGAATCATGCCCTCCGTGTGCTGGTTCAGAAAAGCGACCGGGTCGTTTTCGGCGAAACTCCGTACATCGAGGTTTTCCAACGAGTAATACGGCAGGTGTGAGAACAAGTTGCGGAGCAGCGTCGTCTTTCCGGACTGGCGAGGTCCTGTTATCGTGATGACCGAAAAATAGCGGTAAGCCTCTTCTATCACGGCGGATAGCTCCCTGTGGATATATTTTGCCTCCATACTGTTTATGCAATTTTGAAATACAACTGCAAAATTACATAAAATACGATGCGCCGCAAATTTTTCAGGGTATTTTCTCACATCCCAAGCCGTTTTTTTTATCATATACGACTCTTCTTTTTTACGAAATCCTTGCTTTTACCGGCAGGTCATTCTTTACTCTTTTCGTCGGCGAATGTAGGACGAAGCGCATAATCGCCAAGCCGCATTGCATTCGGATGACGAAAACAGACTGTTGCACGGTCGGTTTTCTATCCGGGTTTGGCTTATGATGCCACAACTTCATCCTCTGGCTGCCTCAAAAAGCTGAAAACAAACCTGCACGGCAAACGAAAGCAGGGAAAAATAAAAATCAGCATGATAGTTCAACCAATTAAAAGTAAACAAGTATGGTAGAAGAAATTAGACAAGACGACAAAGTGATATTGTCGAGCGAAGACGGTTTTTCCGTCCCTATGATTTTCAACAACCTTTGTGGAAAGAATTTCATTGGCAAAGAATACAAGGACTATATCAGGCATATAGCCTTTGAGGAAATGGGACTTAAGCCGGGCATCGTGTCCCATTATCGGGACGGTGTTCTATATAAGAACGGCACAATCCCGGAACTTTGAACAGGTAAACCAAAATAGGAACAGTAAAAATCAAAATTTATACAAATATGGAAACAACAACTATTCATCCGGCAGAAGCCTATCTCCGAAACGAGCAGAATCCCACCTCTTTATATGTAAGGATTGAAGGACAACGTAGGCGATTATTCATCAACCGCAATGAAAACGTCATCGGCATTATTGCGCCAAGAAAACGAAAAAGCGGGTACATCTTCACGGATTGGGTAAGCATTGAGAAGATATACTATCCGTCATCCTCTCCCGAAGATGCAGCGGACATAGAAAAGAAACAGGTCTTGAAATACCAGAAACTTGCCCGACTTGCCACGCATACGAATGATTGGCTTCGCAAAATCGCTAATGCCGATTTGGATAAATCCCTCTACGAGAACCGCATCACGACCGGCACACGCATCGACGGCAAGTGTATCGGACTTGCCACCATCGAGAAGTATTGCGGCAGTTGGGATATGGCTCGTTTCAGAACGGCACTGAAGCAAGGCGAAAAGTTTTCCACCGGACGCTTCGACTTTTGCGGCTATGACGGTACGTTATGGTGCGAACCACGCGAAAACGGCGATATGGCGGCTGGATTCAGCAAAGAGTTCCGGAATTGCGGCAACGGCTACTATTATCTGCTTATCAACGATGAATACATGATAGGCTATGACATAGACTGAGTTATATGCAGGGTAAGGACAGACCGTATCGGGCAAAGTCTCGGTACGGTTTGTTGTTCCGATCAACTGACGGCCTTTTATAAAAATCCTTTCTTCCTCTTATAGCCTTATATCCTGCGGTCAGTTTGCCATAAGCCGCTTCACGCATTTGTGTGACACGTTACATAAAGTGCGTGAAGCCCCTTTTGCAAAAGGACGGACACGGACAGACTTGGCATTACAGGGGGCGGGATGAATCCTGCCCTCCGCAGTTCCAAGACCGTCCATCGGGAAGTCCGTCCCGGCTGACCGCATTGCCCTTTTATCCATAGTCTTTCCTTTTCTAAAAGATTTCCATTAAACCCAAGTCCGCTGCCGTGCGACCTACGGGAAAGAATTTTCCGCAAAGGTAACCGGCCGCTCCAATCTTGCCAAGGCCGGCGTGCCGCCGCGAGTGACACGTAAAAATCTTCCTCTCCGTCTGTCGAGCGTATTTTTTCGGATCAGCCTTGCCCAATTGTCTCTTGCCACCTTCTGAAAGCAGAAAAATCTTCCCGGCGGTCGCAAACAGACCGAACAAAGGGAAATAAGAATCTTGATTCATGAGTATTACAAAAACAATAATAAGTATGGAAATATTGAAAATCGTAATTCCCAAGTGGAATATAGCGGAAATTACTGGCTATGACCCGATGACAACCTTTTGGCAGGACTTCTCTATAGCAGACAAGTTCGGGAATGAAGCCATAGCTGACACATACAGAAGGGTTAAGGCAGAATGGAAAGATAACTACAAGCACTGGACAGAGCTGTGCCTTGTGCTTAATCACAAAATTTGGCAATGGCACGAGCGGGACAACCAGAAAGCCACGCTCTATGACCGCCTTTGGAAAGAAGCAGACGGAATGACCGCCGAATGGCCAGACGAGCAGCAGGAGTATTACTTTCAAATAACGGATTAAAGCAATCGTTGGGAAGGTGTGAAATCTCCCCACTATAAACTCAAAACTATGACCGCTCAAGAAAAGATACAAAAAGTAACGGAAATATCCCAAAGCAAAGGCTGGAGCATAAGTGTGGATGACAAAAATAAATCAAATATTCAGTTCGACTTCCAACGCTATACCAACTATGGGCAGGATTTTAATTTCAGTGCCGAAATGAAATGCGAGGACATTGATACCCTCATTGCTGACATGGAACAATATTTCGAGGGTTTTGACCCGGATTACGAAGCCTATCTATGGATTGGAAATGATGGGCACGGTAAAAATGGCGCACCTTACCACATCAAGGACATTGTATCGGATATGGAGGAAGCGGAAAAACAAATACACGACTTGTTGGAAGCACTTGAGACAGAATTTATCTAATGCGCATGATGATTTATAAGACTAATTCCAAAAGGAGCTTATTTTACTGTTATACAACCGATACTAAATGTAGTATATACTAAGGTTAGTAAAGTAGGATATTAGGAAATATCCCATCAGAAATGATAGAATGCACTACATTTAGTCAATCAGTATTTTAGTATAGTAGTAGATACTATAATACTAAAATATACAAAAGTAGTAAAATAGTATGCACTAATAATAGTAAATACTAAAAATAGTATTATCTTTGTATCAGATATAAAGACACGAAATTATGACAAAAATAATCGCAGTTTTGAACCACAAGGGCGGTGTCGGAAAGACAACTACCACCATCAATCTTGCTGCCGCATTGCAGCAGAAGAAAAAGCGTGTACTGCTCATCGACATGGACGGTCAGGCAAACCTCACGGAATCCTGCGGTCTCTCCATCGAAGAGGAACGGACGGTGTACGGAGCGATGAAAGGCGAATATACCTTACCGGTATTCGAGTTGGAAAACGGTCTTTCCGTTGTACCGTCCTGCCTCGATTTGTCGGCGACAGAATCCGAGCTTATCAACGAGCCGGGGCGGGAATTAATACTAAAAGGGCTGATTGCAAAATTGCTTGAAACCCGTAAATTCGACTATATCCTGATTGACTGTCCGCCCTCGCTGGGTTTGCTGACGCTCAACGCCCTCACATCGGCGGATTTCCTGATTATCCCGGTACAGGCGCAGTTCCTCGCCATGCGCGGAATGGCAAAGATTACAAATGTGGTCGGGATTGTCAAGGAACGTTTGAACCCAAACCTAAATATCGGCGGCATTGTCATCACCCAGTTTGACAAGCGCAAGACGCTCAACAAAAGTGTGGCGGAACTAATCAGCGAATCGTTCTGCGACAAGGTATTCAAGACCGTCATCCGGGACAATGTATCATTGGCCGAAGCTCCGATAAAAGGCATGAATATCTTTGAGTATAACAAGAACAGCAACGGGGCAAAGGACTACATGGAGTTGGCAAAGGAAGTGTTGAAATTAAAGTAAAAACGATATGGGCAAAAGTGATTCATTGAAAAGCGGCATGAGAAGCGGACTGGACGGCTTGCTGTCATCTACCGGGAAGTCCACGCAAAAGAAAGAGCCTGCACCGGTCAAAACGGGAAAAGAGCCTGCCGTGCATTGCAATTTTGTTATCGACAAGAGTATTCATATCCGGATGAAATACCTCGCTATCGAGAAGAATATGTCGCTCAGGAATATTGTGAACGAGGCGATGAAAGAATATCTGGAGAAGCACGAGAAATAACCGGGGCGGCAATCCTCCCAATCGACTTTTATACCATACCGCTATCTTATGGCTCACGTCCACAAGGTAGCGGTTTTCCCGTTTATATCCCCTGCAGTTCTCTTGTTCTATTGCAAGGCTGCATTTCCCCATTCTATCGATTCCTCTTATCGCTCGTCCGGCTTCATTCCTGCCATCGCCGGTTGGTTTTCCAGACGCAAATTTGGACTGCCGCGCTTGATTTCACCGCTTTGAAGTGCATTTCTCGTAAAATTCTTCCTTTCCGTGAAAGAGTAATTTTCCGGAAAAAGCGTTGAAAATAGCTTGTTCGTCAGTCCCTTGAAGCATCTGTAAATCCCAAGCGGTTCAGGCAGAAAAAAGAACCGAAAAGAGGGATAAAAAAGAAAATCAATTCAATGACAATTAAATTTTATGATTATGGCAACAACAGCAGTTCAAGCAGTAGAGAAGAACATCACATCGGTAGCATTGGCAGACATTCAGCCGAGCAATTACAACCCTCGTAAGAATTTTGACGAGACAAGCCTTGCGGAGCTTGCCGAGAGCATCCGTCGGCAGGGAGTGCTTCAGCCTATCGGAGTGCGCCCCATTGAGGACAACCGCTTCGAGATTGTATTTGGAGAACGGAGATACCGAGCCTCCCTCATGGCTGAATTGACGGAAATTCCGGCTATCGTCATGGAAATTTCAGACGAGACAGCCGAGGAAATGGCGATTACCGAGAACCTGCAACGCAAGGATGTTACACCCATTGAGGAAGCAAATGCTTATCAAAAGCTCATAGACAGCGGTCGCCACGATGTGCAATCCTTGACCGTGCAGTTCGGCAAGACCGAGGCATATATTCGTACACGCCTCAAATTCGTGTCCTTAATACCTGAAATCGCCTTGTTGTTGGAGCAGGACGAGCTTACAATCAGTGTGGCAACGGAAATCTGCCGTTATGGGGAAGATATACAGCACGACATCTACGACAAGCATTTGAGAGAGGGTTTGACGTTTAATAGTTGGCGAGGAATGAAAGCCTCCGAGGTAGCAAAAAACATCGAACGAAGCTATACGACTGACCTCAATCGTTATTCGTTTGACAAGACCCTATGCCTTTCGTGTCCCCACAACACCAATAACATGATGTTATTCTGCGAGGGAGGTTGCGGTAATTGTGCCAACCGTTCCTGCCTTGATGAAATGCAAACGTCATATCTTATGGAGAAAGCCGTACAAATCATGGGACAGCGACCTCTCGCTTTACTTTGCCGAGGATCTTACGGTAGCAATGAAAAAGTAGTTGAATGCCTTGTCGCATCGGGTTTTGAGGTCGAAAACCTATCAATGCGTCCTAACGACTATCCCGAAGAACCCGAAGCTCCCCAAGTAGAGGATTACGAAAATACCGAGGAATATGCGGAAGCATATAAAGAGTATGAAAAAGAGCTGTCGGATTATAACGAAGAATGCGAGGAAGTGAACCGCAGGGGCGAAGCAGGAGAAATCACGTTGTATGTGACGATTGAGCGCAACGATGTATCGCTATGTTATGTAGAAAATACCGAAATGCAAACGGAGGCAGGAGAGACCCAAGAAACGGTTGTTTCCCCGATTGAGAAATTGGAGAAGCAGGACAAGCGCAACAAGGAGATTGCCCTTGAAAAGACCGTAGAAGACACCAAAAAGCAGATTCTGGAAGTTGATATGACGGAAACCAAATTTGGTGCGGACGAGGATAAGATGATTTATTTCTTCATGCTGTCCTCACTCCGAAAAGAACATTTCGAGGCGGTAGGCATTGAGGATAAAGGCTCCTATTACTACCTTACGAACGAGGACAAAATGCGCATCATCGAGAACCTTACCGCCAAGCAGAAAGCCGTTATCCGCAGGGACTTCTTGATAGCCAACTTCAAGGACGCATTTGGTAGCAACGCCATCGCCACCCTTTTGCTTGATTTTGCCAAAAAACATATGCCCGACCGATTGGCAGACATCCAAAACGGATATAACGAGATTTACGAGAAGCGACACCATCGTATTGAGGAAAAGAAAGCCGTTTTGCTCGTGCAGGAACAAGCCAAACAGGAGGAAGCGGAACAGCCCGAAGAACCGCAACCCGAAGCGGAGACACAGACCGAACCGCAAACGGAAGAAATAGCTGCTTGACAAATGTTATCATAACGGATAGGGGGACGGAGAAATCCGCCCTCTATTTATTTTTGTATGCCCTCGGATAAAGAAGCCCCAAATACCTCTTTTAACTTTCTGACGAACCCGTCACCACCCGCCCGTTCTCCATTCATAGCTTCCGTTCCATTTCTTTTTTACCATTTTCAACTTCCCTTTTATAGCGTTTCCCCGGCTTCATTCCCTGTCAGCCCCGGTTTGGTTTTATCAGATGCAAAGGTCGGCCGTCGCGCTTGATCCGGCGGCTTGAAATGTATTTCCTGCAAATTCTTCCTTTCCCTGAAAGAGTAATTGGCAGGAAAAGCCTTCCGTATGAAGCTGTACCGACAGCCGTGTACCGCATCCATAAAATCCCAAAGCGGTTCCGACAGAAAGGAATCGAACGAAGGGAAAATAAAAACAAATCATTAAAATTTAAGATTATGGACAACATCAAGGAAAGCAAGGAGTACCAACTCGCCAAAGACTGGGAAAGAGCAGTGAACGATTACGGCTTCAATCCCAAACGGTTTGCAGCCGCTATCCCCGAAATGCACCCCACGCTGCAGCAAAGCCTTTACAGGTTGGTAAAGGAGTGTATCGTGGTCATGGCAGACGAGACACGCAACTACGACGACCGCAACCGTGCATCGCACGAGGAAGCGAAGTGCATCATGGAATACCTCAAGGCTCACGGAAAACACATCCCATTAAGATAACAGATGTATGAAAACGAAAGAATTACAATTTGACGGCAATACCTACATCTGCCGTATCGTGAAATCCAACGAAGGTGAAGAACTCATTATCGGTTCTACCGCTCTGCTCGATGCACTTCATCCGGGCAGTTTCGAGGACGAGAACGAAGGCTTTGCAAGTAAGGAAGCCGAACAAATATATGACGAGGTTTTCTTTTTCGCCGATACGAAGACCCTCAAATTACCGGACGGCGAACTCATCACGGAATTAAAAGAGGATAACCCCGAATGGTTCAACTAACATAAATCAATAATCATATTAAAAATCAAAGTTATGGATAAAGAGTATGTAATGCACATCGCACAGACCATCAAAGAACAATTACTGTCATTTACCCCCATACCCGTCTTTATGTCGTGGGGAGTCAGCGAATTTGTCGCTACGGTATTCCAAGAATTACCGGCACTGCGGCTGAAAGTAAACGGACGGTTACACGCCGGATATGTCGTTATCGCTCTCAACGGCTCTGATTACTACGAGGTCTATCTACTGAAAGAAGATGATAGCAATGCAAAGTGTGTCAATGAAGAAGTCTGCTTCGACGAACTGGGCGATGTTATCGACCGGGCTATCGAAAGCGGTACAGACAAGGAGGAATACGATAAATTCTGCGACCGGCAACTTGCCGAACTTTTAAGCGGTACACGAGCTTAAATAAGCGAACTACCATATAAATAACACTGCCCCCATTTTCACGCGGGCAGTGTTATTTGTATGAGGTTGGATGCGTCCAAGCCGCAATATCCTATTATAAACTTACTTTTGAAATTCTTGTTCCACTTTTACCGTTACATACATCTGGTTACGGCTTGTGGGATTGTCCGGCTCCGTCATTTCCAATACCCCTGCACCAATCATCGGATTGATATAGACCTCCATAAGATTTTCCCTATCTTTCAATCCTAAATGTTGCAAAATATCAGATAGGGATTGCGGCTCAACACAGAACTCCAAGATTTGCTCTTTTCTCAAATCCTGCTTGCGAGGTTTTCTTGTCGGGTTTTCTTGTCGGGTTTTCATCCCTAACTGCAAGGTCAGCACAACATAGTCCGGACGTGTTTCCTCGGCTACAGTAGGAAGCGGCCAACCCAAAGACTGCCAACCGCTCACAATCTTATCCACACCGCTACCGGCTTTCTCGGCACGCCCCAGACACATGAACATCTAAGTGAGTAGATTGGCAGCAAAGCGAGTGCAGGAAACCGGAACGCTAAAAATACCGAATAAGACCCACACGGCACTATAATATGTTGGCATTCTGCCCTGTATATCCCGTATTTTTCGTACCTTTGCGGCACAAAAACGTATGTATATGGAACAACAAGTTATCCCATCGGATTATACACAATATGCAGAGGCAGTAGAGATAATCAAACATGCCATCGAACGCTGCCGGTATAGAAGTGCGGCTGCGGTCAACAAAGAAACTCTCTCGTTGTATTTTGGAGTGGGGAAATTCGTGTCTGAAAATTCCCGCATCGGCTGTTGGGGTACTAAAGCATTGCCTACCATATCAAAGCTCCTTCAACGGGAGTTGCCCGGTCTGCACGGCTTTTCTGAATCGGGGTTGAAACGGATGCGCTCATTCTATGAGGAATGGAGGACGTTTTTAATTCGTCCAACAGTGTTGGGCGAATTGGAAAACCATTCGTCGGAAAAGGGTACGGCTTTAATTCATCCAACAGCGTTGGGCGAATTGGATATTGACGAGCATCTACTGCTGCAACTTATCGGGCAACCGGTCAATACCGAATTTACCTGGGACGATTTTGTCAAGATTAGCTTTTCACATCATATTGAAATCCTGACTCGTTCAAAAGACATCGCAGAACGATTGTTCTATATCCATTGTGCCGCTCAAAATGCGTGGTCGCTATCCTCTCTCAAAAATTACTTGAAAGAAGACATCTATTCAAATCGCGGATCTTTGCCGAGCAACTTCCTTCAAGTGCTGCCCGAAGCCATTTATGCCGTAAAAGCGACATTGGCGTTCAAGGATGAGTATATGCTCGAAATGGTTAATCTGGAGAATGTGGGAGAACGCGAACAGGACTGGAACGAAAAGGTCATCGAAAACCAAATCGTAACCAATATCAAGCAGTTCATTCTCCGTTTTGGAAACGACTTCACTTTTATCGACAGTCAGCATCGCCTGATAGTTGCCGGAGAAGAAATGTTTGCTGACCTTGTATTCTTCAACAGAGAACTGAATGCCAGCGTAATCGTGGAATTGAAACGGGGCAAGTTCCGCCCGAATTATCTCGGACAGCTTAGCGGTTATCTGACTGTATATGATATGACCGACAAGAAACCGCACGAGAACCCTTCAATCGGTATTGTCCTATGTCAGGATGCCAACCGCCAGTTTGTCGAAATCATGGTGCGCGACTATGATAAGCCTATGGGCGTGGCGACATACCGCACAGCCCAAGAAATGCCGGAAAATTTGCGCAAGACTCTACCGGACATCGACAAATTACAAAATCTGCTGTCGGAAAACGATTCCAAATCGGAAACTATCAGATAATTCATTTACGTCCGTAAAACCGGCTTTATGCCCACAAGATTTTGGGTAACTGAAATTGAATATAAAAATCCCTGCAATAATTTCGTGGTTATTGCAGGGATTTTGACTTATTTCGCCCCACGCTTGTTCAGTACATCCGCTATCATGTCTTTTACATCCTGTCCGACTTGTATGAAATTTTTATACAAGATGCGTTCCCGTTCCTCCCTCGACTTGAAAGTGTAGAACTTCGGTAGCGGTACATAGGCCGCTTCCTCCGCTTTTATCTCCCTCATATCGAAATCCGTCTTGCAGAAGAACTTTGTAGTCTTGAACTCTTCCGACTCCTGAATGTTCATCGAGCCTCCCGTACCGGTTTTCGTCTTCACGAAATCACGTGCCGTCTGTCCGCAAATCCATCCCGTCGCCATATCCGAAATTTTCGAGGCGGGTACAAGACTGTCCATGTTCTCATTGAGATTGATACTCGTTTTGTCCCGGTCGATCGTCACGCCCTTTTTGACCTGTACCACCTTGCCGAAAATGTCATTCGACAACCATTCCAGTGTCTCTTTTGCGCGAGCTGAACCGCTTACCACGTTGCCCACTGTCGTGATGATTTTTTGCATTCCCACTTTTCCGTAGTCAGCCTCCAACTGCGGCAACTCCTGAAAACCCAGCGTTACGCTTACCTTGTTGCTTCTCGCCGTACCTATCAGTCGGTCTATCTTGTGGAAATACAGTGTCGGTAGCTCATCCACGATGATGCTGACCGGAATATTTTTCCCCTGCCCGGTGTTCACACGGGTAACGAGACGGTTCAATATCAGAGCGTTCAACGCTCCGATGATACTTTCCATTTCCGGATCGTTGGCTATCAGCAGATAACTGGGTGACTTGGGGTCACTAACTTTCAGGTCGAAATCGTCCCCATCCTTGTGGAATATCCAGTAAGATTCCTTTGTAGCCAAACGGCTGGTATAGACACGCAGCGTACCTATCATACCTTCCAACTGTTCCATCGCCTTGTTTTTGAAGGCCGTCTGGAACGGGCCGAGCAACGGCGCGACCTCGTTGTCCGTCTCAAGTACCTCAAAAATAGTCTGGTAGCTCTCATTGAGAAATGAAAGGATATGCGGCATATCCGAGTATTTTCCAAGCCAATAGGCAGGTTCCACGATGCTGCCACCCTCACGGTCACGAACGACACCCGTCGGCTTCCAGAACTTCGTCTGCGGATCTTGCCGTTTCTCCGCATACAGTTTCTTTCCGTTTGCATCGTAGGGTTCCCGCTCGTAGTTCACGAAAAAGTAGATACAGGCGGCAAGAAAGTTCACGGCAGAAGTCTGAAAGAACTGGTCACTGCCTCCGCCTCCCTCTTTCTTGCCTTTCTGCAGGGATTCCAACAGGGTTTCCGCCGTTTCGCTCGCCGCCGCAAGATTATTGATGTACTTTGCCTGAATGGGGTTCACCCGTTTGCTGTACTCCACATCCACGAAGTTGATGATGTTGAACTTGCATCCTTTTGGCACTTTGCCGAGCTTCTGGTTTTTCTTGTAATGATAGTAAAGTTTAGTGGCAAGTGTCGGAAATTTGTAGTCATAGACCACCATCGCAAAGCCCTTGGCACTATGTTGGCGGATGAACGGTTCTATGATACTGAACGTCTTACCGCTACCTGGAGTTCCAACCACCCATGTTCCTCTGAAACAGTTGCTTATCGACACCCATCCCTTGCGAAATTTACCTTTGTAATAGTACCGCATCGGTATATTCACGCTATACTGGTTCTCAACCTTCTCTTCGCTCTGCTCGAAACTTTCATTCTCGAAGTTAAACCGGTCTTTACCCAGTCCCTCCTTGATGAACTTCGAGATGTTATCCAATGCGATATGCACCAATATCACACCGACCAGCGTAGCCGCCATATAGAAGATGATGTTCAGCGGCAAGGTGTAGAGCCTCGTTTCCATCGTATGATGGTACAGCCACACGGAGAACACAATCAAGAACAATCCGCAGATAAGTGGATATAACACTTGCCTGCGTGCGTCAAACTCCAAGTGTTTTTTGTTGCGTGTGCCGATACAAGTGATGCAGATGAGTAGGAAGGTCGCTATCTTACTATACACGAGGTTGCCGTCGTTATAGATCATCCATCGCTTGATGCGCCCGTGTATATCAATCAATATGCCGCCCCAGTGGTCGAGCATGGCAGGGTCTATGGCATACTCGAAGAACTCCATCAGCACGGAGATATAGATGACTGCACGGAATATCTTGTAAAATCCTTGTAGTTCCTTGCTTTCTTCCATTGTCTTTGTCCTTTCCCTCTTTTCGTTCCTACCTGTTCAGTGTGATAATCGGCCGCACCTTGTGCGCCTGTGTCTTCGGGGTCTCCTGCATCGCACCGCTTCCTGTCGAGTAAAGCCACGCTTTCGCCGTTTCCTGTCCGGTTACCTCCGTCGATGTCCAGTACCAGCAGTCGTTTTCATCCAACGGCAGCGGATGGCCGCCACACCGTTCGATGACAGGATTGACGGTTTCCCGGACGGCATACAGCAGCCGCATCTGTGCCACCGACGGGATATAGGCACTCTGTCCGTACCGCCACAGGTCAAAGACCGCTTCCGCCATAGGCGAAGCCGTCTCCCGTGTGTCGTACAGTGCAAAGGTGTTCATGTTCCCGTCCAAAGCCTCGATGTCGGCCGACGTCCCTTGTGCGACACCGAGGCTGTCGGCAAAAGCTGCCGGAGCAATGTCCCACAGGTAAACCGCATAGCCGTTCCCTTCCGTACCTTCACGGTGTTCGGTATCGAAGACAACCGCTATTGCCCGTTTTCCCGACTGTTCATACTGTACGTAGGATAAAGCCGTACCGTCCTCGCAGAGAATATGTCCCGGACGTACCGCCGTATCAGGTACGTCGATATGGGCGTCACAGGCAGCGCACAATACCGCCGTCACTGCCATTGCAAACCATTGAATCTTTCGTATCATGTTATTTTCGTTTTTTGTTTTTCCTTTATTTTATCGGCAGTTTCACCCCCAGCACGATACCTGTCCGCAGCAAATCCGCCCCTTTTATCATCATGTCACTCTTTACCTGCCAGAACAGTGTGCATCCCGACCGCAGCACATAATTGTGTTCGTAACCCACATGGATTCCGGCAAGAAACTTGTTCGTGTCGCTTCCTGCCGAAGCTCCGATACGCAAGTTGCCGTAATGGTTGCGTCCACGCACCACACAAGGTTTGTACGCCACACCGAAACCGTAAGTGCGATAGTTGCGCCAGAAGGATTCCGGGCAGACATGGCCGCACGAGCCGCATTCCGCCCATTTCAGGTAGCCGTTGGCAAAGAACTCCCACGCATGGCGGTAGTTCATTTCATGCTCGTAAGCAAGCGTTACGTCCATGCCGTTCTCATACAGCAACCCCACGCCAAGCGAGAGGCGGCCGCTGTTGCGCTGCGCACTTGCATTCATGAAGACGCACATGCAGGCAAGCATCAGTATTATCGTCTTTTTCATCGTCATTCCTCCTCCAATAAAGCGGTGTTAAATGAATCGGCCGACAGCACATCCTCGTAGTCAATGTTCAGGCTGATATTGCGCCCGCTGATTTGTTGTTCCGTCATTTCGATGGTCAGCAGCTTGTCGTTCGGAAAGGTCATCTTTTTCACGACAATCACGTTCCGGTAGCCGTGCTTGAACGTCTTGCCGTGTTCCAATACCAGGGCAGGCGTCAGTTCGATGGTCTGCGCGTTGGTTGCCTTCGAAAGTTTCTTGTCCGACAGTTTCACCCGTATCTCGTCAATGTCGAAACGGATGTTCGTTTTGTTCTCGATGGAAAAGTCGATGAAGAAATAGTCGCCCACCGAGTAAATATTGTTTAGGCGCATTTCCATTCGGTGCGCCTTGGTCGCCACGTTGCGGATTTTCGCGGGCGAGTTCCACACCCGTCTTGCAAAACGCACCATGTCGGCTGTGGACATCGAGACCGTAGGATTGTTGTAGGCATCCCGTTCCTGTAGCTGAATTTCCTTGTCTGCCACCGCCTCGCTTATCCGCGTGGTGTAGATGAGTGCATACTGCGTGCGATAGCGTTCCGTTACGATGGTGACGATGGCCAGCACTTCACCGTCCTCGTGTCCCGTCTCTTTGGGCTTCAACCGGATGATGTTCTCAATGGGTTGGTCGCCCGCCACCTTGTCTGTGGAAATATCCACGAAGCGGACCGGTTCCGTGGCTGTGATGACGGTCGTTACCTGTTCATTGACAGTCAGCCGTTCCATCTCTTCGTATGTACGCTGAGCCTGTGCGTTACGTGTGGCAAAAAGTCCTGCCGCCAGAAGAAATGCAGTTACAATTATTTTCTTGTTCATATCGTTTCTGTTGATATTGTTTATTTCTTTATTTCCCTTATTTCGCTTTCTTTAATCCATGACCACGTTCCAGTTCCTCCCGAATCCGTCGTCCTGCAATTTCGCAATACGTCGGTTCAATCTCGAATCCGATGTAATGCCGCCCCGTACGGATGGCGGCAATGGCGGTCGTACCCGAACCGATGCAGTTGTCCAGCACCACATTGCCCTCGTTGGTATAGGTACGTATCAGGTACTCTATCAAGGCTACCGGCTTCTGTGTCGGATGATAGAATGCTCCTGTCTTGTGTTCCTTGGGTATGGAAATGACAGAGGTCGGGTACTTGTCTTCGGCAACACGCACCGGAGCCAGTTTCATTTCACCGTAACAGCGGTTCGTGAAACCGTCCGTCTTGCGGCGTCCATGATTCCTCCGTTCCAGTGGACACGGCGTCATTTGAGGATGATATACCGGCTGACGGTCGTAGAACACGATGATGTCCTCATGCTGGCGTAGCGGCATCCGGTTGGCATTCAGGTGACCCGTTACCCGGTCTTTCCGCCACACGAGGTTATACCGCCACATCCGGGGTTGCGAGAGCATGAGTTGCGCCGAGAAAATGCCCTGCGCAAAGAGGATAACGGGGCTTCCCGGCTTGGTGATCCTGCGGTACTGTTTCCACAACGCTTCGAGCGGTATCTGCCTGTCCCAGTGTGCCGCCTTGTTGCTACGGTTCAACACGCCGTAAGGCAAATCCGCTATCACGGCATCGACACTGCCGTTCGCCATGAGCTTCATACCCTCGATACAGTCCATATTATATATGTTGTCAATCTCTATCATGGCTTCCGTTTTTACTGTTTCTCACGTCCGTTCACCAGATAGACGAAAGTGCCGTATTTCAGCTTTACCTTATTTTTTTTGATAGCTTTGCCGATGGCATTGCTCGTTTTCTGATAGGCATTCGTAGCGGCTTGCATTCCCCATTGCGAGAGACTGTTGCCGTAACTGCCGGTATTCATGTTCAGATTCCCCGACACCGCACCGCTTGCCACATCCTTGCTCGTTTCCCGGAACTGGCTGTTCGGTACATAAAGTCCTTCCATGCCGTCCGTGTCGTAAAGGGACAGGCTGACCTTCACCAGTTCGTCCTCGATGAGAATGCTGGTGATGTTCCCCTTCACACGCCCCGACGAGAAGCCGCTCATGGTGGCATACAGATACGACCCTCGTTTGACCACGCACTCGTTGATCTCCACGTCGTCGAGCAGACGCAACCGCACACGCGAGCCGTCCACCGCCTTGATGTCCTCGTCGATAATGGCCTTTATCAGTTTCGGTTCACGGGCATTGACCGCAAGCGTATTGAAGTAATCCGAAGCCGTCTTTACCTTGCGTACCACTTCGCTGGGCGGTTCGTTCTCTGACGGCGCTTTTACCGAACGGCTCTCTTCCTCTATTTTTCCCTTGACCTCTATGGTTGCCGTCGGGGGTTGCGCCGATGCGGTACTGTCCGTATCGGTCGCTGGTAATACCTCATTGCGTCCTCTCAACCTTGCTTCGGCAAGGGCTTTCTCCAGTTCCGCGAGAGCTTCTTGCTCGCGTGTCTTGGCATCGGCAATTTGCGCTGCCGCAGCCTTTTCCTGCTGTTGCTCATCGAGCAAGGCGATGTCGTCCACCGTGTATTGCGATTCATATTCTTCCTTGTTGTCATCGGGTTCATCTCGTTCTATGTTATCCACTGCGGAGTAATCCTGTATCTTACCCCATGATTTGGCCATGTTCTCGTACTTGCTGCCTATGCCGTCACCGCCTTTAAGCCGGGCATCCGGCAAATCGGGGTTCAAAAACTCCGTTGTCTGCAGCGTCTTGTCCGGAATCTCCGCCGTTTCGGTATGAAACAGGTCGAAGATGAAGTACGATGCAACCAGAAGCGGGATATACAGGACAGCCGGAAGCATATACTTCGGCTCCCTGAAATTGATTTTATCAAATATCTTCATCATACATCTTTTAATTGAGTTGTACATACTTGCCTTCAATGCTGCAGTTTTTCAGCACTTCTGCGTTTTCCACTCCGAATGCGATCAGGATGCTGCCGCAACCGGGAGAATCGCCGCGTGTTCCGTCCGGGCGGTAAAACCGGATGCGGTGGCGCAGGAATTTCATGCCCGTCGCTTTCTCGAAAATGACGTCCTGAAACATTTTGGAATCGCAACGGTTGAACAACAGCGCGATGCCGTTGCCGTGTTCCGCCAGCTTTCGGACAAACTGTTCGATAAGGGGACGCGAGTACGGAGGATTGAGCCATACACGCCCTTCCCATTTCAGGGACAATCCGTCCATGTTCCGGTCATACATGACTTCGGCGGTCGGCCACAACGGACGGACAGGGGCGCAAGGGTCAAGGTCGAACCTGCCTAACGCTTTCAACACCTCCTTCGGGGTGTACCATTCGTCCGACGAGCGGACTGATTTTTCAAATCGTGTATTCATAAGCACTCCTTTATTGCGGTTCATATTTCTTGTTCTCGTTCCGATTTTCCCTTATTTCACCCCCTTGCAGCCTCTTGTGTCTTTCCCGTAGCACCGAATCCTGCATTTCCGTCGCCGTGCGTGTCGGCCGGCTGTTGCGGTATGCCATTGTAATGCGATAGATGTTCCAAGTGAACCCTCCGATAGCGAAACCAAAGACGATGACCAGAAAAAGTATCCGGTGTGCGTTGGCGAATCCCTGCACCTTGGCGGCAGCCTTGTCAATGCGTGTCGCTTGGGCGAACTTTCGTCCGGCGGACACCTCCCGCTCGTAACGGTCTTTGTATTTCGGATCGTTCTTGTCCGGCATCTTTTCACCGAAGAGCATCCGCCTGAATCCCTTGATATTCATAAACTCCATTGTTTAGTAGTTGATCTTCGTTTTCTGTTCGATGTCCTTGTTCAGCAGGGTTCGCCAGTTCACGATAAGCAATCCGTGCGGGTTGTTTTCTGTTCGGGGCACACGCTTGAGTTGCCCCGCCGTGACCAGTTCCCGCATGAGGATGTTGCTCCGCCGCTCAATGCGTTGCCGTCCGTAGTAAGTGAACTCCATCTTCTCCTTGTTGAAAGCCACGCTGTCGCAATAGATGGAGAACACCGAACTCGTACCCAAAATGTTGGAGTAGAAACCCTTTTCCTTGAGCGTGTTGTATTGTGCCAACCCCGTCTCATCCACCAGATACATCGCTTTTTCCATCGTATAGCGGATGTATTTGTCATCCGGCGGTAACGTGAAAAAATAATGGTGGAACATTTCCACATGGCTTTTGGCTTCCACGTCAAGCGTTTCGTCTATTGTCGTGCGGTTCACGAGGATAGGCACGTTGCCGTCCAGCACATACACCTTCTTCTGCGCATCCGAGACCATCGTCCGGGCTGTCCAGATACTTGACAAGCTGATGATGACACATCCCACGAGAAAAGCGGTACAGATGATGCCCACCAGTCTTATTTTGTTTTCCAAATTCTTGATGACCATCGGTTATTCCCTTTTACCGTTCAACATCTGTACATATTCCGTGTGCAGCATGGGTATGACCGCATCCAGAAGTTCCGTCAAAAGATTCTCGAACTCCGCCGAGAATATCTCCACGTAATAGCCCTGCATCTCCACGTGGACAAGCACCCACCAGATTCCTCTTTTGCGCTTACCTGCGTTCCGCTGCAGCAGGGCAAGACGCAGCTTGTACGTCAGGTACGTCACCAAGGGGGCGATGTACCGGTCGTCGTACTCGAAGGCTTCGTCCAGTTCTTCATACTGCGGGTCGATGCGGTGGTTTTCCGCCACCTCGCAAACCTCTTTTCTCGCTCGTTCCTGCGCAAAGGACATGAATTTCTCATCCTTGCACCAACTTTTGATTTTCTCTTGCAATTTCATGTTATTATGATTTTTATTGGGTTTATATTATCTTTTGCGGATTATCTCATGATGCCGCCCAACCCTCCGGTTGCCGTCATCTTCGCCTGCTGTGCCACGCCCTCGCCGAAGTTTCGGGTAGAGAATGCCGTGTCGCCCTCCGGTATCATCCATGCCGCCAAGTCCGGAACAAGGTTCAGGCACTTGAGGGCTACAATCGAAGCCGCCATCAGGTAGCCTGCCGAGAAGAACGAGTTTTGCAGGTAGGCAGCCATCGTCTGCTCGCTGGCGGTTATCGCCGTCAGGTTCTCGATTTGGATGCACAATACAATGTCAAAGAGCAGCAGCACATAGAAGCCCACGAAGTAGAGCATCGCCCCGTAGAAATGCACCGTCAGATAGCGTGTCAGCCACTTCGCCCAAGCACCTTCCCATTTCGGCAGGATGCTGAACGCCCACTGTATCGGTCCGAAAATCGTCAGCATTCCCAACAGGATTTGTTGGCAGTAAATCGTTGCCCACCAACCGATTCGGAACACCACGAGGGCAATCAACATGATGATTTTGTCTATCCCCACGATGACTCCTGCCGTCAAAGACGTGAACCACAACTTCGCCGCATCCTTTTCCATGCTCGTCACTTCGTCCACGCCGGTCTGCTCCATTGTCGCCTCTATCAGATTGGGATCGGATGTGCCCGTGTGGGCGACATCCGCCTGCGCCTGCAGGTTCGTGTACATCGTGTCACGCACATGGATGAGCTGTTGAACTTCCTCGAACCTGTCCGATATCTGTGAAGCTTCAGCTTCGTACAAGTCATGGGTGTACGACCCGATGCAATTCGGGATGTAGGACAGAAAGTCCAGAAAACACCAGTTGTTCCGGCTCCCCGCCATACCCGTGTCCGCAGGCGGATACCACCAGCAGATGATAATCGACACGGCAAGCGGCCTAAACAGCTTCATAACGTCCAACGGCTCGTGCTTTACCATCATCTTGTAGGCGATACCTGCCGCCATGACGATGGAGAACAGTGCCGCGAGTGCCATGCACATCTGCAATATCCACCAAAAAGGACCCTGCGCACCGGTAAAAGTCGCGTCCGTCAGAAACTCGTTGGTCTGAAAGATGACATCATCTATTTCCTCCTCCAACAGGTTGATGCCGAAATCCGAAAGTATATCTCCGTTTGCCATAGCCCTGTCTTTTTATTTCCCTCTGTTTACACTCTCGTTGTCATCTTCGCCGTTTCCGTTGCCGCCCGATTGCGAGCCACACACCGCAAGGCGTGATTCCTGCCACCGGCTCATGGCATTGCGGACAATGCCGCCCTTATGCAGGGTACGGTTGTCCGTTGCGTTCAGCAGTGTGCTTGTTGCCGTTGCGTTCTGACGCTTGGCGAGGTAGCTCACTAAAATCTCGTTCTGCCGTGCCACATCCTCGTAGATGCGCAGATACTCCTTCTTTCGCTGGGCGTTTGGCATATAGGCGTCTTTCGTGGCGTTGATGGCGCACTGATAGACGTGGTAGTATTCCGTCCACCGTTCCTTGTCGGCCGGAGTACCGCCGGACAGGAGAATACGGTCGATGTTGCGCCGGAACCGTTCCATCTGTCTGCTGACCTTATCGCCCTCGGCAAGCCACGCGATGTCCACCTGCCGGTCGGCAACGTTCAACGCCTCGACCTTCGCCCGCTTGACCAAAGCCGAATCAATGGCTTCCGCTTCGTCCACCTGGTTGTAGAGATTGATACCGGCAAGTGTGCGGAACGAGAGCTTGTTTTTGGCCGCCGCCGACTTCTTGTATTTGTTGTGCAGCACGGAATAATAGAGGTCGGGCGAGAGTGCGCCCGTACCGGTTTCCATGACCGTTACCTGATTCTGTTTCGGCGAATCATGGTTGTACGTTACATACTGTGCGTGTACGGCTGTCGTTACGGTGACCGCCACTGCCATGAGTAATAGTTTTCTGTTCATATTCTTCTCTTTTTGTCGTTAATAATCCAGTCTTCCGGCTCCGCGCCAACGCCCGAAGGCGTCATCGAGAATCTCCCGCATGGTGCGGGAGCGATATACCTTTGCTTTCCAATAGCCGATGCGCACTTGAATGTACCGCCATGTCTCGAAATAGGCCCGGTTCAGATGCCGCTCGATGTTGTCCAATGAGCGGTTGATGGCCTCCAACACCATCAGCAGGTCGGAGGTCGAGCAGGCGGCCGCTCCGGTGGCATACAGCACGAGGTCGCTCACGGACTTGTAGAGCTGTTCCCCCTCACGGGCAATCGCCCTCAGCCCCCTCGCATTGATGGAGATAATCAGGGTATCTGCGGATTCGATGCGTCCACGTTTCAAGATCTTCGCATTGAAATCCTCCAACAACGATTTATAGTCGCCGATACGGTCGCTGACCGATGTATAGGTATTCTTGACGTTCAGCACCGTGCGCAACGACTGGTACATGACGTCGATGGCATCGAACGCACGGGTGTATTTGTCAAGGTCAATATTCAACTCTTTATAGTCCCCAACTTCTTTACAGCTGTACTCGTGCAACAGCTTGTTGCTGTACTCCAAGGTGCTACGAGCCAACAGCAGGCTGCGCTGCTTCTTGTGGTCGTTGATGTAGGCTTCGACGGAGACTATATCGAAAGTCCACTGCGCCTTGGCGATACCGGGCAGCAGGGCGAACAGCACGACGGCAATCTGTATGGTACGTTTCATGGCCGTACCTCCTTTCTGCTATTCCTGCTGTTGCCGCTCCGAAGCGTCCGTGCATTCTCCACCCAGCGGTCATGGCATTCCTCCACGAGTGTCAGCCTACGGCCTTCGTCCGTGTCCAGTCCGGGCAGCACATCCTTCATCACGTCAAGGATGCTCCGCTTGTAGTGCATCATCTTTTCCAGCGATACCAAGTCGGCATATATCTTGGTGATTCTGCTGTCCACCTCTCGCGCTATCTCAAGGCGGTCGCTTGACCACAGCAGATGGTACACGTCGCCTGATGGTGTTTCTTCCGTCGGTGCGCTGCGGGCGTATTCCGTCGTGATTTTACAGGACGGATGTTCACGGGCGATTTCGGCTATCCGGTCGTTTACCAGTTTAGCCTTTTCCGCATCCGAAAGTCCCGGATCAAGGGTCAGCACGTCAGCGACGTGTGTGTCCGTATATTCCGAAGTGAGTTCCCACTTGATTTGGATAATGGTACGGTGTATTTTTATGCCGAGAAAATATTTCGGCTTGCGGGCAATGGAGACCGTAGCCCTGAATGTGATGATACCGTTGATATTCGGCATGGTCGCCTTGCGTACATACGAGTAGCCGTTCCATGCTCCGCCGTCCTGCCAAGTAAGACCGTATGCCGCCTTGCAGTCCTGCATGATGGCAGGGATGCGGTAATAGTCATCCGTCGCCACGCTGTTGTCGTCTGCGGCATCCGACTTTGCTTGGGCATAGTCGGACTGTTTCTTCTTCCACTCCGCGAGTTCGCCTTTCAGACGGTCTATCCGTGTCTTGTTCGCGTTGTACTGCTGCCGGTACGTCGTCGCATCCTCAATGCTCGCCGTACTGATTTTCTTCAGCAGGACAGCGTTCTCGTTTTCCAATGCCCCGATTTGCGCTTCAATATTGGCCGCTTGGCTGTTCGCCTCGTTCAATAGCGCGTCCAGTTCCGAAAGGTCGAGGTCGTTTTCCGTCACCGAGGTCTGCATGGCGCACTCCTTGGTGTGGGCATTCAACGAGCTGCCGCACTTGCGGCACTTGTACTGTGTCGAGCCTTGTCCGAGCGTAACCCCGTCGGAACAGGTCACGCTGATGGTCACGCTCTCGCATCCCTTCAATTTGGCTGCGTCCGTTGCTTGGTAATAGTTTCGCGCACCGGAAGATATATAATAGGTGTAGCCGTCCTCGTTCTCGTTGAACTCCGCAAGCCGGACATTCAGTTGCGCCCGAAACGTGTTCAAGTCCATCGAGTAGGAATCGAAGACTTCCTCATAGACGACCTCTTCTTTGTTCCAGTTTTTGCTCACATGGATTTCGTATGCGTATGCCTTTTTGGTCTGCTTGTTTTTCTTGCTGATGATATAGGCACTCATCCAATAGTTGATGCTGTAGCTGAACCCGTCGTTCTGGTTGTTCAACTGCTGCACGCGGTTTCTTGACCAACCGGCATATCCTTCCGAGTTGGCAAGTACCTGTTCCCGTTGCGAGGCATCAGGATAGAAATTCGGGTCGCTCGTGTTGAACCGCACCCATGCGCCCCCGTTCAGGATGCTGTTGTCGTCCGTCGGAGGATAGTAGTCGCACAGCGATACGCTCCCTTGGTCACGCCGGGCAATGTACCACCGCTGCGTGTAATAGTTCCCCATCGCTTCGTCCAGGTAGTCGGTCATCCATGCCGTGAGGTTGTAGTTGCTGAAGTTGAACAGACCGGCCACGTTGTCCGGACCACCCACCATGTCAATCAGCAAGCCGCCGATGTCATGTTCCGCCTGCTCGAATAGACTCCCGTAGTGTTCATACAGGTTGCCGATTTCTTCAACCTTTCCACCCAGCAGGTCATGGAACGAGCTGCTTTGCAACAGGGCGTCACCAAGATTGGCAATGCCTGCCGTTGCAAGGCCGACCCCCATGTTATAAAGGTTGTCGAGGTCGCTTTTCAGGTTCTCGTGGGTGAAGTTGCCCGGTATGCGGGCGAAGTTGTCCATCATCCGCTGCCAGTCGATGTTTCCCGTTTCGGAGAGTTTCAGCAAGGGGGCAATTTCCGGATTGATTTCGAGAAAGGCGATGTCCGAAAAGGTCAGCGTGCTGTTGGTCACCACGCTCTCGAACTGCATACACAGACTTTTGGTATCATCGCAGACTTTCATCAGGTAACTGCCCCAATAGATAGCCGTTTGCGGCGAATGGAGCATCTGCTTCGCCACCACCCATATCTTGGGCATGATTTTCTCCGCCACCATCCGGTAGATGCGCCGGTAGTAGTAGTTTTCCGTACGGCTGTTCCAGATGCCGAGGTCGCTCAGGGCTTTATGCTCCAAGAACTTGGCCGCGAATATCCCGGCGGTAGCGACCTCCGCTGCCGTGTAGTGCTTGAGGACGTCATCGACCTGCTCCCGGTAGTACCCTTCGGCGACCGCTTCCGTACCGAAGGCGGCCACCATCGCCGCAACGGTACGGGTGTCGTAGTTCACGCTGTAATACTGGGCGTGAACCGTCTGGCAGAGTGTGACCGAGGCGATGGTCAGGATAAGGAGTAGTCGTTTCATGGCTGCAATGTTTATTTGGATTCATGCACGGGACGGAGGTTGAGCACACGCCCCGTCTCGTTTACTTTTTGTGCAAAAGGCAGGGACTTCCCGATACCGCTGGCATCCCAGTCCCGGCAATATGCCTCGATAGCTTCCTGATGGCTGCACCGAAGTTCCTTCTTGTAAAGCTTCAGTGCCTCCTTTTCCGCCCGTTCGGTCGTGTAGGTCATGTAGCACTCGTGCGGCTCTTCCACGCCGTACACGCCGCTGGTCGTCCCCCGACGGATAAACACTTCGCGGAAGAAGCTGCGCCCATCCTTGTTCTCCAAGCGGTTGATGGTAAATATCTTCTTGCAATCCACCTCGGTCAGACCAAGAATCTTTCGGATTTCGTCAAAGCGTTCCTTGAACTTGCTCTGGTCAAGCAGCATCACCACGTCCGAGTTGTTGATGATGGCCTCCTTCACGATTTCGCTGCCGATGATGTCCTGTATCTCCTGCGTCACCACGCCGACAGAAGCCCAAAACTTACGGGCGGTCTTGTACATGAACTTGATGTATTCCGCCATGAGCGGGCTGGCAATGGCCTTCCACGCCTCTTCGATGACAAGGACTTTACGGTTCTTCTTGATGCGCATTTTCTGCAGGAACACGTCCATGATAATCAGTGTGACAATGGGAAACAGTTTCTTGTTTTCCTTGATTGCATCCACTTCAAAGACGATGAATGTCTCGTCAAACAGTGCCGAATCCACATTCTCATTGAGAATCTTCTCATACGCGCCTCCCTTGTAGAACGGCTGCAGCATGGTCGAATAGGTCGAGTAGCTGATTGTCGTGATGTCATTTTCGGTGCAGATCTGCTCCAGACGGTCGAATGAGTAGTCAAAGAATGAGTTGAAGTTCAGTTCCGACACTTTGAGAGCCGCCCGCCGTGCCTCAAGCACCTCTATCTGTTTGCGCACCATCTCATCCACCTCTCTGGGTGGTTTGTTTGGGTTCTTTCGGCTGGCCGCCGCAAACAGGTTTTTCAGCAGTACCTCCCGTTGCTCGTCGGTGTATCTTGTAAATCCGTTGAAATAGGCATCATAGTAGTCTATGATTATCTGCTCGACAATGCGGAACTCGATTTCGGGAATCTGGCTGTCCGACCCTTTCCAAATCATCAGGATAAGGTTCTTGAGGAAGTCTATCTTCTCGATATTGTATTCCTCCCGGTTGATGCGAAACGGATTCATCGTAATAGGCCGTTCCTCGGTATAGGAGATATACTTGCCGCCCAGATACTCGCACAGTCCCTCGTATGAGTTCCCCGTATCGACCATCACCACATCCGTTCCCTGCTCATGGAGCTGGCGCACGACCGAGTTCATATGAAAACTCTTGCCGCTGCCCGAAGGCCCCAAACAGAAAAAATTGGAATTATCAGTCAGTTTATTCTTTCCCTCTTTTCCCGTGATGTCGATAGCCACCGGCACGCCCTGACGGTCGGTGTAGTAAATCTTCAGCGGCGTTTCCTCGCTGTGCAGCACACGCTCCTTGTACATCAGGCACATCGCCGCATCGGAAAGGGTCAGGAAACGGTCGTATTCCTCATTGAGCGTGTAGCAGTTGCCCGGAAACGAACCGACGAACAGTTCCAGTTGGTTGTATGCCCGCTTGCTGATATGGATACCCATACGCCCGAAAGCGTTTTCCAAGTGGTTCGTACACTTTTGCAGGTCTGCACCGGCAGACACGGCCACCACCATGTTGAAGTGTGTATATACCAGTTGCTTGCTCTCACGGGCGATGACTTCCTGCACACGCTTGATGTCCTCGACCGCCATCTGGTTGTTCGGATTGGGAATGCTCGCGTGGCGGTTCTTCTTTTTGTCGAGCAGCGACAGCTCACGCTTCTGGTTGGGCAGGAAGATGATTTGGTTATAGACCACTGTCTCGGCGTTCGGGATGCTGTCCACCACCGACACCAAATCGACGGGCATTTCCGTGTTGTTGACCTCGATATTCGTGTACGGACGTATCATCGAGGGCAGTGCGGCGCAGTCCACATCCACAAGGCTGTACACCTTGCAGCGTTTGTCGCCCATCGACACGGTTTCATCGTCCGCCTTGAAGTTCGTCATCGACACGGTGCGGTCTTTGAAGTTCATGGCGAAGTAACGATCGACGTACTCGCTCGCTTCGGCTTTGTTCAGGAATCTGGCCTGTACGCCGCCGTCACGTAACTGGTCGTGCACTTTACGGATTTTCACAAGGAAGTCGCGCCACTTTTTGCTATCGAACGAGAACAGACGGCTTTTCTTCGCCTCTTGCGTGATGGTCAGGTAGCAAAGGCTGTCCGTGTAAGGACGTCCCTTGAAATAACGAAAATAGGATGAAGACAGGAACTCCTGACCGTCAGTCGGTTCGCTCGCAAACTGTTTCCTGACGAAGATGTCCTGCTTGTGGATGGCGTACCCTTCGCCCAACGTCTGCGCAAGGGCGGTGAACAAGTGTGTGAAGTCGTAGTAACTGTCAATGTCCGCCGAATATTTCTGTACCGGATTCTCTATCTTAAGTACGGCGGAATATTCGCCGGTCTTGGTGTACAGCACACCCACACCGTCCGTTTCCTCCGCCGAGAAATAGATGTCCTGAAAGATTCGCTTGCGCTTGCCGCCCGTACCGAACGCATAGACCGACAAGGCCATACCCGCGCACAAAGCGACAAAACATAAAATGATGTATAGGGTCATTTCGATATACGTGTAATTAAATAGGGGCAGGTTCGCCTTGCTTCAAGACAAACCCACCCGCGTTCAACAATCAATAAAGCCATGCACATTGCCGTGATGGTTTTTCTTTCGTCAGATCTTGCGCGAGTGGGCATACACATACACACCCGGAACGACCTTCTTGCTATGCAGTCCTTTCCGCTGTTTGAGGAGGATGAGCACGATACCGGCCGATACGACGGCTGCCAGCACGACAAGCCCGGCAATGAAACCGAGCAGGCAGTAGGCGGCGACAAAGCCGACAATGGCTCCGCACGTCGTCACCGCCGCCCAATATATATACCGGCCTTGGATGCCCAAAAACTCAAGAGGCCGTTGCAGTCCCTTGAACAGCGGGTAGTCCGGATAGCGTTCGTCCTTGCCTTTCATACTTATCCTTGATGTTTAAGCGGCAATACCGAAGAACAGAGGCAACGCCTTGGCCGCCGCAATGAGGAAGATACAGGCTCCCACGACCATCATGATCTTCTTCTTGACGTCCTGCTCCTCGTTGTTCATGGCGATATATACCGAGATTGCACCCACGATGGCCACAACGCCGGCAATGGCGTAGCACAATTTCACCATAATAGGCACATACTTGGCAATCTCCTCCGCGACAGTGGATAATGCGCTCGTACCGGCGGAATAGTCGCCTGCGGAGTTCTGCGCTTTCGCCACCATGCCGGACAGCAGCATGAAAGAGAACATCATTACTTTGGTGGGGATTCTGTTGACGAATCCGAATGCCTTGCGGCACAGTTGTTTGGTTTTCTGAAACATACGTTTACTTTTTTAGTGAATACTTTATTTGTCTGCGACCTGATACAAGTAAGGTTATATGCGGTAGCCGAAGAAAGCCGGGAAAACATAGAATGCCCCGATCAGGAACAGGCACGCACCTACAAGCGTCATTATCGACTTGGTGATGCCGTCCTCGCCCGTGTTCATCTTGATGTATATCTGACAGACGGACACGATGACGTAAACTCCGGCGATAGCGCAACAGATATACTGGACATAGAGCATCATCGTCACCACGAAGTCGTGCATCGTGGCCAACGCGTCCGCTCCCCAGCTATAGTTCACGCTGCCGCTTTTGGCAAAAGTCGTGTAGGGGAACGGGAGGCACAGCGCACATAGAATCTTTTTAGCTTTCGACATCTCACAACCGGTCTTGAATTGGGTTCCACTTTATTTCCGGTCGGTTGTCTAACCGTCCCTTGGAAATCATAGCCTTGTACATCTCCTCCGACGTGCGTGCGTCCGACAGGTAAGGCGTGGTATCTTCCATCTGTTCCTCCGCCTCGGCCTTCAGGCGTTCCAGCTTCTCCTGCGCCGTTCCCTGTTTGTCCTTGACGTCCTCCTCAGGGGATGTTTCGGAAGAGGTAGCCGTACTTTCCGTATCGTAGTTCTCGCTACCGATACTGAAGCCGGTCTCGCTTTCCGTGACAGCCACACTCTCTTCCTCGTCCGGTGCGCCGAGGTCGAAAACCTCCTCGTCCGGTTTGTCCGTTCCCTTTTTCCCGTAGAGATCATGCGCTATGATGACGGCGTAGTAAATGATGTAGGCAACCGTCAGGACAATGGCAAAAATGAAATATGAGTTCATGTATTTAGTATGAATATTAAAATTTGTATTAGTATGATTTTGCAAAGAAACGCACGAAATATAAAACCATAAAATAATTGAGCATTAAACATCTATTTCGTTAATGAGATTTGTGTAAGTTTCAAAAATCGAACTATTAAATCGTACTATATTGCAGTCTCCATGGAGGGAAATGGAGAAATCGGGGCATAAAAAAAGCCCTCGTGGTGGAGAGCTTTAGGTGGCAAAAGAGAACATTGAATATCAGCGTTTCTTTCCGCGCAGGTAGTCGTTCAGGTCTTTGTATTCCGCATAGTGGCAGGATTCATCGCTGACACGTCCGCCATACATCCCGGCAATGGTCTCTGTGGTTCTCTGCCCGGCAAGGTCATTGTCGAGATAACAGTGAATGTCCGAATACTCCTGTAAACGTGCCAGCGTCTTTTTCAAATTGTTTACCGAGTTCATCACGAGGTAGTCGCATGGTATGGCAAGACAGACCGTCCGGTCGCCTGCCAGTTTCAGTGTCATATAAGAAAGAAAATCCATGAATCCCTCGAAGACACAGACGTTTTCCTGTGTCTCTTCTGTTAGATGTCTTATCAATGAGATGTCCTTGTTGTTCAGGCATCCCTTGTAATAGGCGTTGCGCACCTCGTAACCGCCTGAGATATTGCCGAATGCGAGAGCAAAGTAATGATGGCCTCGCAGTTCGTAATGCACCTCCTTGCAATACATACGGCTGATGTCCGAATCTATAAGCCGGGATTGGAGGTAAGAGAACAGGGCGTGATGACGGAGTGGAATCACAATCACGTCTTTCATTTCAGCCTCCACCGGTCGGGGAGGAGCGGTCGGCATACGGGTTCTCGGTAGTGATGCGCCATTTACAAGCCTCTCGATATACGCCAATGCCTCGCTTACGCTGTCCGTCCGGCAAATGTATTTTACCAGTTCCACCAGGTCGCCGCCGGTCGCCTCACCGAAATCGTACCATTCATTGATTCGGTCATTTACCTTGAACGACGGGGTACGCTCGTTCCGTAACGGTGAGAAGTACCAGTATTGTTCCGACTTTATATGCTGTGCATGGTGGCCGAGCTGTGCCAGAAAATCCACGATACGCACTTGTTTTGCTTCTGCTATGGTCATTTTTCTTTCAGTTATATCCGAGACAGATTTGCCGCAGTCTCATTCTTCATCGAAAAGCATGACCTCGGTAGGTGTCATGTCATTATAAAATAGCTTATCCCGCTTGATAATAAGTTTAAGATTGTCGGTCAGGTATTGCAGCAACTTTACCATGACACTTCGACCCCGTTTGAACCCGATAGCGGCATAGGAAGCCATGAGAGCTTCCAATACATTCTCGAATCCTTTGATGGGCTTGTCTCCAAAAGCGGCGGCAAGGGCTTCCCGGTGCTGCTCTATGGATAAGTCCATGAAACTCATCCGGGATTTATGTTTGATTTCCCCGTTGAACGAATGGTTTTCAGCCATGACAGGCAATCCGTTGTCATCAACGGTAAAAGCAAAGGGCTTGAACTCTTTTTCGCGGATATGCAATGCGTGGACCTCGCTGATGTTTGGGTTGTCATTGCTTTTGCTGATGACCAATACGGTTTCCGCCTTATTGCTCATCTCCGTGCCGATATGCCCCCGTACATTGTTGTCCCCTTTGTTAAGATGGAGCACACAATGGATATGCAGATCATACAGGGAAGACCACTCCATCATCTTGTTGATGACTTCCACCGATTCACCGGCATTATTGATGTCGAGCATCAGGTCGCGGATGCCGTCGATGATGACCAGACCGTAGCCTTTGTTCTGACGTAGGGCATAGTCAATGACTTCAATACGTACCGCCGGAGTATATTCTCTTAGACAAATGAAGTCGAGGTTCTCGTTATCGGTTTTCGTGGGCAGTCCTGCCAGTCGTAAGATGCGTTCCAAGACCGTATGACAGTGAAAACGGCTTTGTTCCGTATCAACGTACAAGATTCTGCGCTTTCCTTCGGGCAGATGCGCCCGGTAATTCAATACCTGTCGCCCTGCCAACGATGCGGCGACAAGTGCCGAGACATTGAATGTCTTTTTCGACTTGGCCTTACCGGTCGAAGCACTGAAATTGCCAAGCGTGGCTATCGTTGAATTGTCTATCCAGATGATTTGCGGGGGCGTTTCGTAGGTATCGGTCGCCCTGATCTGGGAAGCGGCAAGAATATCCAGCAACTTATGTTCCTCAAGTCCTGCACCTGTGTTATAATCAGTCCTTCTTTCGTTTTCCATAGCGTCTTTGTTTTAAGAATGGTTGTGTCGTTGCAGTTTCGGTCGCCATGCGTATGGCATCGTCTGCAGTCGGTTCATGGTTCTGTAAAAGCCATTCATCCAGTTCTTCCTTGGCAAAGTAAATCATTTTGCCACGCGGCTTGTAATGCGGAATCTCTTTGTTCGCCGTGAGTTTGTACAGCATACTGTCGGAAACCCCGATATACATACAGGCATCCTGAAACGTAAAGACCCGTTTTGTCGAATAAATGCTTTTCTCCAACAAATCCATCCGTTCCAAGATATTTTCAACCGGTTCCAGCTTTTTAAGAACCGATTCAAGGGCGGTGATCCGTTCGCTCATCCGCTCCATGAAAGTTAGTCTGTTCGGCATATGTTTTTAATTAAAGTTTGACAATAGGATTGTGCCTCCGTTATCGACGTGCTGATAACGGAGGACAAAGGTATGATATGCCGATAAAGGAGTGAGAATTATCGGCGTGATACTATGCAAGTATCATTCTAACTCTCACTCTTTTATCTTTCACATGGTGGATTTATTCACACTTTCTTTCAACTGGCTGATGGCTCGTCTGATACTGTAGATGACCGCTGTCTTGTTGTTTCTGACAGCGGAGAGTGCCGATGAAAGATTGGAAGCGGTAATGAACCGTGTGCCGTCCTTGGATTGCAGGAACCGCCCTTTGTCCAGAACAGACTGCCAGCGGGATTGGATGAAGGAATTTTCGAGAAGTGCATCGAAAAGGATAACTACATGACGGAGGTTGTTCACTCGGATATGAAAGCCTTCTTTACAGGAAAAGAGAGCTTCCATATCCTCGATGCAAACCTCTGAAACGCAAAACAGATGATAAGTATTGGCACAAGACACAATACCTGTCATCTGTTCTTGGGTGAAATTGCAGCCGAAAGAAAGCGGCGGGGCTTTTGTCTCCCCATCGGCACGATGCTTGACTGGTGGCGGCAACGGTTCCGACCGATTATAGTGCCACCGCAGCTCCATGCACTTCTCAAAGGAAAAGTCGGCGGCAACAAAAAGAGACTGGATAAGATGAGCACATTCGGTCAGAAGCCCTTTGGCGATGTGGATGTTCATCTCGTGGCAATTTCGGCAAACCACACTATTGCAGTTTATGTAACGGTGGCTGTTGATGAAGTCATCCACATAGCGGCTATACCGCTTGCCATCTGCAATTACATCCTGAAGATAGAGTTCTCTCGCTTCGGAGAGTAACTCAAATAATTCTTCTGCCACATCCTGTTCAGTAGCAAAGTGGGTTAGGTGTTGCTTCCCTTCAAAAAAAGAGAAGACTTTTTACTTTGTTCTTTCATGTTAATTTACTTGTTTATGATTACTATATTAAAAAAGCGTAGTGAACCATTATTTTTACGATTGAAAATAAAACCATGTCGTATAATCGAATGACGACGTATCAACACTGATGGCTATATTAGGATACATCAATTATTTTGTAAGTTTCATCAATATATGACTGTCTGCGTCTTTCAGAAACAAGACAGAATCATTCTTGATCTCAAAAGCTTTTATTACGGGAAGAATGTGCTTCACACTTTCTTCCATAAGTATATCTTCACAAGCCTTTTCCGTAAATGTTGTTTCCGAGAATGTCAATTTACTACCATTAACGGTATATCTACTGGACCCCAAATTGCAGCCGGTATTGCAGGTTATGATTCCTTGATTACCAAATTCAAGTGAATAATCACCCCCATCTGCGACTTGTGAAAGACCTATTGGACAAGAAGTAGCGATACATTTATACTCTATAATCCGCCATTTGCCATAGAGTTCAAAACAGGAATGCTTATCGCAGGAGAACAGCATTATAGATAATGACAAAATTATCAAATACACTAATTTCATATTATTTGCGTTTTATGGTTTGACATTTTCTTATGCTCATTTCTTTTGCATACGCAATCTCTCCATGTGCCCTTATATAGCTAATACATGCCGGACGGTCAGAATTGAAGAGCAACGCAAACACTTTGCTTATAAAGTTGGAATAGATTTTACATTCTCTTACGTCACGCTCACATTCGGCACAGGTATGATAACCTTTGCTTATGCAACATTGGCGGATTTTACACCACGATGCTTTCTCGTTATTCTTGCATCCGGGACATTTTCCGGACAAGAATTTGCGACAAGCACCACAGTATAAACCACAAGCAGCGATGCTATCAGAAGTCGCTATTATCTGTTTCATACAAACCACGATGCACTGAAATGCTTGATTACCGCTATGAGCAACCCTAAAACAACCGCATTGACAAGCACAATCGGAACAGCTTTCTTTTCGTTCTTGGCAATCATAACCACCATAGGCAGAGCCATTAAGACTGATACAATCGGACCAGATAAAAAGTTGCTGACATTCAACTGTGGAAGTGTGGTGTTGAATATAATGAAAGTTACCACCACATACTGGACGAAAGCAGACCAACAGTTTGCCTTATCCATTTTTTTGAGAAACATCGGGAGTGCATCAACGGCTCCGATAACTACTCCGACAAAGATTGTAAATACTAATTCCATTGTTATTATATTTTATGATACAGGAGATGTCGCATTTTATGTAATGCGACATACTCCTGCATCAGATTAAGATCCAATTGTACTATTGGTATTTATTTCCTTGAACTTATTTACCGTTGGAAGACCAATATTCATTGCAGATATAGTAATTAAACTCCAAAGTGTAGCTCGATTCTGCGGGCAGACCCTTATTGAGTCCAGGGTGGAATTGTGGAAGCATACGCGCCACACGAAGGGCTTCGCCATCAAGTGTCTTTCCGGAGCTTTTCACTATTTTGGCATCTTTCACCATTCCGTCTTTAGCAATAGTGAGTTGCACAACTGCATCCATGTTAAGAACACCGTCTTTATAGGCAGTTTCAGGGAATTTTATGTTTTTGTTGATGAAAGCTCTCAATTTGTCCTTGCCGCCGGGAAAGTTAGGCGCGGTTTCAGTCTTGATGAACTGAAGGGTTCCGGGTGCATCAGCCTTTTCGGTTACCACAACATCTGAGTTTCTTTCCGTGATTTGGATTGATTCATCAGATTTTTCCGTAACTTTGTAGTGGATATTGTCCACCGGTGTAGCGGAAGACGCATCGTTAATCACTGCTGACACCGCGGGGGTTGTCAGACCTGCTACTGCAAGTGCCAATGCTGGCACCATGACAAAAGCACGCACACGGGCTATGCCTGTCGGTTTGCTTGATAACATCATAGTTATACGTTTTTTAAGTGAACTGTGATTCAGACAGTTGGAAAGAGTTGCGAACCTTGCTCCAACTGTCTTTTTTATTAAAAACATTTGATATTCCTCTCGTTTAATACCTGAAGCGAGCACACGGCTGTCAGCTTCATATTCGTGGAGGGTATGAAGTTCATTGCGTAAAAGCCATATTGCAGGACAATACCATGTTATGATAATAGCAGCTTGTATCATCAATAGATCAATCCAATGGTGACATTCCACATGTGCTTTCTCATGCCGAACTATCATTGCACCATATTCATACCAGTCTTTTCGTGGCATCATTATGTATCCGCCCCACGCAAAAGGAGCAACGCTATTATGTCGATGCAATACGATATGATTTCCATCACTTTTGATATGTTCTCCCTGTATAATGAAAAGCAATAATCGCACTAACGATACTAAGAAATAGATAATCATCGCACCAATTCCAATCAAATACAACGTGACAATATAATTCCAGACGGGCATTATATGTTCCGTTACAGTCTGAGTTACATTTACAATTTCAGTAGTATTTAGATCTAATACTATATTCTTAGAATCTATATCAACTATGCGTTCGGGTTTAAGAATAAAAGGAGGCAAAATAAAGGCTATGATTATGCTCAACAAGAGAAATATCCTGTTGAAGCGAAAACATCCCGCATTGGCAATAGTACATTTATATACCACCCACACCACAGTTAATAGTGTGCTTGCCAAAAGGGAATATGCCAATAAACTGCCTGTCATAGCTATTTATTTTTGCGATTAGTAATTTGTGCAATGAGTTCCTTTGCGTCTTCATCACTGCAATATTCATTGTTAATAAGGAAATTTACAACATTATGTATAGAATTATCAAAATATCTCCTTATAACATTGCGCAGATTGTGACCGCAATACTCATTACGTTGTATTATTGGAATATATACAAATCCATTATTTTCAGCCCGATGTTCAAGATACCCCTTTTGTTCAAGGAACTTTACAAAGGTTGCAACCGTGGTCCGACTTGGACGCGGCTCATCATGAAGTTCAACAACCTCCCTGACAGAAAGTGCACCTCTGTCCCAGAAGTAGTTCATCACATATTCCTCTCGTTCTGTTAATGGTTTCATATCAATATTCATTTTTATTAGTGGTCTAAATAAATTAGACGTATTGATAACGCAAAAATAGTCTAAATATTTTAGACAACAAAATAATTTCAGTCGAAAATGCTGTGATTTTTCCAAAAAGCGAATTGCGTGCGACTATTAAGTCACTGATGAACAAGCTACCAATATTAGACTCAAGGTCTTATTTAGGCCTTAAAAGTAGAGCCAACATATTTGATTTTAGATCATTCACAATTTCAGAAGATATTATTTTTCGGTCATAACTATATCCAATTTGCATAGTGCCATTTAATGTGGCAACTCCAAGAACAATGTAACTGCCCGGAGCTTTGGGCGCAAAGAATACCAAATCACGAATGCTATAAGAACCTATCTGAGTATCAAAGTTCAATCGTCCCAGGTTAGATACAGCCGTAGATGAAGGATTGTCAATTGAAAACATTGAAGCAACCTTTTTCGCGACTTTATCATCACACTCCCCATAAGCAGCAAAATACATCGCATCAATAAGTAAAGGATTCATAGATGCATAGGCATTTAGTATAAGCCATTGCGCTCTGGTTGAATCCATTTTAGATTTGATTTTCTTCTTTATATGAATAGCATTTTGCCAAAAGTCTTTTTTAGGATTATACTTATATGCAATTGTAATGGCCGAAGCAAAATTGCCTAAGCTGCTGTCTGCTGAAAACGAAAGTTGTTTCCGTATATCTATCGGAATCCCGACTACCATTTTTTTGTTATTGATGAATGTTTCTTGCATAGCTCCAATAAATGCCGTAACAATTGCATCATTTATTGTTATGCCGTGTATTTTACAAGCATTGTACAAAGAGTTCATATCAACTTTGTTTATGGTTGAGTACGACAAAGCAATATCTGTTAACTGATGGTACTTATTGAACATCTCCCGGTATTCCGCTTCACCAAAACGTTGCTGCTGACCTTTAGACCACTTTGAATTTAGTGAACGCAGAAGCAATTTTACAGGAAAAGAAAGTTTAGCTTTTTGTGGAAAATCACTTTGTTTTGAGATGAGCTGTTGTTCTTTTAAGGGCAAATTATTTCCAGCATAAACAAACACTACATCCCTCAATAATCTTGCAATAGCGTTACCGTCACCTAATAGATGATGACATACAGCCAGAATATCAAAACCAGTCTCAGTGTAGAATACAAAAAAACGTATGAGTGGACCTGTTTCGCAATTAAAAGGCTTTTTATTCTCGGACTCGGCAATTTCCAGCCATTGATTTGAATGTTCACTTTTAATAAAATGCAATTCGAGCTGATGAACAGTGTTTTCCTGATAAAATGCCTCTCCCTCATTATTCATGCAAATGGATGAATAAAGTAGCGAGTGAACGCTTCTTAATTTAAGCAATGTATTTTTAAAACGTAATTCATCCAAGTGACCGTCAACGCTTAGTTTCATCAGAACCGTAAGTGACGGATTACGCAGAAGGTGACGTTCCGTAAATATTCGAATATTAGTTTGCATGCTCTTTATCTTGATTAATCCTGCAAAGGTAAAGAGACCGAAACTATCAATTCTTGACTTATGTCAATCCTATGGATTTTTATCTAACTTTTTTCTTATTCTACTTAGCGTTTCGGGAGAAATGCCCAAAGTGGATGCGATGTGTTTTAAGGGAATCTCTTTTTCTATGTCTGGATAATCGTTTAATAATTCAATGTATCTTTCCTCAGCGGTATCGAAATACAGTGCTAAAGCAATATTACGCCAACCAAACATAGAACGCTCCGCAATGGTCGTCCTTAACTTTTGCGTATCTATATTCGTGTCGAATAATTCCATCATCTGTTCGTAATTAAACAAAACAATCTCATAATCCTCCATTGCTTGAATACAAAGTTCAGCATTTGTTCTTTTCAAGAACGAATGGTAATCTCCGATAAACGGAAAAGATTTATTGAACCAAAGGGTACGTTCATTACCTTCTTTGTCTATTTTGTAATATCTAAATTTCCCGGAATCTACATATCCCATGTATCTGACCGGACAGCCCTGCATCTGAAAATGTTCACCTTTCTTGATTTGGATGTTTTTCAGACGCTTGGTGTATTCGAGCACATCTGCATTGTTTATATTCAAACTACATAGAAGATTAATTAATCCGTTCATATACTTTATCTTTTCTGTTTATTTCTATACATTCAAAATGTAGCACTTCTACTTTTTCCTTCATAGGGAGTGTAAGAAATGCCTTAGGAGTATGACCAGAAAACCTTTTTACCTCTCTATATAAATGAGAAGCATCATAATATCCCGCTTGGATAGCAACAAACAAAAGATTATTGAATGAAGTATTAGGTTTCAAAAGATGTATAGCATTCCAAAACTGAACAATTCGACTATATTCTTTTGGGGAATAACCTGTATAAAACTTAAACTTGCGCTCAAATTGTCTTAGGCATAAGCATACTTCTGTTGCCAATTCCTTAATCGAAACAATTCCTTTCTGTCTGCGAATCAAGGAAACAACATGAGATATTTGCTTTTCTGTGCCCATGCTGTTTTTGTACAGTTGTCTAACCAATTCATGTTCAATACAACCAATCGGATTTTGATTTTCAGAGAGTTGATATATAAAAGATTGACTAAACAGAGCAGGGAACTCGTGACTGTCTAATCCTTGATTCATAAATTGGGAAAGTGGGATCTTTATGAATCGAGAAAGTCCGCACGGCTGAAAACGTACCCCTATAATATGAATGAAGTTTTTCTGAGTGACCAATTCCGTAAATGTATTCATTGGACCGAAAAAATAGGAATGATACGGTCTCATTATCAGGTCACTACTGGTGCAGTCTGTGGCATTCCCCACGTTGAAAACAAAGTCGGAACAACCATGAGGTGGAATGTTGAATTTCATTCCACTTCTTGTTTCTCCTTTATATTCCCAATAGCGATCTATAAAAGGAGCTAATAAGCTACATGGCGAATATTCTTTATACATATTACAAATGTCGGTATAAACTATGATTCTAAGGAATATTAGTGATTATTTTTTTGCCTTGACTGTTAATTCCGATAAACCAATGATGAATATGATAGATAGAAAGTATAAACACACTCAAAAAGTAAATATGTTCCGATGTCCACAATAGTGGAACACTTGAACTAAAATGACTAATTATTCCCACATACGCTATGTATATAGATAAAGACATAAATGCTATCAATAGAGATGCCTTAGCATGGCCTATTCCAGAGACTGCACTAAAAAATACGAATGTAGGTACAGCTATCAAGTAAGAGGTGAGCATAACCTTTAATGTAGGTATCGCATCAAACACCAATGCAGTATTGTCACTATAAATCCGTAAAATAGATTCTGGGAAAAGAGCGAACAGCACTATTATTGGCAAAATAATCATGTAACATAAAAGCATTACTTTTTTGCATACATATAGGAAAGGGCTGCTTTTATCTTCTCCTATGAGATTCCCAACTAATGAACTGACAACAGATGCAGATGCTTGTACGAAAAGAAAAAGGAAAGACGAAATGTTTCTAACAACATTAGTAATCGCCAGTGACCTTTCCCCGAAATGCTCTATTGTGATAAAAAAAACGAACCAACTGCCAAATACTAACCCATTTTGCAGCATCATCAAAACAGAAACAGAGAGTATCTTTTTTAATACTCTACAATCTATGGCAAATCGCCATTTGACTCTATATTTGCACGTGCTTGCATTCTTTTGGGTATATATCATGAAATAAATTGCTGCGACAGCTTCGGAAATGACAGATGCAATGGCTGCTCCGGAAATTCCTAATGCTGGAAAACCTAATGCTCCAAATATTAAGATATAATTTAGAATAACATTGACTGCTACCATCGTTATGGAATTGAGCATTAGTGCAGATGTGTGTATTATTCCGATATAAAAGGCTCTAAACATGATAATTGTAAAAGAAAACAAGAAACCATAGATTCTCCAGTCAAGATAGAGCATAACTGTTTGGAATACGGATTCAGAATCTATAATCGACCTTAATATAATAGGCGAAATTATAGAAGTAATCAATATTATCATTATCGCTAACATTAACAAAAAAAGTGTTCCTTGAGAAAGAATTTTCCCTGCTTCCTTATACTGCCTGTTTCCATTATATTGAGCTATCAAGATTTGAGTTCCGATGCTGAACCCAAATCCAATCATATATATAATCAGGTAATAAGTGCTGGCGATAGCCGATGCCGCCAATTCGGTTTCTCCAACCCTACCTAAATAAGCTGTATCAGTAAAACCTATCAAGTATTCCATTAATAAACTAACAAATACAGGTAAGCTGGTTTTATAAATTGATATATAGGAAATATTCATACTAACTTCATTTATCCGGCAAAGTTACTTCACTTGACCTATATTAAATTGTATAAAAACGACATTGCTGCTTTTTACATGACATCTTACAATACAGCATTTTTCAATAGTTGGGATAACCCAATGGCGATCCCAACTAAAATGACCCGATTTACAATGACTTACTTATCGCCGTAAAGTCCGATGCGGTTGCCGACAGGATCTGCAATGATGGCGAAATAGCCCCAGCCATCCACTTGAATCTTGGTCTTGGGAGTGACGAGTGTTGCGTCGTTGTCAATCGCCGTTTTCACATCGGCATCCAAGTCCTTTGCTTTGAGATATACCAGTACGCCTCCTTCGGACGGTCCAAAACCGGGGAACGAAGGCGCGGATGAGATAGAACACACGCTTTTTCCGTCTTTCATTAGACACGCCATTCTCTCGTCGCCGAATTGCGACACCTCCAGCTCCTCACCAAAGAGTGCCTGATAAAATGCCACCGACTTGTCGAAGTCATTGGTGGGAATTTCAAAAAATGCAATCATACTTATTGTTATTTTATTAGTACGCTGCAAAGTTACAGCGACACGACAGCCTATGATAGTAAAAACCGGACATTCTATTCCTTGGGTACATTTTAATGCCCTTTATCGTCTGAATTATAACTTTTCTGCAACTTGTCACTAAAAGATTCTCTGAATGCAATCCGTAATCCGTTCAGGAAAGACTCGTTGATGTATATTGATGAAGTCGGACATTTGTCAGCGCATAACCGGCATTGGATACAGTTTAGTTCATCCGTTGGCAATACTTTATCCGTTTTTGTGAAGATGTGCATCGGGCATACTTTGACACATTTTCCACAATTCACGCATGAGGAGGCATTGAGAAACACTACCTTGTCACCGAAAACCAAATCGGCCACATTATGGCGTATCGGGATGCCGTCCGAATACCCGATAACCGGATTTCTGTGAACGGAAGCCAATGGGTGCAGTTTCCAGTGGAGTCCTTTTGCAAACAGCCGTGCCTTGAACATATCCAGCTCATTCGGTCTGGCTTTATTGTATCCATTCATCAGCACCCAAGGGCCTGTACGGTCAAAACCACGGCAAGAAAACTCACCGGCTATAATTCCGCCTTTTCTTTCGATGATTTTCTTCAGGGGTTTATGATATGCCCCCAAGAATGGACGGCAGCGGGTGGAAAATATGAAAACATTTTTCCTATCAAGATTTTGCTGCGAAACAAATCTTTGAAGCCGGATATCGTGAGCTGCAAAGTTTATTGCGGAGCCGAAGCCAATCAAATCGTATCCCGACAGGTCTATTGTCGGAGTGTTGTCCACTGATACCAGTTCGGCGGACAGTGCGTCAGCCATACTTTGTGCAATCTTCAGCGTATTGCCTTTGTATGACGAGCGATATAATATTATCGTTCTCATCTTGAAATGGATATTTTTGTTTCGGGGGTTCCGGGACCACCATTCACACCCTTGTAGCCAACAAACATCAAGGTAGTAGTATCAAAATAATAGTCACAGCTCCAGAAAACTGACATGAAACCGGTTAGACAGACTTCGATTTTGACGGTGTTCCTACCGTCTAATTTCTCAACACCCTTCTTGGTAGCCGACATGGTGTAGAGCTTGATGTTGTCAGGGCGAAAACACTCGTATTCCAACGAATTACCATTTTTTAAGGTCAGCCCCGCATTGTATGCGATATTTTGATACCACGGTTTGCCGTTGCTTTTAACTGTCTTAGAGATTGGTTTGCCGTTGAACTTACCCGATATAGAATATTTGCCGTTTTTTAAGCTGACAGTTAAGTTAGTATTTGAAACAGGGTTGATTATTTTCCAACTTTCGGTCTTATACGCATTGTCCAAAATATACTCATGCCTTTCGTTGCCTTGAACTGTATTCAGATATATCTTCCCGTCTTTGTGTTCCTCCGACCATTTGACAGACGTTTTTGTCTTGCCGCAAGTAGAAATGTAATTCCTTTCCTGCGCCATAACAAAGACTGCAAGAAACAGCGTCAGTGCTATTACGATTATATGCTTCATAGCTTGCTGTCGTCAAAGATGAAATCAACATACTTGGAAATCATTGCTTCCATTCTGCTCCACGCTTCCGGCCGGCTGAAATCTATGCCGTTCAGTTTGGGGTACTGTCTTGTGAAAAGTACAATGTAATTGATTGCGGATATGATTATGGCAACGGACATATCGTTGTCGTTACCTATATCCAGACTTTTGTTTAATTCTTCCTGCAATTTATAGCCGATGCGTTCCCTTTCTTCGAGGATTCCCTTGAACGATGAATGACCGGATAATTCCCATACCAGAAGTTGCTGCATGAGAACATTCTCTTTCAGATAATGAAGTTGCCGGAAAAGCACGTCTTTGACAATCTGCCTTATATCCCACTTTTCGGACTGTTTGATGGAATCTATAAACTCCGAATAGGCAAATGAATAATAGTCGTGCCGTTTTGCCCATTCGACGAGCAGACCATCCAATCCGCCAAAATAGCGATAAATCAAAACTTTATCGCATCCGGCTTGACTGGCGATGCGGTTTACCCCGATTTTGGTAAATCCGTCATTCTCTATGATATGGCTCACTGCATCAAGCAGCCTTTTCTCTGTTTCTTTCAATTTTATTTTGGTTAATGTCACTAAATGGTGACAAAATTATAAAAATAATCGGTGACAACCAAATCGAAATCTATATCAGTGTAATTTTCAGAACGTAAAATAGTCGGAAACAGGAGCGCAACGGGATATGTACTCCTTTGGGGTGTAACCGGTGAATAGCCTAAATTCCTTTATCATGTGTGATTGGTCCGTATAACCACATTCGTATGATAGCTGGGCAAAACCGATTTTCGGATTATGCTGTAATATGGATAAGGTGCGTTGCAATCTGATGATGCGCAGGAAATCCTTTGGGGTAGTCCCGATATGTTCTGAAAAGACACGGCAAAATTGCTTTTCACTCAGGCACGCTATGTCAGCAAGTCCCTTGATGTTTGTCTGGACAGAATTGCTTATGTGACGCACCACGTTGGAAAGCCTCGGTATATTGTAGCTATTCCCCAGTAGTGCGCGGTTTAATAGGAAATTTTCAATTAAAGTAACGGCTTTTTCAAGATTGTCGGCATCACCCATTTTCCCTGCCAAATCCTGCAACTCAATGTCCTCCATATCATATATGGAAATGTTCCTATTGCAAAACAGACTGACGGGGATATGAAAAAACATCTTTGCCGTGTGTGGTTGAAACACAGTCACTATCATTTCGATGTTTCCCGTGGAAATGACATCTGTAAAGCTGGTTTCTTGTCCGCTTATAAAACAGCGTGGCTGTAAGTCATTCTGACTTACAACTTTCAGTCTTTCACCACAATGAAATACAAGCGACATACACCCCGTCGGCAAAGTGCGCTGCGACACCATGCCGGGTGAACTATCCTGCAATACCCAATAATACCGCACAAACGGTTTCAGCGCAGGAGAGGGATGTATGATCTTGAATGTTTGCATCCTGCAAAATTATAACAGGGCTATTTATTCCGATAGTAAAAAATGGACATTAAAGCCTACGGAATATTTATATTTTCTCGTGCGCAAAATCGCCATCAATATATATGGTTGCGTCCTCGCCTACAAACTTGATTAGAGTATAGTTCGGATCGGTAGCACCTCCGGGGAAATGATTTATCAGCCACTCCTGCCACATCTCTTTTCGGATTTTATCATCGCTGACAATTTCCGCTATGCCACGCAGAGCGACACTATCACCATAAAAATAATAGCTTACTCCTGCTTTGGAATTAGTCTTGAGGTCATTTATTTTCACGGATGCGGCATCAGTTGCCATCCAAATCTCGTTACACCCGTTGGTTTTAATTTTCTTAATTGGTACAGGGCGTGGAAAACCATCCTCATTTATAGTGGCAAGTGTGACCTCATTGCATTGCGCAAGTAAGTTGACAGCTTTTTCTACAAGGCTTCTTTTGTCTTTTTCTTTCCAGCGTTTAAGCGTTGGGAAAATCTTACGCATTTGTGCCTTTGCCTGTTCCGGAGTGAGATCCCAACCTGTTTCTTTGTTTATCTGGTCAGTAAACTGCACACAAAATTCAATCATCTGGCTCATATTGAAGTCTTGGAGAAATACTCCATCCTTGTAACAATAGCCACAATAATCCTCACTTATGTTGCAGTCAGCATTAGTTCCGGGGTTAGCAGGATTAAGAGGCATCCCGCAACTCTGACAAATTTTTTGTTCCATATATCAATTTATTAAAACATTTTTACTACTTCATTATCAACTGGTACATTAAGGAAATATCTTCAGAAGCCATTTCAAACTTAGTTTTCTCTATGAGTATGTTTTGCCCCGTCATTATATAGGAGGGGAGGATGCGAATACTGTTATATGAAATCTCGGTATTGCGTAATTTGTATGTGGAAATGCTTGGAACAGCGTTCTTCTTGGTCGCCTTCTTGCTAATCAAGTTAAAGGCTTTCTTTGCCACATCCCCCATCAGCATTATAACCTTGACGTTGGGAAACAATGCAAGCTCTCTTTCCAGATATGGCAGACTCTCCTCTATACTTTCCTTTGAAACGGCATATTCGGTTTTGGGTATTTTAACAGCATTGGTAATATAAATCCCCTTGTTGAGAATATCCTGCACAGAATCTACCTCTATCCCTGCTTTTCGGAACAACTGTATTGTCGTTGACATATACGCAGCGTCTTGCTTCCCATAGAAGTCATCTTCCGAATGTGACGGGACAACCTCATTTATCATAATTGCACGTATCGCTTCGGGGATAACCTCCACGTTATTAAAACGTAAATCAGTTTTACCCGTAGAGAAGTGTTCCAGTTCTTTTTGAATATTCATAATCCTAACCTTTATAGTTCTGCTTGATTTCATTGATTGATTTGCCGCCAATGCCGAAATTCTCATCAGACAACTCCTTGATTGTGACAGTGAAGAACTGAGCAGGAATATGTGTTATTTCGGAAGCTGTTGCTGTGAGCCGTTCAATCAACTCTTTCTTTTGCTCTGCGGTCAATCTACCGCTTTCAATGGATATGTATGGCATTGTAATTTTCTTTCGTTAATTTATAGAAATGCTCAGTTCGTATATCTCCAAGCGGAGACGTAATATCTTGATTTGTGTGATGATAAATGAATCCGCATTTTTCACATACACGCCTCGATTTGTCATTCCCTTCATAATATCCGCACCAAACGGCATTAAGTTTCAGCTCATCAAAACTTCTGTGAAGCAATGCCATGACTGCTTCCGGGATGAGACCTTGCCCCCAGAAAGGTTTGCCAATCCAATAACCTATTTCTCCCTCTTCCATACCCATTTCCGCACTATGCAATCCGTTGGAAAACATAATGCCACAACTGCCGACAGGCTTACCTGTTGATTTCAAAACCACAGCGTAAGTTTCCGGAGCAGTGAACACCGTTCTTATAATCTCAAGGCTTTCATCAACCGATGAATGAGGATTCCAACCTGCAATCGGTCCGATGTCTGGGTCACTCGCATATTTGAACAGTTCTTCTGCTTCGCTTTCGCTCCAAGGTCTCAGTATCAATCTTTCTGTTTCAACCATAATTAAATTTGATTATATTTCCCTTATAAAAGATTGAATAATTCTTTATGTACTTGTCCATTGCTTCCAATAACAGAATTTCCCTGAGCCGGGTCAAGCGCATTCCCGTTCCAATCAGTCACTTTTCCTCCGGCCTCTTGTATCAAAAGCATTCCTGCCGCATAATCCCACGGATTCAAATATATCTCGAAATATCCGCCTTGTCTGCCGCAGGCTGTATATGCCAACTCCAAAGCGGCAGAGCCAAGTCTTCGGACATCTTGGGAATTTTCGTAAACTTTCAGAAATCGGGCAAAGTTTTCTATCGCCAACTCTCTTTTCGCTGTACCGATGCCTATAATGGTTTCCGATAGTTTTGTGGCAGAGGAAACGTGTATGGGCTTGCCGTTCAAGAAACTTCCTTCTCCCTTGACAGCAGAAAAAAGTTCATCGTGAAATGGATCATAGACAATGCCCATTACTATCTCTTTCTGACTACAAAGAGCTAACGACACCACACTATGCTGATAGTCGTGCATGAGGTTGGTAGTGCCATCAACAGGGTCAAGAATCCAGTAGCTGTCTGTATCCATACGCTGTAAGCCGGTTTCCTCTCCGAGAAACTGTATGTCCGGTGCAAGTGTATATAATGCCTTCTTCAAGAAATCCTGAACGGCGACATCCACTTGAGTAACGTAATCGGCTACTCCTTTTTCTTTCACATGGGCTGCCATTTCCCTGTTTGTGATTATTCCCTTAGTCTCTTTAACCAAGCTGATTATACGTTGTATATCCATCTTTATAGGGTTTAATTCAATAGTTTTTGCAAGTCATCGATAGAAACATCCATTCTCTTGGAAACTTCTTCCAAAGTCATTCCATTAGAAATGAATCTCTCTATGACCATTTTCATTTCCTCACCGACTTCTATGAGATGTCCATCCAAATCGTAAAAGCGGATTACTCGTTGTCCCCAATCATGCTCAACGACTTCGTCTAAGAATGCGATTGACGGATTGCCTTTCAGCTTTTGCAAAAAGCCGTCAAAATCATATTCCTCAAAGGCTATTTCAACATTGTTTGACTTTTTATGGACTTTTTCTTTTGGTACGCCAATAAGCCAATCGAAATCCTGCTGTAAAGCCAGACCGCAGGAGAACAGGATATTTCGTCCATAATCCTGACAGACTTCCAACCCGAATATGCTTTCGTAGAAACTTCGGGCTTTGCTTATATCTGACACGGATAAAACCGTACAACAATATCTCATATTTATTTTTTCCAGCGTTTGAGGTTGGGATAGAATTGACGCATCATCTCTTTAGCCTGTTCCACGGTCATATTTTCTCCGGACCACTTGTTTATATCATCAGTGAACCGGGCGCAATGCTCAATCATCTGCTCCATTGTAAAGTCCTGCGTGAACCGGCCATTCATGTAACAATAGTTGCAGTAATCATCATTGCGGCTGCCATCGGCATTTATTCCCTTATCGTTGTCAGTTAATGGCATACCGCAACTTTGACAAAATTTTTGTTCCATATTCATATATTTAGTTGTTTGATATTCCTTTTAATGCGCATTTAATTTTCCAACTCGCATAAATATGAGCCAACCAATGTTCGGAGAACGGCATCATTATAAGACCTCGGATATTTTCACCACACCAGTAATCTATCAACCACCGGGCATTTTCAGAGTCGCTCACAACATGAAGTGATTTGAGGTTTTCCCTATCTTCATCAGTCATTCTGCGTTCCAAATCGCAAAAAGAAAGCTTTTTCAACAATAGGTTGGTATTGTCTTTTACAGATTCAGCATATTCATATAGCGCATCTAAATTCAATGTTTTAGAGAAATCTGATATTTCCTGTTTTTCAAGCTCGTTACCAGTCGTGATAATTGGAGAGCCAATTGATCTTTTATAATCCCCTGAAAAGAATATCTGATCGTCCTTGTTGATTAAAGTATGGATAACAATATCCTCGATACGGAATATATGCCAGATGGAATAGGCAATTGTCTTGCTGTGAAAACCGTCCTCTTCAATGAATGGGATAGCATTGAAATCAGCACGGCATAATTCCACTTTGAACTGCACTAAGATATCGAATAACTGGGTACGCAAAGACAATAAGTTTTCAATTCCCAAATGAAATGTGGTTTCATTGGAAATTTCTTCCTTAATCTTATGGCATTGCTCTAATAAATTATTACCCATACCTTTTCAATCTTATTGTTGGCGATTTCCTTCAATTACCTGATTTATCAACTCCCGAACTTCATCATCCGACATTTTCCTATCTCTTACAAGAGTGCTTATCACACCACGAATAGAGTTATTAAAATATCTCTGTACGACATTCTTCAGGTTGTTGCCACAATACTCATCCCGTTCTATGAGTGGGTAGTATATGAAACCGTTGTTCCCTGCCGGCTTATGCCCTAAAAAGCCTTTCTCGACAAGAAACTTCACAAATGTAGATATGGCTGTCCGGCTTGGACGAGGTTCGGGATAAGTGGCTATAATCTCCTTAACGGTAGCTTCGCCCTTCTCCCAAAACTTGTTCATCACCTCTTCTTCACGCTTAGTAAGTTGTTCCATCATCAAATGAAATTTAGTATATGCAAAGTTAGTCTAAATAAATTAGTCAACCAAGCACTTTGAGAATAATTATATAACATATTATTCCAACCTCGTATTTCAAGCCGTTGGTGGATATTTATCAGTTGGGCTAAATTTCCCTGTTTAGCATTTCTTGCAATAAATGCCTCCAACGACAAGTTTACTTTGGTTTTTCCCTTATAGGCACCCGGATTAAAGTAAACCTAATTCTATTTGCAATCCGATTATATGTAGATGTAAAAACAATCCTACTTTATACTTCGATTTGCATGGGTCAATCAAACAATCCGTTTACCAGATTGACCGCATCATCCTTCTTCTGATTGATGATTTTGGCGTATACCTGCGTCATCTTCACATCGGCATGGCCGAGCAATTTCGAGGTTGTATAGAGGTCTGCTCCAAGGGTCAGCATCATCGTGGCAAAAGTGTGCCGGGCGGTGTGAAATGTAAATCGCTTGTCGATTCCCGCAGCTTTTGCCCAAGGTTTGATAAGCAGGTTCATCATTGACGGGCTTGGTAAATCGAACACATGGTCGTCTGCTGTCTTTTCTCCTCGTTCCGGCATCCACTTCAAGGCTTCGGGAGAAAGCGGTAGATAAATCGGTTCTTTGGTCTTCTGCATGGACACTGCCAACCGATATTGTCCTCTATCGACGAAGACGTCTTTCCACTTCAATCCGACAATATCGCTCACACGCAATCCGCAGAAGCAGGAGAACAAATAAGCGGACTTTACAGCCTCATTATTCATCGGAGTGGTAATCAATGCCCGCACTTCCTCGATAGTCATATATGACCGTTTACTCTCCGGCAGGCGAATCTTATCCGAATTATTGATTTTGGTAAACGGATTGACCTTGATAATCTCCGCACGAACGGCTGCATTCAAAGCTCCGTTCAGGATGCGGTAGTAGGTGTGGAGTGTAAAGTTCGATACACGCTTCCCTTTGGGACGATATTCCGTCATCAGATAATCGAGGTAATCCTGACAGAATGCCTTGTCTATCCGATCCATTGTCATCCGCTCTCCTGCATAATCTTTCAAGATGCGAATAGTAACTGAGATTTGGTTTCCGTCTTTCTTCCCACGTTTTGCCTGATTCTCTTTATACGTATTCATCCAATCGAGCAAGAACACCTTTTCCCTGTTCTCGATGCCAGCTTCCCCATTCGTCAATTCAATGATGCGTTTCGACTTGATGGCATTGGCTGCGTCCATCGTAACCTGATTTCGTTTCCGGGCATTATTATCAGTTTCCGGGATGATATACATTTTGAGGTACTCGTATGTTCGCTTTCCGTCGCGGTATATATCCAGATACAGACTCTTACTTCCGTCACTCAGCGGTTTCATCCGAAGACGGATTGGTTCTTTGACCTTCGTCGGTTTCTTTACTCGTGGCATAAGCAATTCCTTTTTTTCGTTATTTCTGTTGCAAAGGTAGAAATAATAATCCAAAACAAGGAACAAATAAGAAACAAAAATGTACCGAATAAGAGCCAAACAACCGAAAACAATGAAAGCAACTGAAAAGAAATGCACACTTATAAATAGCTATAAAACAGCACATTTATTTTCATTTGTTTGGTTGTTGTTTTCATTTTAGATATGTATTCTATAAATCTGGTAAATTGGAACTACGGAGACGATTGCGTGATGCTTATGCTATGCTTACGCATAGCGTGCATTCACGTACTCTCCGTAAAGGCTTTACCAGAGCCATCGCTTGAAGGTAGTGTGAATTGCACGCTACTTTTTTACCCTTGCCTAACGAAAGGAAACGATTATGGGTAAAGTTCAGATTCTCGCCGTACTGACGATGGACGGATGTCTTTCTTCAGAGTTATATGATAAAGCACATCAGGATTTGTGCCTTGACCGTTGCGGTCTTGATGAAATCAGGAAGAAAGCCTTTTACCGTGTGACACCGGACTATTCCATTTCAATGCTGCACGAATGGAGAAAAGACTGCACAAACATCCGTTACCTCGCGGAAGCCACACCGGACACGGCAGACTATATAAACGGACTGCTGCGGATGCACGCTGTGGATGAAATCATACTATACACCGTTCCTTTCATATCCGGAAGCGGACGACATTTTTTTAAGTCGGCTCTGCCAGAGCAACACTGGACGCTTTCCTCTTTGAAAAGCTATCCCAACGGTGTATGTCGCATTATCTATATCCTTGATAAAAAAGCAAGATAGCCAAAATGTGCGGCAAGCATACATTTCTATTTTCAGGAATAGAATAAATGTTCCGATTACAAACAATTTAAGTCGGAGATAATTTGTCCTTGTGAAAAAATACTGAATTTTATACCTCTGAAATCCAGCACTTTGTAAAATTGAGTGTTGGATTTTTTATTTTCTGCCGCGTTTTTTGCCAATTATATTCATGTGCGCACGCAGAAAACAAAGTGTAATTTTCAAAATTGACAGAACCATGAATTATTTCTTGCTGGCGGAAACCGACTTTTTCCGCCTGATAAACGAAGCCGGCGACTGCAATATGGAAACGGCATACACGGCTTTCGCCACCCAAGTGATCGAACTGTGCAACGGCGGCATGGACATGAACCTTACCGTCATCGCGCTTGCCTACATCGAAATCGAGTTGCAGCACCATCCCGTACGTAATCTGTCAGAAGAAAAAAGAGAGATTGCCGCCTACGTCAGCAAGGCTCTGTCTTTCGTAAGAAAGATGCAGAAATTCCTTGCCACGCCCCAAGTGCCACCACTAATATCCGCCAACAACGCAACAGAAACCACCGCCAGCCTTCTTCAATGGACGGGCAATGCCATCGACCTCGTGGAACTTATCTACGGCATAGACGTGATGGGCTGCATCAACAACGGCAATATGCCGCTCAAACAGCTCGCCCCACTTCTCTATAAGATATTCGGGGTTGATTCTAAAGACTGCTACCGCTTCTACACTGATATCAAACGCCGGAAGAACGAAAGCCGCACCTATTTCATTGACAGGATGCAGGAAAAACTGAACGAGAGAATGTTGCGTGATGAGGAGTTGGAGCGGATGAGAAAATAAAAAAATATCCATTACATATGAGAAGACAGGAATACTCGTATCCTGTCTTTTTATTTTCATTTAATTATATATTAATTAGCACAATATATGTGAGTTTTTCATTCCTATAAGGACAAATTTCAGAAACGTATGTCTGGTAAATTATTGAGTCATCATAGTATGAACATATATCATTACTAAAAACAATGAAACAACTTCCATAAGATTGTGGTTGTAAAAATCGCCATTTAATAGCCCGTTTTTTTTGTAAAATTCGCCAATTAAAAAAATATGATTATCTTTGCATTATATTTTATAAGGTATGGAAACAGTAAATAGAATACTTCAAGAGAAGATTACAGCACGAATCGCGCCCAATAAAGCAGTACTGATTTTTGGTGCTCGCCGTGTTGGTAAAACGGTAATGATGCGTAAAATTGTGGACAACTATTCAGGTAGGACGATGATGCTCAACGGCGAAGACTACGACACATTAGCACTATTGGAGAATCGCTCAATAGCCAATTATCGGCATTTATTGGATGGTATTGATTTGCTGGCTATTGATGAGGCACAGAACATACCACAAATCGGTAGTATTCTGAAGTTGATAGTTGATGAAATACCGGGAATAAGTGTCTTGGCAAGTGGTTCTTCGTCATTCGATTTGCTGAATAAGACTGGTGAACCGTTGGTCGGCCGCAGTACGCAATTTCTCCTTACACCATTCTCGCAACGGGAAATCGCACAGACGGAAACGGCACTTGAAACCCGCCAGAACCTCGAAGCGCGCTTGATTTACGGTTCCTATCCCGAAGTAGTAATGATGGAGAACTATGAACGTAAAACAGACTACCTACGTGATATTGTCGGTGCATACCTGCTTAAAGATATCTTAGCAATTGACGGCTTAAAAAATTCGAGCAAGATGCGCGATCTACTGCGATTGATAGCTTTTCAGTTGGGCAGCGAAGTTTCTTACGAAGAGTTAGGTAAACAACTCGGCATGAGCAAGACGACCGTTGAAAAATACCTCGACCTATTGGAAAAGGTCTTCGTTATCTATCGTCTGGGGGCTTATTCGCGTAACCTACGCAAGGAGGTTACAAAAGCTGGCAAGTGGTACTTCTACGACAACGGCATTCGCAATGCCATTATCGGGGCTTTCTCACCGCTGGCCATTCGGCAGGATGTCGGTGCGCTGTGGGAGAACTACATCATCGGAGAGCGGCGCAAAGCGAACTTCAATGAGGGACTGCACAGGGAGTTCTATTTCTGGCGCACCTACGACAAACAGGAAATCGACCTGATTGAGGAGAGTGCCGACAGTCTTACCGCCTTGGAGTTCAAGTGGGGAAATAAAATGCCGGCCGCACCGAAAGCCTTCCAAGAAGCCTATCCCTATGCCGAGTTTCATGTGGTAAATCGGGAGAATTATTTGGAGTTCGTATAATCAATAAATTACGTATATGGAAACAAAACTACAATCCAAACAGCAATATCCGCGGTTTATCCAAAATAAACCGTGTGGTATTGACAAATTCGATGGAGGTTCGCAAGAAAGGTTGGCAAAAACTATTGCTCGCCATTTTTGTCAGAATGATTCATTGGATGAGGAATGTACTTTACCTCGAATTATCGGCATCGAAGGTATTTGGGGATCTGGAAAATCCAACGTGGTTAAAATGTTGGAACGTGAATTATCAGACGACTATTACTTTTTTGAGTATGACGCATGGGGACATCAAGAGGACTTGCAACGCCGCTCTATATTGGAATTGCTTACAAGCAAACTTATTGATGATGGTATCCTATCTGGAAATGCAACAATAAAAGTCAAAGGTGGAGGTACGAAAACCGTATCATGGTCTGAAAAGCTGAAATATTTATTAGCCCGTAAAACGGAGACCGTAACCGAAAAATATCCCCTTATCAGTAATGGTATGGTTGCGGCATTTTTGGTTGCAGTTTTAACTCCGATATTTACATTTATTGCGTATGCAGTAAAACCTACACCCACAACATGGTGGTTTTCTTTATTGTCTATTATCATAGCTGCACTGCCAGTTCTTATTGCATTGTGCGTTTGGAAATGGGCATATAGCAAAGATCATAAATATGGATGGAGTTATATGTTAGCTATTTATCAAGATAAAGTCGAAAAGGACGTTTGCTATGAGACTTTGAGCGAAGACGAACCAACGGTTTACGAGTTCAAAACATGGATGCAAGACATTTCTGATTTTATCAAGGAAAAAGGACAACGTAAATTAGTCCTTGTTTTTGACAACATGGATCGTCTCCCCGCTGAAAAAGTAAAAGAATTATGGTCTTCTATCCATACGTTCTTCGCCGATAGCGGTTTTGAAAATGTTTGGGCTGTTATTCCTTTCGATGAAACACATTTAGCTTGTGCATTCGGAGATGAGACCGACGAACAAACGAAACAACTGACCAAGTATTTTATCAATAAAACTTTCCCTATTGTTTATCGTGTTGCTCCTCCTGTTATTACCGACTATCGAAGTATATTCAACAAACTGTTTGTTGAAGCATTTGGAGAAACAGAAAATGAAGCGAAAGAAACTATAAATCGGATATTCAGATTGGTAAATCCTAATGCCAATGTTAGGGAAATTATATCATATATCAATGAGATGGTCGCTCTTAAACAAGAGTGGTGTAACGAAATTTTGATGATAAACATAGCATTGTTCTGTTTGAAGAAGACGGATATTCTGGCAAATCCAGTAGAACAAATATTGTCCGGCGACTATCTGAATGGCATTCAAACAATAATTAACAATGATCTGCAAACACAACGCGAAATTGCAGCTTTGGTATATGGTGTCGATGTTGAAGATGCTCGACAAATTCCATTGAAAAAATATATTGAAGGCTGCATCAACGGAGAAGAAGACCACGACATAAATCAATATGCAGAGACTAATAAACAATTTGACACTGTATTAGAAGAAGTTATACAATGTATGGACAATGCGCTTATCGATAAGATTATACATTGTTTGCATAAATTAACTCGAAAGAGCGATGTTATTCTGCGTGTATGGCAAAGAATAGCACAATTGAAATTAAAAGAATCCATAGAGAAGCAGGTGTTCCCTGTCGAATACCAAGAACTGCTGTTGCATTTAGACACGGAAAGCCAAAACCATGTGATTGCTCAATTATATAAGAAGATAGTTCGGTTCAATGACTTCAATGGCGGCGACTATTTCAAAACGTTAGATGCAATAGACAGGTTTATTGCGCAAAATAAGTTGGCGTGCGATTTTACGTCATTGATTGAAGCAAAAACAGTCAAGCCAAATACATTTATCGATTATATTCAAGCTGCAAATGCAACAGATGCTGCCTATCGGGATAACGCGACAACTAAAGCATATAAATATTATCAAGTAGCAACAAATTCGGAGGCGCTCGATAATTATTTGGCAAACTTACTACCCGATAATTTCGACCATGCAGATATTGTAAAAACGTTAAAAGATAATTCTACCTATACGTTTCCAACGCTTTTGCAAGCGATCACGAATTGCATTGATGAACAGAATGTAAATAAAGATAATATAGGGGCTATATTTACAACCTATCGTTTATTGGCATCTGACGAAGAAAGACCTTTACCTGTAACGTTAGATTCAACCTACATAAATCAGTTGCATTCTGAATTAGAAACTGATGGCCGAAACATTAAAGAGTCTGGATATTACGATTTAGTCGCCATGCAATTGGCACATGGTCATTCCGTTTCCTTAATAGAGGGTGGAGATATAAAATATGTTGCAGAACTCATGGACTATTATGTGGATCATGGAGACTTATTAGTAAATAGTGTGGGATGGAATATACCGCTATTAAATGAAACACTACAATACATGGTAAATCATAAACTTGGCTATAAATTATTGCTCTCAGACATATTGCCCCAATTTGAAGATATTAAGAACAGAATAGGTGTAACGGATGAGGTATTTATCGAGCATTTAGCAGAGTGGAATACCGATTTGGATAAGTATATCACTAAGAACAATATTAAAGATGTAATTCCTGACGCATCTTTTTACGATTTGACCACTAAAATAAGCAATGTCCTGACCGATCATATCAATAAAATAGCGTTCGAAGCGTTGTCTGAAATAAGTGTTGATACATTATACGCCCAAAGAACAGCACATACATCATATTATTGGTTTGTCGCAATAAAACATTTACTGGCTAAAATCAAATCCTTGCCAGATAACTTGACTGAATTTGGCAAAAAGATTCTGATGGATATTGCTTCTGGAACTCAAAGTTTGAATCCTTTCCCTAATTGTTTCAAGAATATAGTTGAAAGATTGGATAAACGAAAAATTAAATCGACAGTTACCGATATAAGAAATGATTTCTGCATCGGTAAAAAGACTATCAATGCAATAAAGTTTCAATTTTTCGAAACATGGCTTAGATCGCATGGTAATTTGAAAAGTCAAGCTGGAGACGTTATTGATAAAATAGTGAAACCTGTAATTTCCGATGGGGCATGCCGTTCATTGATTCTGCAAAACAAAGATTTTTATATGGATTTAATAAATACAGCAGGGGATGATGCTTATGAATTGAAAAAGAGTCTCCGAAACCTCATACAAAAAGATTCAGATCCGCAATTGGTTAAATTTGTCAATTCGATAGATTCAGTACCTGAGGTTGAAACCGCGTAAGTATTTGTCTAACAAGTCCGAATTTTACGATTTTACCCGTCAGAACTGAAGTGCCCCCCAAAAAAATTGTATCCAACTTTTGGGGGTCACTTCAAACTTCGATAGGGATAATTTTCAATTTTGGGGACTTGTTAGACAGTCTCATTATCTGGTAGCAGTTTACACAGCACCGGATCGTTTTTGATACGCTCCAGTTCCTCCTGCACAATCTGCTTCACCTCTTCCTTGATGCGCCGGTAGTTCGCCTGCACCGTTTCCTTCATGCGGTCGTTGCCGTCCTCGTCCGTGAAGTTTGTAATGACGGGAATTTTCTTGTAGGCACTTTCTTCCCGTTTCACCTTTTCGGCATCCACCACAATCTCGCAATGAAAAATCTTCTGCTCGATACGCTCGTTGAAGTTGTCGGATACAGAACCGACAAACATTCCCTGCGTAAGCCCGGAAATCTTACTCGGTGGAATGAGCGCGTCCATCTGCGTGTTGATGGAGGTGGAAACATCCTGCCGGTTGATGGAGATGGACTGCCGTTTCTGCAACACCTTACCGAACCGCTCGGAGAGCGTCTTGGCTGTTTCCCCCACCACCTGACCGGAGAAAATATTGCCGACAGTGTTCATCACCACTTTCGCCTCTTTGTCCCCGTAGTCACGCACTAACTGGCTGAAATCCTGAAAGCCCAGACACACGGCAACCTTGTTGCTTCGGGCGGTAGCTATAAGATTGTCCAACCCTTTGAAGTATATTGTGGGCAACTCGTCGATGATGACCGATGACTTCAGCATCCCCTTCTTGTTGATGAGCTTCACGATACGGGAATTATACAGACCGAGTGCCGCACCGTAGATATTCTGACGGTCGGGATTGTTACCCACGCAGAGGATTTTCGGCTCTTCGGGATTGTTGATGTCCAGCGTAAACTCGCTGTCTGACATCACCCAGTAGAGCTGCGGTGAAATCATCCTCGAAAGCGGGATTTTTGCCGACGCTATCTGACCCATGAGCTGCTCCGCAGCCCCTCCAAGCCACGCATCCATGAACGGCGAAAGGTAGTTCTCCAGCTCCGGATAAGAGGTCAGTATCGGAAATATATCCTCGTAACGGCGGTTCAGAAACTCGATAGCATGGGGAAACGTGCAAAACTTCCCGTTCTGATAGATTTTGAGATACCAGATAATACTGGCAAACAGAATGATAGGTGACTCCACGAAGAAGTCGCCCTGCTTTTGCACCCACGTTTTATTGAGGTTGAGCATTATTGTGTAGGCACTCTCATAGGCATCCGTAATATCTTCCATAAAATCCGGGTGAATGGGATTGCACCGATGAGAGCGTCGCGGGTCGTCGAAGTTGATCACATAGAACTTCGGCTTTACCTTGTAGCCGTCCGGGTGGTTCAGCAAATGGTTGTAGGCAATAGTAGATAGGTCGGGATACTTGAAATCGTAGATGTATTGACTAAAGCCCTTTTCAATCTGTTGCTTGATAAAATTGTTTACCACGGCATAGGACTTGCCGCTGCCCGGCGTACCCAACACGATGGACGCACGGAAGGGATTAACTACATTGATCCAACCGTTGTTCCAGCGTTTCCTGTAATAGAAACGTGTCGGCAGATTGACCGAATACTCGCTTTCGATAAGCCTCGTTTCCTGCATGAAACTCTCGTTCTCGTTGTTGAAAACATCCTCCATCAAATTGTGTTTCAACAGGCGGCTCATCCACAGACCACCCATCAACAGGCAGACATAGCCCGTTCCAATGGTAAGGACATACAGTCCCGTCACCGCTTCAAGCGGCAGCGGCAGGGGCAGCAACCACCAGTTCAGGAAAAACAGCACGAACCCGACGGCAAATGCTGTCCAGATTCTCCCCCAAGTGATTTTCTCACCCTTGACACCCTTCGTACCCAGACAGGACAAGGCAAGCAAAAGGACGGAAAACAGCTTCGTGTAGAGAATGGAATGGAACAGCCCCGCCGTGCGGTCGAAGTTCAGAAGGATTTTGTCCACCACGCCGATGTTCACGCCCCACAGCCGGATGGCTTCGTAGCAGAACCAGTACACGTTCATGACCACTAAAATGATACTCACGGCACGCAGAAAATCCATGATTTTCGCCAATGCCCTCAAATCGTCTTCTTGTTGTGACATACATTGATTTTTTAATTGTTGATACTCTGATTACATACCCAAGCCCTTGCGTTTTTTCTTCTTTTTGCGCTTCATCGCCCGGATGAAAGCCTCTTCCTCGGCATCTACCGCCGGACCTTCGGGAGTGAGCAAGCCCATACCGCCCGATATATCTTCACTGTCGTAGGCGGTCTGCCCGTGTGCCTTGTCCGCAGCATCCACAGGGATGGATAGCGGTATCGGCGGTTGTCCGGCGTATGGCAGGGTGAAGTGTTCCTGCAAGGCATTCGCCGAAAGCTCCTTACCCATGCGCGAACCGTTCAGCACGCATCCCGTGCGGTGGTCGATGAAGGTAGCCCCATAGATGCGCCCTTCCTCTGTGTAGCGCAGTACGGTGTCGATGCCCTTCTCTTTGAGTTGGGATACAAATTTGTCCTTGTCATAAGTGCCTTGCAGCACGGAAAGGACGGTGCGTTTCGTCATGTCTGCCAGTTTCCTATCCTTGATTTCCGATTTGGAACGGACAAACTTCTTCTGTACGGCTTCATAGCCTGCGGACTTCCCGAAAAGCGAGGATTTGAACGGGTTGCCCACCTTGTTACCCTTGTCGTCCGTGACGGAATAGACCAGCCCGTGATACTCCCGTCCGCGCACGTTGCCCCTCGCTTCCTCCACCGTCATATTATATAAGGAAAGGAGCGCACGGTATTCGCCCATCGTCTGGAAACGGTACTGCCCATTCAGAGCCTTCACGGTGTTGCCTACCTGCTTCTTCACATCACCTGCCGATGCGGCCACCTTGCGCAACGGATTATCCAATCTCTGATTTTTACGTTCTGCCGGATGCAATCCGTACTTCTGTTCCAGTTCCCTGCGGATACGGTCGCTGCGGCGGTAGAGAAAATCCCGGTTGAGCCTTTTCCCGTTCTCGTCCACGTTGACCGTCACGATGTGCAGGTGGTGGCGGTCGATGTCCTCGTGCTTGAATACAAGATAAGGCTGGTTTCCGAAACCGAGTTTTTCCAGATACTCGCGGGCGATATTCTGCAACTCAATATCGGTCAGCACATCCTCCGGGTGCGGGTTGAGAGAGATATGCACCACCGGCTTCTCGATCTTCATCTGCGGTGGCAGGAAGGTGAGAAAACCCTCCATCGCCTTGCCTATGTCCACCGTTCCCGAACCGTCATTGTAGATGCGGTTGGTGGTGAGAAGCCGCCCCTGCGCCTCGTTAATCTTCTCCCCGTTGTAGGCAATCGCGCCGTACAACGAACTTCCTACACTGATTTTTGCGACCATTTTGCCTCCATTTCCCTTGAAAGTTCCACAATCCGGCGGCTCAGTTTCACGAGTTCGACGGTGTGTTGCTCTAATTTGTAGAGCAACGCCATCGCCTTTTTCTCTGAAAAATGCAGCCTCAGTTCCTTCACGACTTGGTTGTAATTCGTACCCACGGCACGGAATTGTGCATGAAAATCCGACAGTTTGGTGTAATAGTCCACCAACGTCTTGTCCACCTTCAGCACCTTGAACGGTTGCCCGAAGAAGTGCGCTTTGAGGAAAACAGACCGTGCATAGACACCCGATTTTCCGAACATGGCGAGGAAACGGTTGTGTTCCTCCTCGTTGAAACGGACGGTGTACCGGTACACCGCCGGATCAAGTTTGGGATTTCTCCCTGATTTGCTTTTCCTTTTCTCTTTCATATTACTTTGGATTTAGCGGATTGACGGCATAAGCCGCCGCTTCGGATTACAGCACCGCAGTTCTGAAAGGCTTCCCGACTTCGGAGGGAAAGCCCGCCCCCTGCAAGGGCAAGTGCTTTTCGTGGCTGCTCAAAATATTTTGAGCGGCTGAAAAGACATCTTGCTATGTTCAGGTGAACATAAAAATCCGTCAGGGGACGGATTGGGAAAATACCTTTCAGGACTCCGGGCCGCGCGTCATCGGCGAACCCTGCTGTCCGGGTGCAAAGTTACGCCCTTAAAGCGGTATCGGACAGATGCTTGACCCGGTCAATGACTGCCAACCGGCGCAACGTGCCGCCACTTGCCGGAGAAGTGATACAGGTTCCAAAATATACTTGTTTATTTGCAGCATGATTCAAGAAACGAACGATTTGAAGATATGATAAACGGAACATTCAAATACCCGGAAATCCGCTTCTTCGGATACTTGCCGAAACGGATACCCGAACCGTCGGAAACCCGGTTCTCCGACAATTCGGTGACGTATGGATTCAATGACTTCATGACGCAATGTCGTCAATCACCATTTGTCCGACGCACCGCTTCACCACAGAACCGGATACGCGACGACCCGCCTGCGTGTGTAGTCACGGAAGCGGATGGTGCGACAGCCAAATCCGTATGGAAACAGAAAAACAAATCATCAACAATTAAAATAAATGGAACTATGAGTAAGGAAATCTTCGTTGCATTCGCAACACAGAAAGGTGGCATCGGCAAATCCACTGTCACGGCACTTGCCGCCAGCTACCTGCACAACGTGAAAGGCTACAATGTCGCCGTCGTGGACTGCGACGACCCGCAGCACAGCATCCACGGGCTGCGCGAACACGAAATGGGGCTTATCGACAGCAGCACCTACTTCAAGGCTCTCGCTTGCGACCATTTCCGCCGGATCAAAAAGAACGCCTACACCATCGTCAAAAGCAATGCGGTGAACGCCCTCGACGATGCCGAGAGGATGATTGCCACTGAGGACGTGAAACCCGACGTGGTGTTCTTCGACATGCCCGGCACACTCCGAAGCAACGGCGTGATAAAGACGCTCTCGCAGATGGACTACATTTTCACTCCGCTGAGTGCCGACCGCTTTGTCGTGGAGAGTACCCTGAAATTCGTCACGATGTTCCGCGACAGGCTGATGACTACCGGACAGGCGAAAACAAAGGGGCTGCATCTGTTCTGGACGATGGTGGACGGCAGGGAGAGGAACGACTTGTACGGCATCTACGAGGAAGTGATAGCCGAAATGGGCTTTCCGGTACTTTCCACCCGCTTGCCCGACAGCAAGAAGTTCCGCCGTGACCTTTCGGAAGAGCGCAAGAGCGTTTTCCGCTCCACCATCTTCCCGATGGACACGGCACTGCTGAAAGGGAGTGGCATCCGGGAGTTTTCCGAAGAGATAAGCGACATCATCAGACCGCAGTGAGCATGGGCAGCAGGAAAGTGAACACGGAAGGCATCGACGAGGAACTGCTGTTAGCCTCCATCGGGCGGCGCACACAGGACGGGACACTGCGCCCCGCACAGGAAGTACCCGCAGCTGCACCGACCGAAGAGGACACCGCCGCACCGGAACCATCTCCTGTGCAACCCGTAACACGGGAAAAAGCGCAGAGGGAAAGTGGACGCCGGAAAAGGCAGGACGAGGACTACAACGAGCTATTCCTGCGCCGCAACGAGATAAAGACCCGCCAATGTGTCTATATCAGCCGTGACGTCCACGGCAAGATCCTCAGAATCGTGAACGACATCGCCGGAGGGGAAATCTCAGTAGGCGGATATGTGGATACCGTGCTGCGCCAGCATCTGGAACAGCACAAGGAGAGAATCAACGAACTGTACAAGAAACAACGTGAAGATCTGATTTGAAAATGGAAAAAGAAATGACACCGAATGAAAAAAGACCACAGCAAGACTGCGGAGGTATGTTTACCCAAGTGCAGGCGAGTGTGGAAATACTGTCGCCTGTCCCGGTAAGCGGCAAATGCAGTGAGAAGGACTATGAACGCCTGTTCATCCGCGACCCGGAAGTAAAGGCACGTGAGGGGAAGATGGCGTATGTGCGCCCGGAGTACCACGAGCGTATCATGCGTATCACCCGTGTAATCGGGCATGACCGGCTTACGCTGTCCGCTTACATCGACCATGTGCTGACGCACCACTTCAACCAGTGCGAAGATGCGATAAAGAGCCTTTATGCCCGAAATTACAATTCAGTATTCTAACCAAAAACGGAAGGATATGAATTACACAATCAGCATGACAGACATTCTGCTGGCGGTATCGGTCGGCTGCAACCTCTGGTTCCTGTTCCTGCTCCTTTACGAGCGCATCATGGACACGCGGATTGTCCGCTTCTTCAAGGGCATTGTCGGATTATGGCGGTCACTGGACGGGAATGAGGCTAAACGCATAGCGGCACACGAGGAAGTCCCTGCGGAAAAGGCGGACATCATCGGCAAGAGCCGTTTCAGGATGGCATCCACCCGGACAACCGCTGCCATACCGACGCAAGAAGCCGCCACTATTGAAAAAGGCATTGAGCTGTCGGAGGAAGAGGCTACTTTTGACGACGGAAAAACGGGAAACGCATCCCGCCCGGCACAAGTCCCGGAGGAAAAACTCGATGAGACCTTCACGAGCATACCGCCGGAGGAACTGGGATACGGGGACGACGAACCGGAAGAGGACGCCTCGGACACGCCACGGGCTTCGGGCAGCAGCTTTGACGAGATTGACGACGCCTGCAAGACCGCCAAAAACCCGGACGCGACACAGGCGGAACGTGAAAAGGCGGCTAAGGTGTTCACCGACATGGAGGGCACGGAGTTGTACGAGAAAATGATGGAAGGCTCTTCGGAGATAGGCATCCGCATCAAGGGGCTTATCGAGATTCGGCTGAAGAAATCTGAAAAGGAGTTCGTCGTGCCGGACAACATCGAGGAGTTCGACATTCGCAACTATGTATGACAACAATAAAAGAAATGAACATGAAAGAATGACATCAACCCACGCGGCGAGGAAACGCAAGGCGCATCCCCATCCGCAACGGACACGCCCACGTCCGTGGAAACAAACGGGCATCCACTAAAACCAAAGTAAAGAAACAAAGTATCAACCGCCCGACAAAGGACCATCCACCCTTTTGACGGCAAAAAACAAGAACAGTTTATGAACAAGAACATCTTGAAAAACAGAAAAGCAATCCTCTCCGCGGCACTTGTCATCGCCGCAACCGCCTCCGCTTTCGCGCAGGGAAACGGCATCGCGGGCATCAACGAAGCCACCTCTATGGTGAGTTCTTATTTCGACCCCGGAACTAAACTGATATACGCCATCGGTGCAGTCGTCGGGCTTATCGGGGGCGTAAAAGTGTACGGCAAGTTTTCATCGGGCGACCCCGACACCAGCAAGACAGCCGCCTCGTGGTTCGGCGCGTGCATCTTCCTGATTGTTGCCGCCACCATCCTGCGCTCATTCTTCCTTTAATAAATAATGTATGGCTGAATACCCAATCAACAAGGGTATCGGCCGTCCGGTAGAGTTCAAGGGCTTGAAGGCACAGTACCTCTTCATCTTCTGCGGAGGTCTGCTGGCTCTCTTCGTCCTGTTCGTCATCCTCTACATGGTCGGTATCGACCAGTGGATATGTATCGGCTTCGGCGCGGCATCGTCCTCCCTCCTTGTATGGCAGACCTTCGCGCTGAACGCCCGGTACGGTGAACACGGGCTGATGAAATTAGGAGCGGCACGGAGCCATCCCCGATACCTTATCAACCGGCGGCGGATAACCCGTCTGTTCAAACGACAACGAAAGGAAGAAAGACAATGAGGAATACATCGAAAATGACAACACTGGAAAACAGGTTCCCACTTTTAGCGGTGGAGCATGGCTGCATCATCTCAAAGGACGCCGACATCACGGTGGCTTTCGAGGTGGAACTACCGGAACTTTACACCGTGACGGGTGCGGAGTACGAGGCGATACACAGTTGCTGGTGCAAGGCTATCAAGGTGCTGCCGGACTACTCCGTCGTCCACAAACAGGACTGGTTCATCAAGGAACGCTACAAACCGGAGCTTCAGAAGGACGACATGAGCTTTTTAAGCCGCTCTTTCGAGCGTCACTTCAACGAGCGTCCGTACCTGAAACACACCTGCTACCTCTACCTGACCAAGACAACAAAGGAGCGTAACCGGATGCAGAGCAATTTCAGCACGCTGTGCCGGGGACATATCATCCCGAAGGAGCTGGACAGGGAAACCACGACCAAGTTCTTGGAAGCCTGCGAACAGTTCGAGCGCATCATGAACGACAGCGGGCTTGTCAGGCTGCGCCGCCTCTCCACCGATGAGATTGTGGGTACTGAGGGAAAGACGGGACTTATTGAACGCTACTTCTCGCTCATGCCGGAAGGTGACACCACCTTGCAGGACATCGAGCTTTCGGCAAGGGAGATGCGCATCGGCGACAACCGCCTGTGTCTGCACACCCTCTCCGACGCGGAAGACCTGCCGGGCAAGGTGGCTACCGACACCCGTTACGAGAAGCTCTCCACCGACCGGAGTGACTGCCGACTGTCATTCGCCTCCCCGGTGGGGCTTCTGCTCTCCTGCAACCATATCTACAACCAGTATGTGCTGATAGACAACAGTGAGGAAACCTTGCAGAAGTTCGAGAAGTCCGCCCGTAACATGCAGTCGCTATCTCGCTATTCAAGGAGCAACAGCATCAACCGCGAGTGGATAGACCAATACCTGAACGAAGCCCATTCCTACGGACTGACCTCGGTACGGGCACACTTCAACGTCATGGCGTGGAGCGACGATGCGGAGGAACTGAAGCATATCAAGAACGACGTGGGCAGCCAGTTGGCAAGCATGGAATGCGTGCCGCGCCACAACACCATCGACTGCCCGACACTCTACTGGGCGGCGATGCCCGGCAATGCGGCGGACTTCCCGGCGGAAGAGAGTTTCCACACCTTCATCGAACAGGCGGTGTGCCTGTTCACAGAGGAAACCAACTACCGCAGCTCGCTCTCGCCCTTCGGCATCAAGATGGTGGACAGGCTCACGGGAAAACCGCTGCACCTTGACATCTCCGACCTGCCCATGAAGCGAGGTATCACGACCAACCGCAACAAGTTCGTGCTGGGTCCTTCGGGCAGCGGCAAGTCTTTCTTCATGAACCACCTCGTGCGCCAATATTATGAGCAAGGCGCACATGTGGTATTGGTGGACACGGGAAACTCCTATCAGGGCTTGTGCGGCATGATCCGACGCAAGACAGGCGGAGCGGACGGTGTGTATTTCACCTACACGGAAGATAAGCCCATCAGCTTCAACCCGTTCTACACCGACGATTACATCTTCGACGTGGAGAAGAAGGACAGCATCAAGACCCTGTTGCTGACGCTCTGGAAGTCGGAGGACGACAAGGTGACAAAGACGGAGAGCGGCGAGCTGGGCAGTGCCGTGAGTGCCTATATTGAGCGCATCCAATCCGACCGTAGCATCGTGCCGTCGTTCAACACCTTCTACGAGTATATGCGTGACGACTACCGCAAGGAACTGGCACAGCGTGACATCAAGGTGGAGAAGTCCGACTTCAACATCGACAACATGCTCACCACCATGCGGCAGTATTACCGGGGCGGGCGTTACGATTTCCTGCTCAACTCCACGGAGAACATCGACCTGCTCGGCAAGCGGTTCATCGTCTTCGAGATAGATTCGATTAAAGAAAACCGCGAACTGTTCCCCGTCGTGACCATCATCATCATGGAAGCCTTCATCAACAAGATGCGGCGGCTGAAAGGCGTGCGGAAACAGCTTATCGTGGAAGAGGCTTGGAAGGCCCTCTCATCGGCGAACATGGCTGAATATCTGCGCTATATGTATAAGACGGTCAGAAAATATTACGGCGAGGCAATCGTGGTGACGCAGGAGGTGGACGACATTATCAGTTCTCCGGTGGTCAAAGAGAGCATTATCAACAACTCGGATTGTAAAATCCTGCTTGACCAAAGGAAATATATGAACAAGTTCGACCAGATACAGGCGTTGCTCGGACTGACGGAAAAGGAGAAGTCGCAGATACTCTCCATCAACATGGCGAACAACCCTTCACGGCTCTACAAGGAGGTGTGGATAGGCTTGGGCGGCACGCAGTCGGCGGTCTATGCCACGGAGGTCAGCGCGGAAGAGTATCTGGCGTACACCACCGAGGAAACGGAAAAAGTGGAGGTTTACCGTCTGGCGGAGAAGCTGGGCGACGACATCGAAGCCGCCATCCGGCAGCTTGCCGAAAGGCGGAGAAACAAGGAATAACTAAAAAACAGAATGTATCAACCAAAAAAGAAAAACGCGTATGAATTTACCAAAAGTGAAAATGCTGCAAGTCAGCAAGTGCCTTATCGGATTGGCGGTCATGATGCTGCAATCCTGCGACGTGGCCGACAACCGCCGCGACATGCTGTGCGGGAACTGGGAGAGCGTGGAGGGAAAACCTGACGTGCTTATCTACAAGGAGGGCGAAGCCTACAAAGTGACGGTGTTCCGTCGTAGCGGTCTGCGCCGCAAGCTCAAGCCGGAAACCTATCTCTTGCAGGAGGAGAACGGCAACCTGTTCATGAACACCGGCTTCCGCATCGACGTGTCCTACAACGAGGCCACGGATGTGCTGACTTTCTCGCCAAACGGGGACTATGTGCGGGTGAAGCCGCAGCCGGGACATCCGACCGAAGAATAACAACCACTAAAATCCAAAGTAACATGAGAACAAGAATAACAATGATTATCTGCCTGTGCCTGCTTTTCGCGGGCAGGGCAAGCGCACAGTGGGTCGTAAGCGATCCGGGCAATCTAGCGCAGGGCATCATCAATGCCTCCAAAAACATCATCCATACCTCCAAGACCGCCACGAACATGGTGAGCAACTTTCAGGAGACGGTGAAAATCTATCAGCAGGGCAAGAAGTATTACGATGCCCTCAAATCGGTGAACAATCTGGTCAAGGACGCCCGCAAGGTGCAGCAGACCATCCTGATGGTGGGCGACATCACAGACATCTATGTGAACAGTTTCCAACGGATGCTCCGTGACGGGAATTTCAGACCCGAAGAGCTTTCCGCAATCGCTTTCGGCTACACGAAACTGCTGGAGGAAAGCAACGAAGTGTTGACGGAACTCAGGAACGTGGTGAACATCACCACGCTCTCCATGACCGACAAGGAGCGCATGGACGTGGTGGAACGCTGCCACTCGAAGATGAAGCGTTACCGCAACCTCGTGAGCTACTACACGAACAAGAACATCTCCGTGAGTTACCTGCGTGCGAAAAAGAAGAACGACCTCGACCGCATCATGGGGCTGTACGGGAACATGAACGAAAGATACTGGTAGCCTATGAAGTTCGACAACCTTCATCAGATTTTACGTTCACTTTATGAGCAGATGATGCCGCTGTGTGGGGACATGGCTGGTGTGGCGAAAGGCATCGCCGGGCTGGGTGCGCTGTTCTACGTCGCCTACCGGGTATGGCAGTCGCTGGCGAGAGCTGAACCGATAGACGTATTCCCGATGCTCCGTCCTTTTGCCATCGGTCTGTGCATCATGTTCTTCCCGACTGTGGTGCTGGGCACGATAAACAGCATCCTCTCACCCGTCGTACAGGGCACGGCAAAGATGCTGGAGGCGGAAACGCTGGACATGAACCGATACCGGGAGCAGAAGGACAAACTGGAATACGAGGCGATGGTACGCAACCCCGAAACCGCCTACCTCGTGTCCAACGAGGAATTTGACAAGCAACTGGAGGAACTCGGCTGGTCGCCCTCCGACATGGTGACGATGGCGGGAATGTATATCGACCGGGGAATGTACAACATGAAGAAGAGCATCCGCGACTTCTTCCGCGAGATACTCGAACTGCTGTTCCAAGCCGCCGCCCTCGTGATAGACACCGTCCGCACCTTCTTTCTCGTGGTGCTGGCGATTCTCGGTCCGATAGCCTTCGCCCTGTCGGTATGGGACGGTTTCCAAAACACGCTCACGCAGTGGATATGCCGCTATATACAGGTCTATCTGTGGCTACCGGTATCGGACATGTTCAGCACCATACTGGCGAAGATACAGGTTCTGATGCTGCAAAACGACATCGAGCGGATGCAGGCAGACCCGAACTTCTCGCTGGATTCGAGCGACGGGGTGTATATCGTATTCCTCTGCATCGGCATCATCGGCTACTTTACCATTCCCACCGTTGCGGGCTGGATTATCCAAGCCGGAGGCATGGGCGGTTACGGTCGCAACGTGAACCAGATGGCGGGACGAGCCGGAAGCATGGCGGGCAGCGTGGCGGGTGCAGCCGCAGGAAACGCAGTCGGACGTGTCGGCAAATTGCTGAAATAATCAATGTGCAATCATAAATTGGAAAATATAAATGGAATTCAAATCACTTAGAAACATCGAATCGTCGTTCAGGCAGATACGCCTGTTCGGTATCGTCTTCCTCTCGCTGTGCGCCGTGGTGACGGTGTGGAGCGTGTGGAACTCCTACCGTTTCGCAGAGAAGCAACGGGAGAAAATCTATGTGCTGGACAACGGCAAGAGCCTGATGCTCGCCTTGTCTCAGGATTTGTCGCAGAACCGCCCGGCGGAGGCACGGGAACATGTGCGCCGTTTCCACGAGATGTTCTTCACGCTATCACCTGAAAAAAGCGCGATTGAACACAACGTGAAACGTGCCTTGCTGCTGGCGGACAAGAGCGTGTACCACTATTATTCGGACTTCGCGGAGAAGGGGTACTACAACCGCATCATCGCCGGGAACATCAACCAAGTGCTGAAGGTGGACAGCGTGGTGTGCGACTTCAACGCCTATCCCTACCGTGCCGTGACCTACGCCACACAGAAAATCATCCGGCAGAGCAACGTCACCGAGCGCAGCCTCGTGACCACCTGCCGCCTGCTGAACGCATCGCGGTCGGATGACAACCCGAACGGTTTTACCATCGAGGGTTTCACCATCATTGAGAACAAGGATTTACAGACTATCAAACGGTAACAGGACATGAAAAGTATCAGAAAATCAATGTGGGGCATGTATTGGAAACTCCACGACAAACGGAAACGCTTGGCGGCAAGTCTCAAAGGGTATCTGGACGGCTTGCCGCCGGAAACACGCCGCCGCATCGTGCTGGGGATGTTCGCCGCCTTCGCGGTGCTTGCCCTTTACACCTTCGGCAGAGCCGTCTATGACATCGGCAGGAACGACGGCTCACATATGGAAACGGGACACGCCGGACGGGTGGAACTGCCGACCCCGGCGGAAACAGGCAATCACTTAACACCTTATTTATATGGAACAGACAAAGAATGAACCGACGAAAGAGAACAAAGCTGCTCCCGAAACGGGGAAACCGAAAAAGGAGCGCGAACCGCTGACAGAGGCGCAACGGCTGAAACGGCAGAAGATGATCGTGCTGCCCGCTATGGTGTTGGTGTTCATCGGGGCGATGTGGCTGATATTCGCCCCGTCCTCCGGCAAGGAGCAACCGCCGGGAACGGACGGATACAACACCGAGATGCCCGACGCTGACAAGGCGAACCGGCAGATTATCGGCGACAAGCTGAAAGCCTACGAGCATGGGGAGATGGAAGAGCGTCAGGAGAGCCGCAACCGTGCCATCGGGCAGCTGGGCGACATGTTCGACCGCGAGATAGCGGGAACGGAGAACGGAGTGGACTTCGACCTCGCCAATCCGGGCGGCAAGGAAGAAAGGGCAAAGCCAGCCACGCCGCAGACCATCCAGTCCTCCGCAGCCGCCTACCGTGACCTGAACGCCACGCTCGGAAACTTCTACGACCAGCCGAAAAACGACAATGCGGAGATGGACGAATTGTTGGAGCGCATCGCATCGCTGGAGTCGGAACTGGAAAGCGAGAGGGGCAAGGCTTCCTCTATGGACGAGCAGGTGGCTCTTATGGAGAAGTCCTACGAGCTGGCGGCAAAGTACATGGGCGGTCAGAACGGAGGACAGCCATCGGCGGAACAGAGGGCAGAGCCAACTACCGTGCAGAAAGGGAAGAAGAACAAGGCAATGCCTATCAGACAGGTGGAGCATCAAGTAGTTTCTTCACTCTCACAGCCTATGAGTAACGCGGAGTTTGTCGCCGCCTTATCGCAGGAACGCAACCGGGGTTTCAACACGGCTGTCGGCACGGCGGAGGTATTGGACAGGAACACCATACCGGCGTGCGTGCATGGGGCGCAGAGCGTGACGGACGGGCAGACGGTAAGGCTGCGCCTGCTGGAGCCTATGGCGGTGGCAGGCAGGACAATACCCCGGGGTGCGGTGGTGGTCGGCACGGGCAAGATACAGGGTGAGCGGCTCGACATCGAGATTACCTCGCTGGAATACGACGGCACGATTATCCCCGTGGAGCTTGCGGTCTATGACACGGACGGACAGCCCGGCATCTTCATCCCGAACTCGATGGAGATGAACGCCGTCCGGGAGGTCGCCGCCAACATGGGCGGCTCGCTGGGAAGCAGCATCAACATCTCCACCAATGCCGGGGCGCAGCTCGCCTCCGACTTGGGCAAGGGGCTGATACAAGGCACGAGCCAGTACATCGCCAAAAAGATGCGAACCGTCAAGGTGCATCTGAAAGCCGGGTACAGGGTCATGCTTTACCAAGAAAAATATTGAAAACAATAAAAATTACCACTAAAATCCAAAAGTAATGAGAAAAGTAATCATCATGTTTGCCCTCGCTATGGGCATCATAACTGCCAACGCGCAGGAGAATGTAACCGTTGAAACGACCAACGGAAGTGAACAACCGACCTTGACGAAGGAGGTCTATCCGCAGAAGGAGGCGGACGGCGACCTATATCACGGGCTGTCACGCAAGCTGACCTTCGACCGCATGATACCGCCGCACGGTCTGGAAGTGACCTACGACAAGACCGTCCACGTCATTTTTCCGGCGGAGGTGCGCTATGTCGATTTAGGCTCGCCCGACCTGATTGCCGGGAAAGCCGACGGAGCGGAGAACATCATCCGTGTGAAGGCTACCGTAAGGAATTTTCCCAACGAAACGAATATGTCCGTCATCACGGAGGACGGCAGTTTCTACACCTTCAACGTGAAGTACGCCGCCGAACCGCTGTTGCTCAACGTGGAGATGTGCGACTTCATCCATGACGGCAGCACGGTGAACCGCCCGAACAACGCGCAGGAAATCTATCTGAAAGAGCTGGGCAGCGAAAGCCCGATGCTGGTGCGCCTTATCATGAAGTCCATCCACAAACAGAACAAGCGCGAGGTGAAGCATATCGGCTGCAAGCGTTTCGGCATCCAATACCTGTTGAAAGGCATCTACACGCACAACGGCTTGCTTTATTTCCACACGGAGATAAAGAACCAGAGCAACGTGCCTTTCGATGTGGACTACATCACTTGGAAAATCGTGGACAAGAAGGTTGCGAAGCGTACTGCCGTGCAGGAGCAGATTATTCTGCCGCTCCGCGCGCAGAACTACGCCACCCTCGTGCCGGGCAAAAAGAGCGAGCGCACGGTCTTCACGATGGCGAAGTTCACCATCCCCGATGACAAGTGCCTCGTGGTGGAATTGAACGAGAAGAACGGCGGCCGTCACCAGTCCTTCGTGATTGAGAACGAGGATTTGGTACGCGCGGGTACCATCAACGAACTTCAAGTACGCTGACCATGAGAAAGTACATCGCAATAATCATCGCGTCGCTTGCCCTTTTTACAGGGCAGGCGCACGCCCAGCGGTGTCTGCCGAAGATGCAGGGCATCGAGGTGAGGGCGGACATGGCGGACGGCTTCAATCTCGGCGGCAAGGACGGCGGGTACAGCTTCGGGGCGGCTCTCTCCACCTACACGAAGAAGGGGAACAAGTGGGTGTTCGGTGGCGAATACCTGTTGAAGAACAATCCCTACAAGGACACCAAGATACCCGTGGCGCAGTTCACGGCGGAGGGCGGCTATTACTTCAAGATACTGTCGGACGCCCGAAAGATTGTTTTCGTCTATGCCGGGGCTTCGGCTCTCGCCGGATATGAGGCGGTAAATTGGGGGAAGAAGGTGCTGCATGACGGCTCCACGCTGCACGACCGGGACGCCTTCATCTACGGCGGTGCGCTGACGCTCGATGTGGAGTGTTACGTGGCAGACCGTATCGCCCTGCTTGCCAACCTGCGGGAGCGTTGCCTTTGGGGTGGCGACACACGGAAGTTCCACACGCAGTTCGGGGTCGGTATCAAGTTCATCATCAACTGACACGGGCATGGAAAGGACGGAAATAGATGCTGTCAGAAGGATGCCGCTTGCGGATTTTCTCGCACGGCTGGGGCATGAGCCTGTCAGAAGGAGCGGTAACGAGCTGTGGTATCTTGCCCCGTACAGGGGCGAGCGCACATCCTCTTTCCGTGTGAACGTGGCGAAACAGCTCTGGTACGACTTCGGTTTGGGCAAGGGCGGCGACATCTTCACGCTTGCCGGGGAGTTTCTGCAAAGCGATGACTTCATGAAGCAAGCGAAGTTCATAGCGGAAGCCGCCAATATGACGGTTGCCGGATGGGAAAAGCCCGTCTATCTCTCGAAGCCGACCGAATCCGTTTTTGAGGATGTGGAGGTCGCTCCGCTGCTCCGCTCACTGCTGACGGAGTATTTAGAGGAACGGGGCATCCCTTACGCCATCGCATCCCGTCACTGCTGCCGCTTGAACTACGGTGTGCGTGGGAAACGGTATTTTGCCGTTGGCTTTCCGAACATGGCAGGTGGCTATGAAGTCAGAAGCCGATATTTCAAGGGTTGCATACCTCCGAAGTCTGTATCACTGGTAAAGGCGAATGACATCCCGGCTGACGAGTGCCTCGTGTTCGAGGGCTTCATGGACTTTCTCTCTGCCGTGACGCTTGGTGTAACCGGTAACGCTGACTGTCTTGTGCTGAACTCAGTCGCCAACGTGGAGAAGGCGGCGGGATTGCTGGACGGATACGGGCGCATCGGCTGCTTCCTCGACCGTGACGAAGCCGGACGGCGGACGCTTGCCGCACTTACCATGCGATACGGGGAACGTGTCACCGACCGTTCCTCCCTCTATGACGGTTGCAAGGACTTGAACGAGTACCTGCAACTGACAACGAAAAAACAGAAAAACAACCATCTAAAAATCGAAGAACAATGAACATACTGAACAACAGAAACAAGAGAACATCAATATTCAAGGCAGTGGCGTTATGCCTGATAGCCGCCATGTCATTCACCCTCGTGTCATGTGACGATGACATGGACATCCAGCAGTCCTATCCCTTCACGGTGGAGGTCATGCCCGTGCCGAACAAGGTAGTAAAGGGGCAGACAGTGGAAATCCGCTGTGAACTGAAAAAGGAGGGCGACTTTTCGGGTACGCTCTATACCATCCGCTATTTCCAGTTCGAGGGGGAAGGCTCGCTCAAAATGGATAACGGCATCACCTTCCTGCCTAACGACCGCTACCTGCTGGAGAACGAAAAATTCCGCCTGTACTACACGGCGGCGGGTGATGAGGCGCATAATTTCATCGTGGTGGTGGAGGATAACTTTAGCAACTCCTACGAACTGGAATTTGACTTCAACAACAGGAATGTAAAGGACGACGATCTTACCATCGTTCCCATCGGCAACTTCAGCCCCTTGTTGAAATGATGCGTGTATTCATGACAATGCTCTGTTCACTTCTGACGGTCTGTTCTGTGTCCGCGCAGATCAGCCGCCAAGAGGGAACGGACGGGCAGGCGGCAATCTACCGACTGCCGCTTATGGAACGTGCTTTTTTATGCTGCCGCTACTTTGAAGGCTGGCACTCAGAAAAACACTACCCATACGTCGGTTGGGGTCACAAACTTTTGCCAAACGAGAAGTATTCGGCACGAACCATGACAAAACGGGATGCGGATGAACTTTTGCGGAAAGACCTGCGCAAATTTGTCGCCATGTTCCGTAAATTCGGGGTTGATTCGATTTTGCTTGGCACGTTAGCTTACAATGTGGGACCGGCGAAGCTGTTAGGCAGCAAAACAATCCCCAAAAGCACCTTAATCAAGAAGCTGGAAGCTGGTGACAGGAACATCTACCGTGAGTATATAGCCTTCTGCAACTACAAAGGAAAACGCCACGCCATGCTGCTCAAACGGAGAAAGGCGGAGTTTGCGCTGTTGTATATCCCATAAAAGGACTGACAAAACTGGCAAAAGACGTGCCATATTTAACTTGGCACGTCTTTTGCTCTATCACTTGATAGATTATCGTAGGATTTTCTCGTTAATTGACATCGTTGAGCCATTTTTGCCTATCGGTTTCCAAATAACACTTCAAGTTGTAAGTGTTGTGAGAGCAATACAAAACATAGTTATTAACCATAAAAAGTATAGCGAAATTATGAAGAAAGTATTTAGGAAAATTCAGAAAGGAACAACAAAAATGATTGAACGTATCAAATCGTTGGGGGAAATGGAGACGAAGCAGAAATGTGTAGTTCAACGGTTCGAGATTATCATTCCCCTCCACCAAAAAATAACGACCCAATATATAGCCTCCGCAAGTTTTACTTGCGGATTTTTTAGTTATCGCAGATTGGACAAAGGTTTCTTTGCTACTTATCAAAACTAAATGATTATTACAAGAACACATTTTATTTATCTGAAAATCAATCAGACTTTTAATAATATTATTGTATATTGTTCATTTTGATTATATGGCAATATCGCCGAACTCAAAAAATCATACACAATGAATAATTGCAAATCCATTCCACGCAGTGAGTTCTTCATTTACTGCAAAAGAGCCTTTGAGAGTTTCAAACTGTCCACCTACATGACCGACAGGTATTTACGTTACATAGAATACATATCCCAATACATGGAGGATATGGGTGTTGATTCTTACGATTTGAATTTCAGTTCTGCTTTTCAAGAAAAGATAGCAAAAGCTGATAATTCTCCAAATCAGCGAAAATCAAGGGAGTATTCTTGTGCGTTAAGTCTTATAGACAGGTTCATTCAAGGTTTGCCGTATGCCGCACAGCGAAAAAAACTCAAGACATACAATTTCCC